>CAZNVB010000119.1:0-29094 GCA_964576265.1 uncultured Eubacteriales bacterium | reverse complement strand
CCCTATATTCTCGGCTATACCTGTTTTAATGATGTGACGGCCCGGGACCTTCAGGAAAAAGACGTCCAGTTCACTCGGGCGAAATCATTCGATACGTTTGCCGCCATCGGGCCCTGCATCGCCACAGAAGTCAATCCTTCCCGGCTCCGTCTCAAGACGTTCCTCAACGGCCGCCTCAGACAGTCCGCTTCGACGGCGAATATGATCTTTTCGGTTCCCAAGCTTGTCCGATTCATCTCCGGAGTGATGACCCTTCTTCCGGGTGATATCATCACGACGGGAACTCCTGCCGGCATCGGGCCGCTTAAACCTGGCGATCGGGTCGATGTCCAGATCGAAGGAATCGGAACTCTCTCCAACACGGTCGTCAGCGGCGGTTGAAATGTGTCTGAATGGAGGTTTCGAGATCGGCCAGGCCGGAGCCGGCAAAGAAGAACAAAAAAGCCGAGGCCCGAAAACTTGAGAATAGACGGGAAGGGGAAATTAGAGCAAGACGAAGAGGAAAAGAGAGGAGAAAAACGATGAAATTTTTTCTCGACACGGCCAATATCAAAGAGATCAGCCAGGTTGCCGATTGGGGGTTCCTGGACGGCGTCACGACCAACCCCTCGCTCTGCGCCAAAGAGAATTTGCGCTTCGAGGACCTCATCAGGAAGATTTGCGGGATCTGCGCCGGACCGGTCAGCGTGGAATGCGTCAGCAGCCAGTCCGAGGACATTATCTCCGAGGCAAGAGGATTGGCCAAAATGGCCTCCAATATCGTCGTCAAGATTCCCATTTGCCTTGAGGGGCTCAGAGCGACACGGGTTCTGGCCCAAGAGGGCATCCATGTCAATACGACCCTGATCTTCTCATCGAGCCAGGCGCTTCTCGCCGCCAAAGCGGGGTCGCGCTATGTCAGTCCGTTCATCGGCCGGCTGGATGATGTCTCCGAAGAGGGGATGGGCCTGGTCAGGGAAATCCTGACGATCTTTGACAACTACGGGTTTGAAACGGAGGTCATCGTGGCCAGTATCCGTCATCCCCGGCATGTCGTCGAGGCCGCCCTTCTGGGAGCGGATATCGCGACCATCCCCTTTGCCGTGATCGAAAAGCTGGTCCGACATCCCTTGACCGATGTCGGGATGGAGAGGTTCCTGAGAGACTGGGGGAAGGTCAACAAATGATCCAGATCTCAGGCGAATCGAGATGAGCATCAAGAAAAAAATCGAGGTTCTGCGGGAAAAAAACAGATTGGCCGAGCTCGGGGGCGGAGCCGAGCGAATCGAGCGCCAGCACCAAGCCGGAAAGCTGACCGCCCGGGAACGAATCCTCCTTCTCCTCGATGAGGGCACATTTGAGGAAACGGACAAGCTTGTCGTCCACAGCAGCCATGATTTCGGCATGGAAAAGAAACGGATTTACGGAGACGGCGTCGTCTCCGGTTACGGCCGGATCGACGGCCGTCCGGTCTTTGTTTTCGCCCAGGATTTCACGGTATTCGGGGGATCTTTGAGCGCGGCTAACGCCGCCAAGATCGTCAAGATCATGGATCTGGCGATGAAAGTCGGCTGTCCTTTAATCGGTCTCAATGATTCCGGCGGGGCGCGCATCCAGGAGGGAGTGGCCAGCCTGGCCGGGTACGCGGATATCTTTTTGCGCAACGTTCTTGCCTCTGGCGTCATCCCTCAGATTTCAGCCATTCTGGGTCCGTGCGCCGGCGGAGCCGTCTATTCGCCCGCCATTACCGATTTCATCATCATGACCAAAGAGATCAGCAACATGTTCATCACCGGTCCGGACGTGATCAAGGCCGTCACCCACGAGGACGTCACCATGGAAGAACTGGGCGGGGCTGAAACCCACAGCAGCCTGAGCGGCGTGGCTCATTTCGCCGCCGAAGACGAGCCTCATGCCTTGTCGCTCATCCGGAGTCTTCTGTCGTTCATCCCCAATAATAATCTCGAGGATCCGCCGGAGAGAGAGAGCGACGATCCTTGGGACAGGACAAGCGAGTCCGTCGACCTGATCGTCCCCGACGATCCTGATCTGCCGTATGACATCCGCCGGCTGATCAAAGAGGTCTTGGACGAGAATAATTTTTTTGAGGTCCAGGCAGATTGGGCCAAAAACATCGTCATCGGCTTCGGGCGTCTGGCCGGAAAATCGGTCGGTGTGGTGGCCAATCAGCCGGATCATCTGGCCGGGGCTCTGGATATCAACGCCTCGGACAAGGGCGCTCGCTTCGTCCGCTTTTGCGATGCCTTCAATATTCCACTCCTCACGTTTGAGGATGTTCCAGGGTTTCTGCCCGGTGTCGCTCAGGAACACGGCGGCATCATTCGGCACGGGGCCAAACTCCTCTATGCTTTTGCCGAGGCGACGGTGCCGAAAATCACGGTCATTACCCGCAAGGCCTATGGCGGCGCGTACTGCGTCATGGCTTCCAAACACATCCGGGCCGATATCAATTTCGCTTACCCTACGGCCGAGATTGCCGTCATGGGACCGGAAGGAGCGGTGAATATCGTCTATAAGCGCGACTTCGAAGGGAAATCGGTTTCTTCTGCCCTTCGTGAGGAGAGGATTGCGGAATTCCGAGAAAAGTTTGCCAATCCCTATATCGCCTGCGAGAAGGGTTATCTCGACGAGGTCATCGAGCCGCGCTTCACCCGGCCGAAAATCATCTCCGCTCTCCGCTTGCTCGAGAATAAAAGGGATAAGAATCCGCCGCGAAAGCACGGCAATATTCCTCTTTAAATGTTCAAAAAGATCCTCATCGCCAACCGAGGCGAGATCGCCGTCCGGGTGATCCGCTCCTGCCGCGAGATGGGGATCATTCCGGCCGTCGTTTTCTCTTCCGCCGACCGCCAGGCGCTTCATGTCCGTCTGGCTGAGGAGGCCTACTGGATCGGCGATGCCGCTCCCGCTTTGAGCTACCTGGATATCCAGAAAATTATCGAGACGGCAAAACACTGCGGGGCCGAGGCGATTCATCCCGGCTACGGGTTCCTGGCGGAAAATCCTCAATTTGTCAAGAGATGCGAGGAAGAGGGTCTTGTTTTCATCGGGCCTCCTTCAGGGCCGATGAGGCTGATGGGGGAGAAGACGTCCTCCCGGCGGAAGATGGTCGAGGCCGGAGTTCCGGTGATTCCCGGAACTCTGGAGCCGATGGACGATGAGGAAGAGTTGCCAAGAATCGCTGCTGAAATTGGCTATCCTGTCCTGCTCAAAGCGGCCGCCGGTGGAGGCGGGAAAGGATTGCGACTCGTTCGCTCGGAAAAAGATCTTCGTTTGGCCTTCCAGATGGCCCGCTCGGAGGCACTTTCGAGCTTCGGTGACCCGGCGGTCTATCTCGAAAAATACCTCTCGGACCCGCATCATATCGAAATCCAGATCCTGGCTGATGACCATGGCAACGTCGTTTATCTCGGAGAGCGAGAGTGTTCCATCCAGCGCCGCTATCAGAAGATTCTGGAAGAAACGCCGTCGCCTTTTCTGGATGAGGAGACGCGGCGGAGAATGGGCGAGCTGGCCGTAAAAGCCGCTTCCTCTATAGGCTATCGAAACGCCGGTACGGTCGAGTTTATGGTCGACGGGCAGAGAAATTTCTATTTTTTGGAAATGAATGCCCGCCTCCAAGTGGAGCATCCGATCACCGAAATGGTCACCGGAATTGATCTTGTCAAGTGCCAGATCGAGATCGCGTGCGGCCGTCCGCTTTCTTTCCGGCAGGAGGAAATCAGGCCTCAGGGACATGCGATGGAATGTCGGATCATGGCCGAAGATCCGACGAATGATTTTATGCCCTCGCCCGGCAAGATTCTTTATCTTCAGGTTCCCGCCGGACCCGGAGTGAGAGATGATGGAGGAATCTACGAGGGTTACAGCGTTCCGCTGGAGTATGATCCCTTGCTCTCCAAGCTCATTGCCTGGGGAAAAACGCGGTCAGAGACCATCGAACGGATGCAGAGAGCTCTCTCCGAGTACCAGATTTACGGGATCAAGACGACGATTCCCTTTTTTAAGCGGATCCTGGCTCATCCTCAGTTCATCGCCGGTCGGTATACGACCCATTTCATTTCCGAGTTGGAGAGCGAAGCGGAATGTGGCGAGCCTGAGGCGGAGGTTGCCGCTCTGATCGCTGCGGCCCTCAAAAGTCGGCTGGACCTCAAGCGGCCGGAACCGAGGCGGACCCGGAGGAACGAGAGTCCCTGGAAAACTCAAGGCAGAATCGACCATTTGAACAATAGGTTATAGAATGAATCTTTCCTTCTGGCTCGGAGAAAAAGAGTGCGAGATTCGCCTCGAGCAGAAAACCACCCATCGGCTTGAGGCGCGAATCGGCGATCACGTCTATGACGTCGAAGAAGAGTGGCTCGGCCGGGAAAAACTCCTGCTAAAAGTCGAGGGGAAAGTTTTCAACATCGTGATCACGACCCATGCCACCGGTTATCAGGTTTTCGTCAACGGTCGGAGTTTTCGGCTGGAAAGGAAACTCAGCGCCGGCAGGCTGAAAGAAGAGAAAAGTCGGCTTAAAAAGAGAGATGTCAAGCTCATCATGCCCGGCAGGGTCATTCAGGTGCTGGCCGCGGAAGGAGAGCGGGTGGCCGAAGGGCAGCCCGTCCTTATCGTCGAGGCCATGAAAATGCAGAACGAAATCAAATCGCCCCAGTCCGGACGCATCACCCGGCTTCATTTTTCGGCCGGCGATTATGTCGAGGCCGGTTCCATTCTCTTCAGCGTCGAATGATTTCTATGCTATATTGAACTCTGGCTGAAGAATGACCCGAAGACGCATCATTTCCCTGGCGGCTTTTTCAACCCTCGTCGCCATATTGCTGGGGGGGAGTTTGTATCTCCGGAATTTCCTCCTCTCGCAAGTGAGAAAGCGAATTCAGTCGGTCTTCGCCTATGATCGGATCCGTTTTCGCGTCCTTCCTCCTTCTCTTATCCTTGATGACGTCCGGACCGTCTCTCTGACTCCATTTTTCTCGGCCAGACAGGTGTCGGTCAGCTTGCCTCTCTCCGCTCTCCTGAAGAACCAGAGGCCCGTGGCCATCGTCATCGATGAGGCGATCCTAAGAATCGCCGAATCCGAGACGGGAGGAACGAAGAAAGATCGCTCGGGCTTGTCTTTGTCTTTGCCCTTCGCTCTTGATCGAGCCACCGTGAACGGGGGCGAGGTCCATTTTTTCGGAAAAACGATCAGCGCCCAGATAAAAGGACTTAAAGTCGATCTCCGCTCTCGGGGAGAGTTATTGATTCTTCGGGCAGAGGCGGAGGATTCTTCTCTCTGGCTGGGTTCAAATCGGGCGGCCTTGAGCGGGAAGATCAATCTCCACGCCTCCGGTCACCACGGCCGTCTTGAAGTCGACAAGCTGGTCTTCCACGGCCCGCCGGTGGCGATCAGAGCGAGAGGAACATTGTCGAACTTCCGCCCGATCGAAGCTCAGTTCCGCGTTTCCTTCAGCGCGGAAATGAATGCCCTGGCCGAGATCCTCGGACTTCCCTTTGAATGGAAAGGAGAGCTTGAGGGAGAGGGCGATTTGACCCAGACGGCGAGCGGAATCCGATTTTTCACCAGCCTGACCAGCGGCAATCTCAGACTCAACGATTATCTTCTGGAAAAGGTCGAGGGAACATTGGAGCGGGGGGAGGATTCGGGATTTGCGCTCGACCTGAATATCCGGAGAAAAGGGGGAGACGAAAATCTCTCTCTTCAAGCCCGCTCCGGAAATCTCCGAGGAGAATTCCAGCGATTCCATCTTGATCCCGTCTTTTCCTATCTCGCTCTGCCCTGGCCGGTCAGTTCGCCGGCCTGGGGAAGTTTCAGCCTGGATCAGAAACGACTCCAGGCCGATATCGAGTTCCGAGATCCGGATCTCAGACCGCGGGGCCATAAATATCCTCTCCGGGGACCTGTTCGAGTCGCCTGGAATCTCAGGGATGAAGTTGAACTTTCTTCGCCAGAGCTTGAGGCATCCTTCGGCCGTATGGAGGTCACAGGCAAAGTCGCTCCGGCCCGGGAGGTCGATCTCGTCATCCGTGGAGATGTGGAGGATGTCAAGGAAGGCCGTTCTTTTGCCTCTCTGATTTTGCCCGGGGCTCTGACCTTCCCCGAAATCCGCGGCCGGGGTCGAGCGATCATCCAGGTGAAGGGCGAAATCTCCCGCCCCGATGTCCGGATCGATTTTGACCTCTCTCCGGCGGGTTTGGAGCGAGTCGATGTGGCCGCAGCGAAGGGATCGGTGGAAGTGAGGCAAGATACCGTGTTTGGCCGGGTCGACGTCGAAGACCCTCTCGTCGGCGGTCAAGTTGAATTTATTTCCCGAGGTGCCGAACTGGATGTCGATCTCAGCCTTATAGATGGCGATGCCCAAAGGGTTTTTTCCTGGCTTGACCTCAAGCTTCCACTGCGGGGAAGAGCGGGGGGCGAGTTTCAGGTCAAACAGCAAAAAAATCAATTGAGCGTCGAGGGAAGTTTCACCAGTCAAAACCTCGACTTCGGCGGACAGAGTCTAAGCCGGGTGGAAGGCGAACTCAGCTGGAATCCGGAGCGGCTTGAGTTTCGCCGACTGAGCTTTGAGGTTTTCGGGGGAAAAGTCATCGCCGCATCAAGCCTGGAGTTGAGCCGCCGGAAGCTCGAACTCGACCTCGAGGCGGAGCACCTCGACCTGTCCTCTTTCCATCCGAGCCTCTCCGGTACGCTTTTCCTTGAACTCAGAAGGGCATCCAATGGAGAAGCAGAAGCGGCGGCGGGAAATTTCAGAACCCGCAACCTGCTTTTCAAGCCTTTCCAGCCGGCCGAAACAGAGGGAGAGATCAAGCTTCGCCTTTTCACGGACGCTCTGGGGCTCGAGGTCAAGGGCCGTATCCAGGAGGAAGCGAATCCGTTTTCCGTCGAGGCGAAGATTCCTCTTACCCGGAGCGAACTCGATGTCGAGATCAAAGGTCGACTGGGCAACCTGGATCTTCTTCTACCCTGGAAAGGTGCTCAGGGCAACCTGAACTATCTCGTTCAGGTGCGCGGAATCCCTCCCGCCGTCGATGTCAGTGGCGGGGTCGATCTTCAAGGCTTGTTGCTTCCCTTTCCCCAGTTTGCTCATGCCTTGGAGGATTTCGCGGGCTTGATATTGATCAAGAACAATGTTTTCTCGGTCCGTTCCTTTAGGGGAAAGCTCGGCGGTGGGAACGTGCAGGGAGCGGGGGAGGTCCGTCTAGGAAAAGGGGGAGTGGAAACCATTGACCTTGCGGCGGAGGGAGAGAATCTGCTTCTTTCTCCACTCGAACGGACTAGAGCGCTAACCGATGTCTCTCTCAGGTTGATCAAGAACGCCGGCCGCTTTCTCCTCGAAGGAGACGTGTCCGTCCGGCGACTTTCTTGGAGAAGGGAAATCGGGGAGAAATTTGCTTTTTCCTCGAGACCCTTTCCCTCGACGCAGCGTCAGCCTGGATTCTTTGACGACTTGATGCTGAACCTCAGGCTGAGGGCCGAGGACAACGCCTGGATGGACAATTCCCTGGGGCGGGTCCGGGGGCGGTTCGATTTGGCCGTTTCCGGGAGCATCCGGTCCCCCATCGTCCTTGGAACGATCGAGACCCTCTCTGGAGACGTCTTTTTCCAGGACAGGAAATTTCAGCTTCTTAAGGGACGGTTGAGCTTTGTCAATCCGACCATCATGGTGCCCCATCTCGATTTTCGTGGAGAGACGTATGTCAAGGATTACCGAGTGACGTTTGCCCTGACCGGCTTCGCCGACCAGTTGAAACCCGAGTTTAGTTCATCCCCGCCCCTGCCGTCGGAAGATGTCCTGGCCCTTCTGGCTTTGGGAGAGGCGTTCAAGAGATCGTATTCCGCGGAGAGGAGCACTCAGCTCAGCACGGCTTCGCTTTTATCCTCTCAACTGACCGGGGGAGCTGCGAGAAGAGCGGAGGAACTCTTCCGGCTTGATCGCTTCCGAATCGACCCCTTTCTTATGGGCTCCTCGGCAGAGATGACCGCCCGACTGACGGTCGGGAAGAAGATTTCCCGGGATTTTTATATTTATTATTCGACCAACCTGACAAAGCAGACGGAGGAAATCATCCGTCTCGAATGGGACATCAGCCGCGGATTCTCTCTTGTCGGCACCCGAAACGAGTTCGGTCGAGTGAGTTTCGATGTCAAGATTCGCCGCCGATTCTGATCTTCTGAAGCCTGTGGCGGGGAGACGGGCTCTCTGGATCGTCTTGGCTGTTCTTGCTTCCGGCCTTTTCGGACCCGTCAGCTTTGCCGGAGAAATCCCCGCTCCCGTCGTGGCAAAAGTCGAAATCGTCGTCGATGGCCTTCCCGACGCAGGAAATATGGATAGATTGATCACCATCAAACCCGGTTCGGCGTTCTCCCTGAAAAGGCTTTCCGATTGCCTTAAACAGATCTATTGGACCGGTCTGTTCAATGACGTCCGAGTTGAAAAAAGCGGCGAGGACAGGATTGTTCTCCGATTTTTTCTCAGCCGCAGACTTCTGGTTCGCCGGATTCGTCTCCAGGGACTGAGCGGAACCTCGGGCCGACGCCTGCGGCAGGCCCTTTATTCTCTGCGCGAGGACGGCTTCTTTTCGGATGAGCAGCTTGAGCGAGCGAAGGAGGAATTGAGCCGCGCCCTGTCTGCGGAAGGATATTTTCGGCCGCGGATTGAAACGGCTCTTCAGCGCTCTCCGCTGACACCGGAAATCGAGGTGACCTTTCTTGTCCAACCCGGAGAACGCGTCCGGATCGAGACCCTCAAGATCATCAGCGGCGGAAACATCCCTTGGGGAGATTTCAAGGGGGCGATCAAAATCAAAGAGGGAGAAGACTATATTCCCGCAGAGTTGGAAACAGAAATTGAGCGGCTGAGGTATCAGTATTTTAAGCTTGGCTATCATCGGGCGGAAATTGAGCTGGCGGAAGAGAAATTGGATTTGGAGCGCCGTGTCGTGTCTCTCACCCTGCGGGTAGTTCCCAACGAGCGGATTGAAATTCTCATCCGAGGAGCGGATGTCCCGCTTCGGTTGATTGATCCGATCTGGGAAGAACAGATCTTTGAAGAATGGGGAATCAACGAAGGCGAGGCGCGAATCCTCTCTTATCTTCGGGAAAAAGGGTATATTTTCGCCACCGTCAGGTCCCAGGTGGAAAGACTGGAATCGGTGACCCGGATCGTTCATTCCGTAAGTCCTGGTCGAAGGTATAGAATCCGGGCCGTTCAGTTTGAAGGTCTAAGCCATTTTCGTCCGGCGGAGTTCCGACGAAAGCTGGGTTTGCCGGAAAAGGCTCCCTTTTTTGGTTCGATCGATGGGAAGAGAATTTTTGAGTTACCCGGGGAAATCAAGCTGCTTTATCAAGCCGAGGGCTTTCCTGAGGCCCAGGTGTTTCTTAAGTTTCTTCCCCGGGATGGCAGCGCCGTGGCCGCCTACGAGATTATCGAAGGGACGCAGGAGGTGATTGAAAGCATTGTCATCGAAGGGGCCGACCAGGTCGGTCCGGAAACCCTCCGCTCCCAGCTGCGGATTCGGGAAGGCGGCCCTTATTTCTCTCCCGAGATTCAAAAAGAAATCGGGAAGCTGGAAACTTATTATCTGAACCGCGGATGGAGAGGGACCCGGATTGAGGCTCAGGTGGAAACCCGAGAGCGAGGACGCTTCGAGGTGAGATTTCTGATTACTGAGGGCACTCCGGTAAGAATCGAGAACGTGATCCTCATCGGGAACGTGACCACTCGGCGGGCGGTCGTCGAGAGAGAGCTCCTCATCAAAGAAGGTGATCTTGCTTTGGCGGACAAGATTCAAAATTCGAAGCGCAATCTGGAGAGGCTGGGGATTTTTTCCGAAGTGCAAATGGAAGAGATCCCCTTTTCTCGGGAAGCGGAAAACCTTGTCATCACAGTCCGGGAGGGCCAAAGGAACTATATTGGCCTCGGAGCCGGACTGGAAACGGGAAACGAACCCTGGTCGAGCGCCCACTTTGCCGTCGACCTCCGCTTGCGGGGGACAGCAGAATTCATGAGGAGCAATATGTTCGGACGGGCGGCGAACTTGAGCCTGGTCAGCCAGTTCAGCCTGGCGGAAAAACGGGCGGTCGCCAGCTGGGAACAACCTTATTTTCTTTTTGGTTTCCCTCTTCAGAACTCCCTCAATGCCTGGATCGAGGAGGAGGACCGGATCAGTTTCGGCTTCAAAAGGGAAGGCCTGAGCCTGACCGGAATCAAACCTCTGGCCGGTGATCTCACCGTGCTCCTGACGATGAGGTACTCGAGGACGACGCTGACGTTTCTCAAGGTCAATCCTTCCGAGGTGGACCGACAGTTCTACCCTTATTCCACGGCCTCGCTATCGACGAGCTTGATCCGGGAAAAGAGAAATGACACCTTCAACCCTGAATCGGGATCTTTTGCCAGTCTGGCCGTCGAATGGGCTCTGCCCGTTCTTGGGACAGAGTCCGATTTCATTAAAGGGATGGCCAAGTTTCAAAAGTTCTTCAACCTCGGCTCGGGCGTACGTTTCAGCTCGACTTTTCGGCTCGGTCTGGGGAAGGGACGGATCCCGATTCATGAGCGTTTTTTTGCCGGGGGAAGCAATTCTTTCCGCGGCCAGGAGTTCGACCAGCTCGGTCCCGGCGATCCGGTCTCCGGGAATCCGATCGGAGGAAAGGCTCTTTTTGTCCTGAACGCCGAAGTCACATTTCCGCTTTCCGCCGCCGTTCCGGCGCTTTCGGGCGCCGTGTTCTATGATCTTGGTCAGGTCTATCCCAAGCGGAGCGATTTCAGGCTGGACAGTCTTGAACATGCCTTGGGCTTCGGGGTGCGATACCGGACGCCGCTCGGTCCGGTCAGGCTGGAGCTCGGTTGGAACCTGACGGATCCACAGAGAAAGGGGAAGCCCATTGTTTTCATCACCATCGGTCATATTTTTTAATTCCCCGAAGAGGAGAATGAGCTGGATCTTCCTACTTGCGATGGGCGTGGGGTTATCTGGCCCGTCCTCCGAACAGGTCGCGGATTGCATTGCCGCAACGGTCGGTCCAGAGGTCATTACATTGACGGATATCCGGATTCATCGAGCCTTTCGGCTCCTGCCAGAGCCGACGGGGGATCTGTCGCCGAGTCCGGTCCGGCAGACTCTGGAGGAACTCGTCAGTCAGAAGGTCGTGTTGAGTCTGGTTCGGGAGAATATCATGATCAGCTCCGAAGAAATCGAGCGGCTGCTTTCCGATTTGAAGGCCAATTTCGATCCCCAGGAATGGCGGAACAAGTTGGACGCCTTCGGTCTTGAGGAGGACGACCTGACGCCTTTCCTTGAGCAACGGTTGCGCTACGAAAAGATTATTCGGCTTCGATTCGGCCAGAGTGTCGGTGTCAACTTGAGGGAGATCGAAAGCTATTACAACGAGATCTATGTTCTCCAGGAGAGGTCTGCGGGCAGGGAGCCGAAGCCGATGGCTGAGGTCTTGGATGACCTCGAGCCTCAAGTCGTAAAGAAAAAAGCCGAAGAACAGTTGGCTCAGTGGATCAAAAGTCTGCGCGGCCAGGCGGACATTTTGGTCCGGCCGGAATGTCTGGAACAGATCAGATGAAGCCGGGGGTAACATGAGTCGAATCGCCTTTCTTTTTCCCGGGCAGGGCTCCCAGAAAGTCGGCATGGGGCGGGACTTTTTTGACCGTTTTTCCTTGGCCAGAGAAATCTTTGACCAGGCCGACGCGATCCTGGGATTCAAACTCTCCACGATCTGTTTTTCCGGCCCGGAAGAAAAACTGAAAATGACGGAATACACCCAGCCGGCGCTGCTGACAGTCAGCTATATCGGTTTCCGTTTGCTCCAGAGAGATCCGGATCTGGCTGCCGGCCATAGCCTGGGAGAATATTCGGCTCTAGTGGCGGCCGGATGTCTGACCTTCGAAGATGCTCTTCGGTTGGTCCACAAAAGGGGACTCTATATGCAGGAGGCGGTCCCGTTCGGTTTGGGTGCCATGGCCGCGATTCTGGGCTCTTCTTATCAAGCGATCCGGGAGGCTTTGGCCGGCGTTACGCGGGGCGTAGTGGAAATCGCCAACTGGAATAGCGACGATCAGATCGTCATTTCCGGCGATGCGGACGCGGTGAAGGAAGCTCTGACTTATCTTCCCGGAGCGCGCGCCGTGATGCTCCCGGTGAGCGCGCCTTTTCATTGTCGGCTGATGAAGAGCGCCGAGGAGCGCTTAGCGGTCGACCTCGATCAGGTCGCCTTCAGGGACTTGAGATTCCCGATTATCACCAATGTGGATTCTCAACTCATCCTCAGGGGAGAGGAAGCTCGGTCGGCCCTGAAAAGGCAGGTCAGCCGACCCGTCCTTTGGCAAAGCACGATGGAAACATTGGGCCGCGAAGGAGTGGAGACAGTTGTTGAACTGGGTTCGGGCAAAATCCTGCTCGGGCTTCTCAAGCGGAGCAGTCGCAGCTGGCCGCGGCAACCCCAGCTTCTCAACGTTGAAGACGGGGACACACTGACGCGCTGTCAGGCGGTTCTCTCAGGAGCGGCCTGAGATCACCGCCCGGCCAAATTTCAAGTAATATTCTCCGGCCGATATCAAGGCGGCGATGACCGTGAGCCAGAGAGCCGGACGAGAAAGTCGAGAGAGCGAGCCCAGATATTTCTCGCCCAAAAGAAGAAGACAGATGGTCACGGTTTCCAAAATCATTTTGATTTTTCCGACCGGCGAAGCAGGGATATGAATACCTCTGGATGAGGCAATCGCCCGGAAGCCGGAGACGGCGATCTCGCGTCCGATGATGATGACGGCCATCCAGGCAGAGACGTCCCCGCGACCGACCAAACAAATCAGGACGGAAGAAATGAGAAGCTTGTCGGCGGTCGGGTCGAGGAGCTGACCCAGGAGCGTGACTTTTTTGCTCTTGCGGGCCCAGAGCCCGTCCAGCATATCGGTCAGAGTGGCCGTCAGAAAGACGGCAAAAGCGGCGATCTCCTGACCGTCGAAATCCACCATCAGGATGATGACGACCACAGGAATGGCCAGGATCCGAAGGGAGGTCAAAAGAAGAGGCGCGTTCATCGGACTGAGCTATACTATAGGTTCTCTTGTCTTGTCAAACTCGCCGCCGCCCATGTTATAATAGCGGTCGTGCGGATCAGAAAAGCGCGACGCGCGGATATGGCGGCGATTATCCGTCTGGCCAGACGGCTCGGGCTGGACTATTCCGGAATGGAAGCGGACGATTTCTGGCTGGCTGGGGAGAGCGGCGAGATTATCGGAATCTGCGGGCTGAAGACTCATCGAGATTGCCTCGAGCTCTGCGCTCTGGGAGTTCAGGAGTCTTGGCGCCGGACCGGAGTCGGAACGCGCCTCGTCAGAGCCGTTCTTCAAGCCGCCGGCTCGGAAGTCTATCTCGCCACCGTCATCCCCGATTTTTTTACTCGCTTCGGCTTCCGGGCGACGGACCAAATCCCGTCTCCGATGATCAAAAAAGCCGATTGGTGCCAGGGATGTCGCCGAGAGCTTTGTCAGATCATGATTCGACCCCAGCCATGAATCAACCCCAGTTTCCGGAACTCAAACCCGTCGGGCTTGAAGATCGAGATCTCGTTGAATCGCTAATCGCCAATCATCCTTCCGAGGTTTGCGAACTTCACTTCGGCAATATCTTTCTTTGGCGTCATTATGAGCAGCCCCGGCTGACGTTCATTCATTCCAACCTTTGTTTCCTCTGCGCGCCGCCTTCCGAACCTCCCTTTTTCCTGCCGCCGATCGGAGAATTGAGGATCGAGGAGACCATCGCGACCTGTCTTACGCTGGCTCCAAGAATTTCCCGCGTTCCAGAAGAGTTTGTCCTGAAATTCGGCGGTCGTTTCAAGTGCCAACCGGATCCGGACAACTTCGATTATGTCTACCGGAGCGAGGATTTGATTCTTCTCCGGGGGAAGAAATACGACGGCAAGAGGAACCGCATCCATAAGTTCGAGAAAACGCATCGCTTTCGCTATCTTCGGCTTTCGCCGGAGCGCCGGGCGGAATGTCTTGAGTTGTTGAGCAAATGGATCCGGGAGAAAGCCGAAACCAACGGGAAAATCACCGAGGTCTGGCAAAAGGTCATCGAGGGAGCGCTCGAATACTCTTCCCCATTGGGGCTCAGAGGCGGAGGCATTGAAATCGACGGGCGCATTGCCGGGTTTTCGATCGGTTCCCGCCTGAACGCCGATACGGCCGTCATTCATGTCGAAGTGACCGATCCCGAAATCGATGGCCTCAGCCAGCTGATGAACCGGGAATTCTGCAAGCACGAATGGTCCGGATTTCGTTTCATCAACCGCGAGCAGGACAATGGGGACCCGGGTCTGCGTCGGGCCAAACTTTCCTATCATCCCCACCACATGGTCAAAAAATACAATATCTGGGGGAGTTGAGATCCGATGGCCGCCTCCTCCTTGACCACCCCGATGAGGGAGCAGTATCTCAGGATCAAGAAGGAGCATCAGGATGCCATCCTTTTCTTTCGTCTGGGCGATTTTTATGAGATGTTTGATGAGGATGCCAAGGTTGCCGCGCCGATTCTTGAGATCGCCCTGACTTCTCGTCAGAAGGTCCCGATGTGCGGCGTTCCCCATCACGCCGTCAATTCCTATTTGGCGAAGCTCCTCAAACACGGCTTCAAGGTCGCTGTCTGCGAGCAAGTCGAGGACCCACGGATTGCCCGGGGAGTCGTCAAGCGCGACGTGGTCAAAGTTCTCACCCCAGGCACGGCCGTCGAGATCGAAATCGAAGGTGCCAAGGAAAATGTCTTCATCGCCGGTCTCTTGATCGAAGAAAAAGGCTGGGGTCTGGGCCTGATCGACTTGGCCTCGGGTTGTCTTCGCCTGACCGAAGGACCGAGCGGGGAACGAAAGCGTCTGGCCGATGAGCTCTTTCGCGCCGCTCCCAAGGAAATCGTCTATCCTGAGAGTGAAGACGAAACCATTCGGCGAATCGCCGCCGAGCACGACCTTTCTCCCTTTCTTTACAGCCCCACCGAGGACTGGGTGTTTGACTATCTCCGGGCGCAGGATCTTCTTTTGCGGCATTTCAGCGTCGCCTCCCTGGCCGGATTCGGCTTGGACGGCAAAAAGCTGGCCGTTTCGGCCGGAGGCGGACTGCTCCATTATCTCAAAAGGGTCCGAAAGGACACCCTCTCTTTGGTCGCTAAGATCCGTTTTTTCCAAACCGGCGAGCGGATGATTCTCGATTCTTCGACCATCCGAAACCTTGAGCTGGTCAAGAACCTCCGGGACGGCCGGGTCAAAGATTCCCTCCTCGACGTGGTCGACCAGACCGTGACTCCGATGGGAGCTCGCTTGCTGAGGAATTGGCTGCTCGAGCCCCTTCTTGATCTTTCCGAAATCGCCGCCAGGCAGGATGCCGTTGAGGAATGGCTGGCGAAGACGGTCGAACGCCGGCGCTTGCGAGAACTGATGAAGAATATCCTTGACCTCGAGAGGCTGACGGGGAAGATTGGCCTTGCCGCTGCCCATCCCCGCGACCTCGTCGCCCTCAAGCGGTCGCTCCTGCCCTTGCCTGCCATCAGGGTTTTGTTGCAAACGGCGGCGGCCGCCTTGACGGTCGGGATTTTCTCCGCCTGGGATAATGCCGAAGATCTTGTCCGGCTGATCGAAACGGCGATTCTTGACGAGCCGGCGTTCCTCCTGACCGAGGGTGGCATCATCCGCGAAGGCTACAATTCCGAGCTCGATGAGCTTCGGGCGATCAGCCTGTCCGGGAAATCCTTTCTCTCTCAAATCGAGAAGAGAGAGCGGGAGCGAACCGGCATCGCTTCTCTTAAGGTCCGGCACAATAAAATTTTCGGCTATTACATCGAGGTCACGAAACCGAACCTGCATCTTGTTCCCGAAGATTATGTCCGGAAGCAGACGCTCCTCGGTGCGGAGCGTTTCTTGACGCCTGAATTGAAAGAGTATGAAGAGAAAGTCCTGACGGCCGAAGAGAGGATCGCCGAGATCGAAGAACGGCTCTTTTTGGAGATTCGGGAGAGGATCGGTCGGGAAGCCGAAAGACTGCAAAGAATTACCGGCGCCATCGCTCAATTGGATGTCCTTACCTCCTTGGCCGAGCTAGCTGCCCAGAGGAACTATTGCCGGCCGGTGGTCGACGATCTGGATCGGATTCTCATCACGGAGGGGAGGCACGCGGTCATCGAGAAGTCCCTGCCTGAGCCCTTCATTCCCAATGACACCCGGCTCGACCGTGAGGAAAACCAAATTCTCATCATCACCGGACCGAACATGGGCGGCAAGTCGACTTATCTCAGGCAGGTCGCCCTGATTTCCGTCCTGGCTCAAATGGGCTCCTTCGTTCCCGCTTCGCGGGCGGAAATCGGCCTGGTGGACCGGATTTTCACCCGCATCGGAGCGATGGATTTTCTCAACGTCGGTCAATCCACGTTCATGGTGGAGATGCTCGAGACGGCCAACATTTTGAACAATGCCACTCCGCGAAGCCTGATTCTGCTCGACGAGGTCGGCCGGGGGACGAGCACTTTCGACGGGTTGAGCATTGCCTGGGCGGTGGCCGAATTCCTTCACGAGAAAGAAGACGTCAGAGCGAGAACGCTCTTCGCCACTCATTATCACGAACTGACGGACCTGGCCCGGACGCTGAAAAGGATCAAGAACTATCATGTTTCGGTCCGCGAACAAAAAGAGGGAATTGTCTTTCTCAGAAAGATCGAACCGGGGCCTTCCGACCAGAGCTATGGAATTCAGGTCGCCAAATTGGCCGGGATTCCGGGCTCGGTTCTCGACCGGGCTCGGGAGGTCCTGGCCAATCTGGAGAAGCTTGAGCTCGATGAATCCGGGTTGCCGCGGATCGCCTATCGCACTCGGCGCTGGCGGGACCGGTCTCAGCTCCTGTTATTCCGGGAGGATCGGGAGAAGGAACAGCTCCGAGAAATCAGGCAGGAGATCGAACAGGCCGATCTCCTTTCGATGACGCCGCTTGAAGCGCTGAATTTTCTTCATGGACTCAAGGAAAAGATCAGGAGTTCCTGAGCATCCCCTTCTTTAAAATAAATTCTCGAGATTGCGGCTTTTAGGATTCCCGATCAATACTGATCGCTTTCGTCTTCGATGGAGTCGAATTCGTCTTCTTCCTCTTCATCCTCATCATAATCGCGCGGTTCTTCTTCGAACGAAGCTTCGCCGTCTTCTTCTTTTCTTTGTTCCATGGCCAGCTCGAATTCCTCTCGGTCTTCATAACGACGGAGATAGTTGGCCTCCGAATCGCTGTAGTAGAGTTCCAGATAATCTTCTTCGATCGTGCAGAAGACGGACATGCTGTGGTCTGTTTGCAGGTTGCCGATCGTCTCCTCGATTTTCGCTTTTTTCTTGATCGCGTCGAGGGTCAGCCAGCTCATGATTTCGATTTCTTCCATGGCACGCTCCAGGAAAAAATTAGCCAAATTTCCGAATTTGTCAAGCAAAATTTTTTCCTTTAATTCGTTCCCAAAATGACGAACTTTTGGCATACTGGATAAGCAAGGAGAACGACCGATGCGCTGGGATCAATTGACGGTGATGTCTCAAGAGGCGATTCAGAAGGCTCAGGCCAAAGCCGAGGAAATGGGTCATCAGGAAGTCCGGTCGGAACACCTGTTCTGGAGCTTTCTTGATCAAGAAGAAAATACCGTCCGCGCCGTGCTCGACAAGCTCGGTGTCGACCGCAAGGAGATTCGGGCAGAGATCGAGAAAGCCCTCCGGAAATTCCCCCGAGTTGGCGGGGGGGAGATTTATCTTTCCTCCGGACTGCGCGAGGTCATGAACCAGGCCCGCAAGGAAGCCGAACAACTGAAGGACGAATATATTTCGACCGAGCACCTCTTCCTGGCCATGATCAAAGAAAAGACCAGCGAAGTCGCCCGCATCCTGCGGGACCGAGGAGTCCAGGAGGAGGCTGTTCTTCGGGCTCTGGCTGAGATCAGGGGAAGCCAGCGGGTCACCGATCCCCAACCGGAAGGGAAATACCAGGTCCTGGAGCGCTATGCCAGAGATCTTACGGCCCTGGCCAGAGAAGGAAAACTCGACCCCGTCATCGGCCGGGAAGATGAAATCCGGAGGGTCATCCAGGTTCTCTCTCGCCGGACCAAGAACAATCCGGTGCTGATCGGCGAAGCCGGGGTGGGGAAGACGGCCATTGTCGAGGGGCTGGCCCAGCGGATCGCCAACGGCGACGTCCCCCAGTCGCTCCGGAATAAGCGTCTGATTGCCCTCGATATCGGCGCTCTCGTCGCTGGGACAAAGTACCGGGGGGAGTTTGAGGATCGGCTGAAAGCCCTGCTGAAGGAAATCAAGGAAGCCGGCGGTGAGATCATCCTTTTTATCGACGAGCTCCATACAATCATCGGCGCCGGGGCGGCCGAAGGAGCGGTCGACGCCTCCAATATGCTCAAGCCGCCCCTGGCCCGGGGCGAGCTTCGTTGTGTCGGGGCGACGACCCTTAATGAATATAAAAAACACATCGAGAAGGACGCGGCTCTTGAACGGAGATTCCAGCAGGTCTTGGTCAGCGAACCTTCGGTGGAAGAGACGATTTCCATCTTGCGCGGCCTGAAGGAGAAATACGAAGTCCATCACGGCGTCAAGATTAAGGATGCGGCCCTGGTGGCGGCAGCGACTCTTTCCAATCGCTATATCTCCGGCCGCTATCTTCCCGACAAGGCCATCGATCTCATCGATGAAGCGGCCTCCCGCATCCGGATTGCGATCGACAGCTTGCCGGAAGGAATCGACGAGCTCGAGAGGCGCATCCTCCAACTGGAAGTCGAAAGGCAGGCTCTTAAAAAAGAAAAAGATCCGAATTCGGAAGAGCGCCTGGAAAAGCTGAATCAAGAACTGGCGGAACTCCGAGAGAAGAGCGCGGTTCTCAAGGCTCAGTGGCAGAAAGAGAAGACGCTGATCGAGGAGATCAACAAACTAAAGGAGCGCCAGGATGCTTTGAGAATTGAGGAACAGGCCGCGGAGCGTCGAGGCGATCTGGAGCGCGTCGCCGAGATCCGGTACGGCAAGCTGATCGAAGTGGCCAAAGACATCCAGCGGGTTTCGGCCGAGCTGGCGGAAATTCAGAAGAGCGGCAAGATGCTGAAGGAGGAAGTCGACGAGGAGGATGTCGCCGAAGTCGTCTCGCGCTGGACGGGAATTCCCGTGTCGAGAATGCTCGAGGGGGATGTCGAGAGGCTGATCAAAATGGAGGACAACCTGCGCCGGAGGGTGGTCGGCCAGGATCAGGCCCTGAGAGTGGTTGCCGATACGGTCCGAAGGGCGAGGGCGGGAATCCAGGATTCTGCCCGGCCTCTGGGCTCATTTATTTTTCTCGGGCCGACAGGGGTCGGAAAAACGGAACTGGCCCGCGCCCTGGCCGAGTTCCTGTTCAATGATGAGCGAGCCATGGTCCGACTCGATATGTCGGAATACATGGAAAAGCACACGGTCTCGCGATTGATCGGTGCTCCCCCCGGTTATGTGGGCTATGAAGAGGGGGGACAACTCACGGAGGCGATCAAACGTCGCCCCTATTCCATCATCCTCCTCGACGAAATTGAGAAAGCCCATCCCGACGTCTTCAACATTCTCCTCCAGATTCTGGATGACGGAAGACTGACGGACGGGAAGGGGAGGACGGTCGATTTCCGGAACACGCTCATCATTATGACTTCCAACCTGGGCAGCGCTCTGATCAAGGAGTTTGGTCAGGATTATGAAACGATGGAACGCGAAGTCAAGAAGATCCTGGAGAGCTCGTTCCGCCCGGAATTCCTCAATCGGATCGATGAGATCGTGATTTTCCGGGCGCTCGACAAAGCCACTTTGCTCCAGATCGTCGATCTTCAGATCGAAGCATTGCGCCGGCGACTCGAGGAAAGGCGGATCGGTCTTCGAGTCTCAGTGAAGGCCAAGGAGCAGCTGGCCGAGCGCGGATATGACCCGGTGTACGGGGCACGACCATTGAAACGGGTCATCCAACAGGAAATCCAGAACCCTCTGGCGCTGTTGCTTCTGGAGGGGAAATTCAGGGAAGGCGACGCGGTTCAGGTGGATACAGATCGGGATCAGAATTTTGTCTTTAAGAAAGCCTGAAACAGAGCGATGGCCGGCAGAATTCGGCCCGCGCTGAGACTTTTTTTATCCGTCTGGGAGAAACGAAGGGAAGAGATCGGGTCGGCAAAAAAGGGGCATCCCGAGTTGTCTTTTTTGCCTATCTATAGTAAAAGTATTGGATTAAGAGAGAACAAGGATTTCTCTCGAGGAGGTCGAAGATGAAAATGAGGCGTTTTCTTTTTTTGGTCGCTGTTTTCTTTTTCGCGCTCAGCTCCCTGGCCTGGGCGAACGGCTTGAACCTCAACAGTCTGGGAACGCGCGCTCTTTCCATGGGAGGAGCTTTTGTCGGTCTGGCCGATGATTTCAGCGCCGTGTACTGGAATCCGGCGGGAATTTCGTTGTTTAAAAAACAATACTTAGGTTTTTACGGCACGGATGTGATTCCCTCCGGGAGGTATTTGATGCAGGCTCCGACCCCGGCCGGCCTGGTGACGGTGGTCGATGCCGAGACCCAGACCAAGCACTATCTTTCAGGCATGGTGGCGTATTATTATCCCTTCACCGAATCTTTGACGGCCGGGATGGCCGTCTATGTCCCTTCCGGGCTCGGGTCGATCTGGGACGGGGAAGACTTTGTCGGTCTGCAGAACTATACCTTGGGGATTCAGCCGCCTCAGTCGAGTTCGCCTTACCAATGGGAAAGCCGGGTCGGCCTGATCACCTTTTCCCCGGCCTTCGGTTACCAGATTAACGACATGATTTCCCTGGGAGCCGCCCTGAACATTAACTATGGCATGTTTTCACTGAAGCGATGGGCCGGTCGAGTCGATATTCCCATGGAGCCCTATGTGGTCGATCTCGGGCAGTACGAGGACAGCCAGAACGGCTGGGGATTCGGAGCCACCTTTGGCATTCTGGTCAGGCCGAACGAGACGCTCAGCTTCGGAGCCACGGTCCGGACGTCAAGCAAGGTTCACTTCAAGGGCGAGACGACGATTTCGAATGTTCCCCTCCTGGGCTACAAGGAGTCGTCAGATTCCGAGCGGGATCTCACCTGGCCGTGGTGGGTGGCGGCAGGCGTCGCCTTTCGGCCTCTCTCCGACTTGACTTTGACCGCCGACCTGCAGTGGACCCACTGGTCGCAGCTGGATGAGATCGAGACCGAATATAAAGATATTCCTTGGAGCCTTTTTATGACGGCCTCGGGGAACAATATCGCGCCGCTGAAGTGGAAAGACGCGCTTCAAGTGCGCTTCGGCGCCGAGTACATGCTCTATCAGAACGTCGGGCTTCGAGCCGGCTATTACTATGACCCCACACCGTCGCCTGAAAAGACTCTGAACATTCTCCTGCCGAGCTACAATTTTCACGGCTTGACGATCGGGATCGGCTATGATCTGGGCGGTCTGGTGATCGATTTCGGGCTCGAATACCTCCTGGGCAAGGAAAGAGATGTGAATTTCGCCAAATGGCTCTATGATCCTGAATTCGAGTCGGCCATGCCTGGAATCTATGACATGAAGATTCTCGTCCCCAACCTCTCGATCAGCTACAAATTTTAGTCCGGACGAGGGGAGCAGCCAGAACAATGTTCAGCATTTGGCGATTCTTAGGCTGCTGCCTTTTTTGACGGCGCGCAGCCGGGAACCGGCTTCATGGGCGGACAAGGGAGTGAGGAAATGAGGGTGCGGAAAGCCATCATCCCATCGGCCGGGTTCGGAACGCGGTTTCTCCCGGCGACCAAAGCTCAGCCCAAGGAGATGATCGCGGTGATCGACAAGCCTCTTATTCAGTACACGGTGGAGGAAGCGGCAGCCGCCGGTTTGAATCAAATCGCGATCATTACCAGCCGGGGGAAAGCGTCCATCGAGGACCATTTCGACCGCGCTCCGGAACTCGAGGCCTTTCTCCGGGAAAAGGGAAAGCTCGACTTGCTCGAACAAGTCCGGAGGATTTCCGAATTGGCCAAGTTTTCTTTCATTCGGCAGCCGGAGATGCTCGGTCTCGGCCATGCCATCCTGATGGGGGAGGAGTTTGCCGCCGGCGAACCCGTCGCCGCCCTGACTCCTGATGATATCTATGATTGTCCAGTTCCCTGCATCAAACAGCTCGTCGAGGCCTTTCTTGAACTCAGGGCAACGGTCGTCGTTCTCGGCCGGGTGGACGAGGAGGGCACCAGAAAATACGGCATCGTCAAAGTGAAAAAACAGCTTTCGGAGAGAGTTTTCGAAATCTCCGATATGCTGGAAAAGCCCGGTCCGGAACGGGCCTTTTCGGATCTGGGAATCCTGGGAAGGTATGTGTTCACGCCGCAGATTTTTGCCGCCATCCGTCGCACTCCGGCCGATTCGCGCGGCGAAATCCAAATCACTGACGCGATCCGGACGTTGCTCGACAGCCAACCGGTGTATGGCTATTTATTCGAGGGAAAACGTTATGACTGCGGGAACAAGCTGGGCTTTCTTGAAGGGACAGTGGCCCTCGCTCTGAAGCATCCCGAGTTCGGCCGTCCGGTCCGGGAGATCATCCTCTCCCTGACCGGCGGGGAATAGGGAGAATGGCGAGGGACGGAATCGAACCGCCGACGCAGGGATTTTCAGTCCCTCGCTCTACCGACTGAGCTACCTCGCCAGTTCTACGTCAGCGCCGAATCTTTCGAGCGGCTATAGTATATTTTTGCCCACCGAGCTTGTCAATCCCTGACGGGTCCGGTGATGAAAAGTGTGACGAATATCAAACCCCAGGAGGGGATGATTCGCCAACGGCCGTCGCGGCGGTTGAGGGTTCAGCCCGTGGCCAGATGCTCGGCGCAACTACCCGCTCTGGCAGGCACGAGGACCGTCCAAGCCAAAGAAGAATAGCCATTCAGAAGACAGGGGACGGAGAATGACATCCTTCGCTTTTTGTTGCCAAACTTTCTTCGTTGAGAGGTCCCTATGCGGATGGAGAAATTGAATTCGGCTTCCGCTTATGCTATCCTTTCGAACGTTGAGGTGTGGATGAACGAAGACGAACTGAGAGATCGCTTGCTTCGTCAGAACGAAGACTTTAAGAGGCTCTTCGATGAACACCGGCGGCATGAGAAAAGGCTGGAGTTTTTGCGCTCCAAACCCTTCTTGACGGGGGAAGAAGAGGTCGAGGAAAAGGAGCTCAAGAAACGTAAGCTGGCGCTCAAAGATCAGATGTATCGAATGATGTCGGCGTATCGGAAAGCCGTCTGACCCGTCCAGGATCATGAAAGCCAAGAAGAAATTTCGCGTCGCCCTGATCGGGACAGATTCTCTCCGGGGAAAGGAGATCAAGAACGTCCTGAGCGTCAAAAGATTTCCCCTGACCGAGATTCAGTTTTTTGATCCTGCCGTCGAGGAAGAATACAGCAAGCTGACGCAGTTTGCCGATGAACCCAAAGTCATCACCCGGCCCAACGCCGACGCTCTTTCCGGGCTGGATCTCGTCTTTCTCTCCTCCGACGCAGAGACCAACCGGACTTTTGGCCGGCTGGCCGCCGAAAAAAAGTACCAGGCCATCGATTTGACCGACACCTTCAGTTCTGAAGAGGACGTGCCGCTGATTGTGGCCGGAGTGAATGATGAGATTTTGAGAGAAAAAGATTTTCCTCTGATTGCCAATCCCCACGCCGTGACCATCATCTTGGCTTCTTTGCTTCACCGGCTGGCCGGGAAGTTCGAAGTTTCCAGGGCGGTCGCTTTTGTTCTCCAGCCGGTCTCGGCCTTCGACGAATCGGGAATCGAGGAACTGGCCGCCCAGAGCGCGGCCCTCCTGACCAGCTCGGCGCTAAAAAAGAAAGTTTTTCGGGAGCAGGTCGCCTTCAATCTTCTCTCTCCTACAGAATCTCCCGATGCCAACGGCTTTTCCTCGGGAGAAAGGCGGATCCTTGCCGAGATCAAGCGGGTCCTTCAAAGACCCGACTTGCCCCTCTCTCTTTCCCTTGTTCAGGCCCCGGTCTTTCATACCTATGCGATTATGCTCTATCTCGAGCTCACTTCTTCGGCCGGGATCGCCGATCTTGTTCGGCTCTATCGAGAAAGTCCCCTTTTCAAAGTCGGATCTCGGAGCGCCGCCTCCCCGATCACGGCTGTTTCAGTGGCCGGAAAGGAGCCGATTTTCATCGGCCAGATCAAGAAAGAAGAGACTCTTCCCCACGCTTTCTGGATCTGGACGATTACGGATAACCTGACCAGGGGATCAGCCCTGAATGCCTGGGAGATCGCCAAAATCCTCTTCCAGCGCCGGCCTCAAAACCGGCCTCCGTCATGAAAGAGACGATCGCTCTATTTAAGCTGGCCCTCGAAGAAAAGAAACTTCTTTTTCTATCGCTCGTCTCTTCTCTTTTTGTCGCTTTCTTTACCTACGTTTTTGTCAACATCGTCCAGCCGATCATGGACAAGCTTTTCCAGCTGGCGAGAACCCAGGCCATTCCTGAGAAAGCCCGTTTCATGGATTTTATTTTTCGGACGTTCGATGTTCAAGAAGAGCAACTTTATCAGTTCTTGCCTTTGCTCCTTCTGGTAGTGATTTTTGGCAAAGGACTGTTCACTTTTCTCTCCTCCTTTTTTATGAAATCCGTCGGTCACCGAGTCGTCAAACGGCTGCGGGACCGTCTCTTTTCCCATTTGATGAAACAGTCCGCCGGATTTTTCGACTGCACGCCGACCGGAGATCTGATGTCCCGAGTAACCAGCGATGTGGATAAAATTCATCAGGCGATCTCCGGCAGCCTGGCCGATTTCGTCGAAGAGTTGTTCATTCTTCTGGCGCTCCTGATCGGGGTTTTTCTCATCGATCTCCGTTTGGCTGTGGTCGCCTTTGTCGTTACGCCTCTGGCGGTGATTCCCCTCGTCGCTTTCAGCCTGCAGTTGAAAAAAAAGAGCCTGGTCGGCCAAAGAAAGATGTCCCAGATCTACGGCCTTCTCCATGAGGCAATCGCGGGTCACCGAATCGTCAAAGCGTTCAACAGCGAAGAATTTGAGATCAAAAAGTTCGTCCGGGCGACCGCCGACTTTCTTCGGACGAGCCTGCGCCTCGCCTGGATCGGCAGCTTCTCATCGCCTTTCATGGAGTTCATCGGCGGTCTTGTCGGGGCGTTCATCCTCTATGTCGGAACGCGGCGCATCGCCCTCGGCCAGATCAGCCCGGGTGATTTCGGCGCCTTCATCATGGCCATTTTCATGATGTACACGCCAATCAATCGTCTCAATCGGGCGAATAATATCGTCCAGCAGGCTGTGGCCAGCCACCAGCGGATTCGCGAACTGTTTGATCGTCAGCCTGAAATCCGTGACCATCCGGCCGCCTACCCCCTGCCGCCGGTGAAGGGCGAAATCCGTTTTGAGCGCGTCTCTTTCTTTTACAACGAATCGCGGCCGACCCTCGACAATATCACCTTTCTAATTCGCCCCAGCGAGACGGCAGCCTTCGTCGGATTGAGCGGCGGGGGAAAAACCACGATTGTCAATCTCTTGGCGCGGTTCTATGAGCCGACCTCAGGAAGAATTTTCATTGACGGAATCGATATCCGAGAGGTCACCCAGGCTTCCTTGCGAGCCCAGATCGGCTTGGTGACTCAAGAGACAATTCTTTTTAACGATTCGGTGCGCAACAACATCGGCTACGGATTGGACGGAGTTCCGCTCGAGAAGATCATCGAGGCCGCCAAAGCCGCCAAAGCCCATGAGTTCATTATGGGACTCCCCCAGGGTTATGATTCCCTAATCGGCGAAAAAGGAAGCTTTCTTTCGAGCGGCCAAAGGCAGCGTCTGACGATCGCCCGCGCTTTGCTGAAGAACCCGCCGATCCTGATTCTTGATGAAGCCACCTCGGCTCTGGACACGGAGTCGGAGCGGCTGGTTCAAGATGCTCTGGCCAACGTCATGCGCGGCCGGACAACCCTCATCATCGCGCATCGGATTTCGACTATCCGGACGGCCGATCAAATTTTCGTCGTCGATAACGGCCGGCTGGCCGAATCAGGGACGCATGATGAGCTTTATCAGAAAAATGGGATCTATCGGAAGCTCTATGACCTTCAGTTTCCTGAAGAAAGAGGAGAGATTTCGTGAGAAGCATGACCGGCTACAGCGGACGGTGCTTCACTTCCGGAGGACTTCGAGCCCTGATTGCCATCCGCAGCCTCAACCATCGTTTTTTTGATTGGAGCTATAAGGGAGCCCCCCTTGGCAAGCTTGAAGGAAGGCTGCGGAAGATGGCGGAGAAGAAACTGCGGCGCGGCCGGGTGGAGGCATCAGTTGATCTTTTGTCTTTTGATCCGGGCGGATGGGACATCGTGATTAATGAAGGCTTGCTCGGAAAAATTCTCGTCGCTCTGGAAAAAGCCTCTCGACGTGTCGGGAAGGCGGCCAATTTTTCGGTCGACAATATCCTCCGTATCCCCCAGGTTGTGGAGCTGAGAAGAAAACCTCTCAGCTCTTCGGAAATGATTTTCCTGGAACGGAGCTTCGGTCGGGCTCTGGATGACCTTCTTCAAGAGAGGCGCCGAGAAGGAAGGGAAACGGCGCGGCGAATTCTCCGCCACCTTGTCCAGATCGAGCGAGCGCTCAGACGGATCGAGAGCCGGGCCAGGGTGGAACCCGGCCTTCTCCGGGACAAGTTGAAGACGCGACTGAAGGAACTCAGCCCGGAGGAAAAGGTCGAGGACGCCAGGCTGGAGACGGAAGCCGCGCTTCTGGCTCAAAGGGCGGATATCGCCGAGGAAATCCTGCGACTGCGGAGCCACCTGGAAACGTTCAAGCGCCTGGCCAGCCGGGAGAACGACGAATCGATCGGGAAAAGGCTGGATTTCTTATCCCAGGAGATGGCCCGCGAGGTCAATACGATTAACTCCAAGAGCCAGCAGATCGAGATCATTCGCGCCAGCCTGGCCATTAAGGGGGAAATCGAGAGCATCCGTCAACACGTTCAAAATATCGAATGAGGCGGCGGCGATGATTTACGTCGTTTCAGGTCCCTCGGGAAGCGGAAAATCGACGCTGATCCGATTCGCTCTGCCGAGCCTGAAAGGAGCGAGCTTCTCCGTGTCGCATACGACTCGTCCGAGAAGAAGGGGGGAAAGGGAGGGCCGGGATTATCACTTCGTCCGTCCGGACGTCTTCCGCGAGATGATCCGCAAGCGTCGATTCGTTGAGTGGGCGATTGTCCACGGCGCTTATTATGGGACAGCCAAGAGCGAACTCAAGAAGGCGCGCCGGGGGGACCTCATCCTGGATATCGATGTCCAGGGCGCCCGGAAGATCCGAAAGAAGATCCCGGCGGCGGTAACCATCTTCGTTCTTCCGCCGAGTTTCGAGATTCTGAAAGAACGGCTCGAACACCGTCATCAAGACAGCGAAGAGACGATCCGGGGAAGATTGGCGGCGGCCAGAGAAGAAATTAAAAGCTACGCCCGCTTTGATTACCTGATCATCAACGATCGCCTGGATGAGGCCGTGGCCGATCTTACTTCGATTATTCGCTCGGGGAAGCTGGCGTTGGCTGTCCGAAAAGCGGCGATCCGGCCGATCCTGAAAAGCTTTGATCAGAGGTAGAAAAAACAGATGAATAAAATCGCCCTGGGAGTCACCTCGTCCATCAGTCTCTATAAAGCCTGCGATCTTCTTCGCGCCTTTCAAAAAAAGGGGGTCGAAGTCCAGGTCATCATGACGCCGAACGCGACCAAGCTCATATCGCCCCAGTTGTTCAGCTCTCTCTCCGGCCGAAGGACGATCGTCGGCCTTTTCGGCGAAGAGGCTGAAGGGAGGATTGCCCACATTTCCCTGGCGGAAGAAGTCTCTCTCCTTGTGGTCGCGCCGGCGACAGCCAATATCATCGCCAAATTCGCCTCTGGCGTGGCCGATGATTTTCTTTCGACGTTCTATCTGGCCCTTCGCCGACCGGTCCTGATTGCTCCGGCGATGAATGAAGCGATGTTCCTCCACCCTCAGACTCAGGCCAATATCCAGAGATTGCGCGCCTCGGGCGTGGAGTTCGTCCTGCCTGAGAAGGGATACCTGGCTTGCGGTGAAGAAGGGTGGGGAAGGCTGGCCGCGCCTGAAGCGATCGTCAAGCGTGGCCTCGAACTCCTGAGCCGGAGCAGGAGCCTGGAGGGCAGAACGATCTTGGTGACGGCCGGGCCGACGCGCGAGCCCTTGGATCCAGTGAGGTTTATCTCCAATCGATCCTCCGGGAAAATGGGCCATGAGCTGGCGGCCGAAGCGGCCCGGAGAGGAGGGCAAGTTTTTCTCATCTCCGGACCCACTGCGCTCGATCCTCCCCTGGGAGTGGAGAGAAGAAATGTCGAGACGGCGGCCGAAATGCTGGCCGAGATCAAGGAGCTTTTCCCCCGGGCCGATGCGGTCATTATGGCCGCCGCGGTCAGCGATTTTCGGCCGGCTGTTGCGGCGGGACAAAAAATCAAGAAAACAGCCGGCGCTCCACAAGTCGCACTTGTCCCGACGGAAGATATTTTGCGAGCTTTGAGCCGGTTTCCCGGCAGAGAGGGGAAAGTCGTCGTCGGGTTTGCGGCGGAAACGGAACGTGTCGTCGAGAACGCCAAGAGAAAGCTCAAGGAAAAACGACTGGATCTCATTGTGGCCAATGATGTCTCAGGCAAAGAGGCCGGTTTTGATTCCGATTTCAACCGGATAGTTCTCATCGGTCCATCGGGAATCGTGACCGAAACCGAAACGCTGCCCAAAAGGGAAATCAGCCGGATGATCCTGGATCAGGTCGAGGCCTTGCTTGGCAAAAAATAGCCATTTCCTCGCAGATTTAGCGGAGGAGCTCCGCTTTTTCTCCGATTTGGGAGCGGAGTTCGTCTCTCCCTCTGACGTCGATAAGACAAAAAGAACACCCCTCGTTCATGATCTCGAAGCGAGGATTCGCGCTTGTCGCCTCTGCCCTCTTGGCGAAACGAGACAAAACGCCGTCCCCGGAGAGGGGTCTTACGAAGCCCGGTTGATGTTCGTCGGCGAAGCGCCCGGAGCAGAGGAAGATGCCCAGGGGCG
>CAZNVB010000118.1:0-2287 GCA_964576265.1 uncultured Eubacteriales bacterium | reverse complement strand
GCTCCGGGCTGACGTCCTCATCGTCGATGAGTTCTCGATGGTCGACCTGCCGTTGATGCACTCGCTTCTCAAAGCCGTGGCCGAACGGACGCGCCTGATTCTCGTCGGCGACAAAGACCAGATTCCTCCGGTCGGTCCGGGAAATCTCCTCCGCGACATCATTGAATCGGGGCGGCTGAGCGTCGTCCGTCTGGAGGAAATCTTCCGCCAGGAGCGCGACAGCCTGATCGTCCAGAACGCACATCGGGTCAACCGCGGGCTGCCCCTCATTTATCCGCCGCGCGAGGAGCGGAACGCCGATTTCTATTTCATTCATCACGAGGATGAGGAAAAAGCCTTCCAGACGATCGTCAGTCTTTCCTGCTTCAACGTCCCCCGGAAACTCGGCCTGCCGCCGCTGACGCCGCAGATCCAGATCATCAGCCCGATGTACCGAGGCCGCTGCGGCGTGGACAGTCTCAACAGCGAGCTCCAGGCCAGGCTCAACCCGCACTCGGAAGGGCTCAAGTTGGGGACAAGGGAGTTTCGAGTCCGGGATAAAGTCATGCAGGTCCGGAACAATTATGAGAAAGAGATTTTCAACGGCGACATCGGGCTCGTCGTTGATATCGATAAACAGCGCTTCCGGCTGGTGGTGGATTTTGACGGCCGAGAGATTCCCTTCGAGAAGGAGGAGCTCAACGACCTGACGCTGGCCTATGCCGTTTCGGTGCATAAATCCCAGGGCAGCGAGTACCAGGCCGTGATCATGCCGCTTCTGACCCAGCACTACATCATGCTCCAGAGGAATCTCTTTTACACGGCTCTCACCCGGGCCAAGAAGCTGAGCGTCATTGTCGGTTCCTACCGCGCCCTTCACATCGCCATCAAGAACGACAAGCCCGTCAAGCGGAACGGCCGGTTGAAGGAGAAATTGATCCGTGGTTCTCCCGCGTTTCTGGTTTGACTTCGCTTCTGCCTTTTCCTTATGATGAAACGATGAAGGAGGTTCAGGTGAAGAAGCCCGTTCCGTCCTTATTTCTTTTGATCGGCGTCGCGGCCGTCGTCATCTCGGTCCTCGCCGCCGAAATCCTGATCGTGAAAGTCCAGTCGACAAACCTGCGAAGCGGACCAAAGTTCTACGCCCCTATTGTCCAGACGCTCAAGGCCGGAGATCGGCTGGAAAAGATTTCCGCTCAACCCGACGGCTGGATTCAGGCAAAGATCCCCGGGGGAACCGTCGGCTGGATTCATACGAGCGCCGTCCAGGTCCAGAAGTTTGACTTGTTGGCTCTTGATAGAGGATTGAAAACTCAGGCTTCGGCTTCCGAGGTGGCCCTGGCCGGCAAAGGGTTCAACAAGCAGGTCGAGGAAAGCTACCGGGCCAAGCACGCCGAGATAAGTTTTATCTGGGTGGACAGGATGCTGGCGATCAAAATTCCCGCCGAGCGAGTGGAAGAATTCATCAAAAACGGGAAGCTCGGGGAATGGCGAGGTGCCCGATGAGAACACTTGGAATCAAAGCCGTTTTCTGGCCCGCGCTAGTCGTCGTGTCTGTTTCGATCTCTTGTTCCGTGGTCGAGAAGGGCGCCGACATTCTTGGCGAGGCGGGAAAGATTTCGCCAAGCGACCAGAAGGCGATTGTCCAGTCTAGCCAGGCGCTGCGCTCGACTTTTGCCGACATCACGGAAGAGGAGGAGTATTACATCGGCCGGGCCGTCAGCGCCCTCATTCTCTCGCAATACCCGGTTTATCAAAACGAGAGTCTGACGAACTACCTGAACACTCTCGGCCGGGCCGTCGCCTATTTTTCCAGCCGGCCCGAGACCTACGCCGGTTATCATTTTCTCGTTTTGGACACGGAAGAAGTCAATGCCTTGTCCGCTCCCGGCGGGTTCATTTTCATCAGCAAAGGGTTGCTCAAACGCTGTCGGAACGAGGAGATGCTCGCCTCTGTGATCGCGCACGAAATCGGCCATGTCTCGGCCAAACACGGCCTGCAGTCGATCAAGAAATCCCGCCTGGTGGAGGCTTTTCGGATCATCGGCACCGAGGCGGCGCGGCGTTACGGATCTGAAGAGCTGGCCCAGCTGACCGAACTTTTTGAAGGCGCTCTCGGCGATGTCGTGGAAACTCTCGTCGTCCGCGGCTATGATCGCAAGTTCGAGTACGAGGCCGACGAACTGGCCGCCAAGTTTGCGCTGGCCATCGGCTATTCCCCTCAAGGCCTGCTGGATTTTCTCCAGACGATGGTGGGCGATTCATCATCCGTTTCCGCCCAAGGCTGGTTCAGGACTCATCCTTCGGC
>CAZNVB010000117.1:0-16328 GCA_964576265.1 uncultured Eubacteriales bacterium | reverse complement strand
GTCGGGGCTCAGAGCTGAGAGCTGACTCCACCCCCCATAACGCCCATCGTATCTCCAGAGGCCGAGACTGCCGAAGTCGACAATCAGGCATGACCGAAATCCGTCGTTCCAGTAATCCCCGGCAACCATGAATTCGGGATTTTGAGCGCTCAAGTTGGTCCAAGCCTTGGTAGTGTCATCGTACAGCCAGAGGCCGTTTGAACCGAAATCGACGGCCACTTCCTGATCGCCGCTCGTCTCCGTATCTCCATTGATGTCGAAGGGTTCGACGAAGCCCGTCGCATCAGGCGTCCAGGCATGAATTTGAGTCAGGCTCCCCGGGAAACCGGAATAATTCCACATCCACAGGCCGCTCGGAGGAACGTTATACCGGATAAGAAGCTCCGCGTCCGGATTGCCGATAAAATAGACTTCCCGCACCCGGTTGATGCTCCCCGTATCTATCTGGTGCCAGCTATGAGTATTTTCTTTTAAAAGCCACAATCCAAGGCTGCCGAAGTCGACAACGAGGTCTTCGGCCGTCCCGCCGGTGAATTTGGCGGAGGCGTGATCATCCTCGCTGGTCACCGTGCCGGAAAGCTGTGCATAATAAAGGCCGGATCCGGACCAGTAAATCCTCCAGACCCCATGGGTTGGAAAAACGACGCACGCCTCTTCATAGCCGGGGGCGATGGTGTCCATTCTCAACCCGTTATAAGGATTCAGAGTGGAAGCTTGAGTCCAGCCAATTGGCCCGCCTCCGGCTGTGCTCCAATTATAACGCCACACCCCCAGGGCGGCAAAATCAACGTAGAGCTCATCGCAGCCGTCGTTATCGTCGTCGGCAATGAAAGCCCCCGAGGCGGAGGCTCCACTGATCTGTCTCCAATCTCCCGGATAACCGCTATATTCCCAAATCCACACACCAAGGGACGAAAACCCGGCAACGAGCTCATCGTCACTTGTGTTATCGCCGATCGTTCCGCTGATCATCCAGCTTGGATTAACGCCGGAAATTTGACGCCATCCGTCATCATATACCCATATCCCCGAGGTCCCGAAATCAACGGCGATCTCTTCGAGGATAGATGAGTCGTTGGTGTTGTTGAAGTTCGAAAAAACAACGCCCCGGTAGTTCAGCGAAGCGTTGCCCGGATACTGAACTCTCATTTCCGCCCGGCGCTCTTGTTCCTCGTTCGGCGGCTCCGGAGGCGGGACATCGTAACCCATGATTTTCTCTCCGCTAGCGACCGGGCCACGATTATCCAGGCCTTTTTTCCCTTCACCGGATGCTTTCTGCGCCTGGACATTCAGGCTCAGGATCGCCAGAAACGCAATCATCGCCAAAACAGACATTCCTTTTTTGATCATAAGGCCTCCTTCCCAAAAAGTCACGCTAAAATCTGTCTTGCGCCTATCGGAATTGAGTTTTTCGCCTCACACCCCCTTTCTTCAGCGGCACCTCGAGGAAAATATCGCCGAAACTTGTGCTTCCAGCTCTCTCTTGGCGCCCGCTGGATCTCATCTTCAAATTTCTTATATCACATTTCCCGGTCACGGTCAAGGCCTAAATGAAAGTTGCGGAATCGCTGCGAAAAATCGGGACCGATTGACAGGCCGGGCCTTCGGAGATATAAATGAGGCCTGATGAAAATCTTCGGAAAGCGAAATCGGAGCGAGAAGGGAACCCGCCCAGGATGAAAATTCTTGTTGTCGGGGGAGCCGGCTATGTCGGCGGAGCGGTCACCGACCTGCTGATCGAAAAGCGCTGCCAAACTCGCGTCTTCGACGCCCTCCTATACGAGGAGGCCTACCGGAAGCCGGTCGATTTCGTCTACGGCGACGTCCGCCGACCGGAAACGCTCATGCCCCATCTTCACTGGGCGGACGCTGTGGTCTGGCTCGCCGCCCTTGTCGGCGACGCCGCCTGCGCCCTTCATCCGGATATCAGCGTGGCGATCAACCAGGAAGCGGTCCGCTGGCTGGCCGCAAATTTTCCCCGTCGGATCGTCTTTCTTTCCACCTGCTCCGTCTATGGGGCTCAGGACGGCCTCCTCGACGAGTCCTCTCCGACCCGGCCGCTGTCGGTCTATGCCGTGACCAAACTCGCCGCCGAGAAATATCTGGCGGGCGGGAATTCGCTGATTTTCCGGCTGGGGACGCTTTTCGGCGTCGGCGACCTGTTTTCCCGGATCCGGCTTGATCTCGTGGTCAACACCGTCACCGTCAGGGCCTATCAAACCGGAAAGATCACCGTTTACGGCGGCGATCAATATCGGCCTCTTCTCCATGTCAAAGATGCCGCCCGGGCGATCGTCGACAACCTGGAAACGCCGGCTACGGGAATCTACAACCTGGCCCGAGAAAACATCCGCATCGGCGATCTGGCCGAAAAGCTCAAACATCATTTCCCGGGGCTGGTCATCGAACAGACAAGCAGGAACTTTGAGGATACGCGCAACTACAGGGTCAGCACGGAAAAGGCGACAAAGGAGCTCGGTTTCCAGCCGATTTACTCCATCGATGACGGGATCGAAGAGATCCGTTCGCTGCTGGAGTCCCACCGGCTCAAGGATATCAGCAACCCCCGCTACACGAATCAGAAGTTCCTCTCCTTATACAACACCCATATAGGAGATTGAAATGGCCGACTCAGAACTCCACCCGGAACCGTCGCCCCGGCTTTACGAAGGCGGTCTGGTCATCGACGACCGGGGTACGGTCGGTTTTGTCAACGATTTCGATTTTCAAGGGGTCAAACGGTTTTATACGGTTGCCAACCACGCGGCCCGCTTCGTCCGGGCCTGGCACGCCCACCGCCGTGAAGCCAAGTACGTGAGCGTCCTTCGCGGAGCCGCGATCGTGGGCGCCGTGAAGATCGACGACTGGGAACGCCCTTCCCGTGAGGCCCATGTCCATCGCTTTGTCCTCTCGGCCCTCAAACCCGCCGTCGTGTTCATCCCGGCCGGATTCGCCAACGGTTTCATGTCGCTCGCTCCGGACACTCTGCTCATTTTCTTTTCCACCGCCACGATCGAAGAAAGCCGGCAGGACGATGTCCGATTCGACGCCCGCTACTGGGACATCTGGAACGTGGCCGAACGATGAGCGCGTTGAAAGTCGCGGTCCTCGGCGCAACGGGGATGCTCGGCAGCATGCTCACCGACGTCCTGGCTCGCGACCCCGAGATTGAAATCACGGCGACCGTCCGCCGACCGGAATTCCTCAGCCGGGGCCGGAGCCTTCTGCCGAACGTCGCCTGGCAAGTCTTCGATGCGGAGGCCGCTTCTTCCGAAAACATCGTGGCCGCCGTTGAATCCTGCTCCTGGGTCATCAACGCCATCGGCATCATCAAACCTCTGGTTCACGACGACAATCCGGCCGAGGTGGAACGGGCGCTGCGAATCAACGCCCTCCTGCCTTACGAGCTGGCCCGGCGGATCAGCAAAAGCGCCCGGGTCCTTCAAATCGCCACCGATTGCGTCTTTTCCGGGGCCCGCGGCCGGTATTCGGAAAAGGACTTCCATGATCCCGCGGATGTCTACGGCAAGACCAAGAGCCTCGGTGAGGTCAAGGCCGAAAATTTCACTCATCTCCGTTGCTCCATCATCGGACCTGAGCCCAGGACTTACCGCTCGCTCTTGGGCTGGTTTCTGAGCCAGGCCCCGGGAGCCCGGGTGAACGGCTATGTCAACCACCGCTGGAACGGGATCACCACTCTCCACTTCGCCAAGATCTGCCGCGCCATCATCACCGGCGGATTGACCGTACCCCGCCTCCAGCATATCGTCCCTTCGGGGGAAGTCACCAAATGCGACCTCCTCCGGCTTTTTGCCGTTCATTTCGGCCGGCCGGACATCCGGATCGAGCCTCAAGAAGCCGGCCAGGCCGTCGACCGGACCCTGATCACGGAAAATGAGGCGGTTAACGCCGAGATCTGGCGGGCGGCCGGATACGCCGCCCCTCCTTCGATTCCGGAGATGGTGGCGGAGCTGGCCGGGTTCGACTTTCGACTCAAGAATTTGGCCTTGAAGCCATAGGGGGAAACGATGAAAGTTCTGACCATCCTGGGCACCAGGCCGGAAATTATCCGACTCAGCCTGATCATCGGACTCATCGACGGGCTGGCGAAACAGATCGTCGTCCATACCGGTCAGAATTTCGACGCCAACCTGAACGACATTTTTTTCCGCCAGCTCGGCGTCCGCCGGCCCGACTATCACCTCGGCGCGCGGGGCAGCTGCGGAGAGCAACTGGCGACGATTCTGGCTAAAATCGAGCCGATTCTCGCCTCAGAGAAACCCGACCGCTTTCTCGTCCTGGGCGACACGAACAGCAGTCTGGCGGCGATCATCGCCAAGCGGATGCACATTCCGGTCTATCACATGGAAGCGGGCAACCGTTGCTACGATGACCGCGTCCCGGAAGAGGTGAACCGGCGGATCATCGACCACTCGAGCGACATCCTTCTCCCCTACACGGAAAGGGCGCGGATGAACCTCCTCCGGGAGGGGATCCCGGGAGAGCGAATTCATGTCACGGGAAACCCCATTTTCGAGGTGATCGAACATTTCCGGCCGAAGATCCGGCGGTCGAAAATTCTCTCCCGGCTCGGACTCGGCGTCCGAAGGTATATTCTTGTCACCATGCACCGGGAAGAAAATGTCGACGTCCCGGAGCGTCTGTCGAGTCTTGTCGAATCTCTCGAACGTCTGCAAAAGAAATATCGCCTCCCCGTGATCGTCAGCACGCACCCCCGAACAAAGCTGAGGATGACGGCCGCCGGGCTGAAGACGGGCAATACAAATATCCGCTTTCTCCCGCCCTTCGGTTTCTTTGATTTCATCTCCCTCGAGGAGAAGGCCCGGCTGGTCCTCAGCGACAGCGGCACGGTTCAGGAAGAATGCTGCATTTTTCGCGTGCCCAATGTGACCATCCGTGATGTCACAGAAAGACCGGAAACCATCGAATGCGGCAGCAACATCCTGAGCGGAGCCGACCCGGAGATGGTCCTCCGGTGCGCCGCCGTCGTCCTCAGCCGAGAACCGGAGTGGAGGATTCCCCCCGAATACCTGGTCGAGAACGTCAGCCATACGGTGGCGAAGATCGTCCTGGGTTTCGACAGCGCCCACCATCTCAGATTCGGTCGATGGTAGCGAGCCGGAGACAATTGGGACGGAACGGATGAATGTTCTGATTCTGTCCCAGTACTACCCGCCGGAACCGGACCCGAAAATTCACGGACTTGGGCTCGACCTGGCCCGACGCGGCCACCGCGTCCGGGTGATCACCGGTTTTCCAAACTATCCCCAGGGCCGTCTCTATCCCGGCTGGCGACAAAAGCCGTGGATGAAAGCCCCGCTTGACCGCCTGGATGTCTGGCGCCTGCCTCTCTATCCGGATCACAGCCACTCCCGGCTCAAACGCTCGCTGAATTATCTCAGCTTCGCCGCCTCGGCATCCCTCGGCGGACCCGTCATCGCCGGCTCCGCGGAGGTGATGTGGGTCTATTCATCGCCTCTCACCATCGGCATTCCCGCCTGGTGGATCGGGCTCTGGCGGCGAATCCCCTTCGTCTTCAACATCCACGACATGTGGCCGGAAACGCTGGTGGCCACAAAAATGATGGAAGACGGCCGGGCGGTACGCTGGTTGGAAAGCCTGGCGCAGTTTATTTACCGGCGGGCCGCCGCCATCACCGTCGTCTCTCCTGGATTTAAACGCCTGCTCGTGGCCAAAGGAGTCCCGGAGGAAAAGGTCCACTTCATTCCCAACTGGGCGGAGGAGGATCTTTATCGGCCCCGGCCACGGGATGAGATTCTGGCCCGGAAGTTCGGACTGAGCGGTCGGTTCAATATCGTCTTCGGCGGCACGATGGGTCCGGCGCAGGGCCTGGACACGGCGATCGAGGCCGCAGCGCAGCTTCAAGATTTTCCCCAGATCCAATTCGTTCTCATCGGCGGAGGCGTCGACGAACCGCGGCTCCGCCGAAAAGCCGCCGGAATGAAGCTCCGGAATGTCATTTTCATCGGCTGGCAGCCCGCCGAGATCATGCCCCGCTTTTTCGCCCTGGCCGACGTGCTTCTGCTTCATCTCAAACGCGACCCGCTTTTCGAGATCACCATCCCCGGGAAAACGTTTGTCTACCTCGCCTGCGGCCGGCCGATCCTTTGCGCGGTGGCGGGGGATACGGCGGAAATCGTCCGCGAGGCGGGCGCCGGGTTGATCTGCCCGCCCGACGATCCCGAGGCCATGGCACGGACTGTGCGGACCTTCTACGCTATGCCTTCTGCCGAAAGGAACGTTCTGGCCGAAAAAGGAAGGAGCGCTCATCTCACACGCTACTCCCGAGCCGTGCTCATAACGCGGCACGAAGAGCTGCTCGTTCAGGCCGTCCAGGGCCGCCGAAAAGCTTGATTCTCAGCCGCTTGAAAAAGCCCGCCGAAAAATGAACAATAGGAAGCAGGTTTTGAACGATTCATCGAAAGAGGTCAAGATGAACGAAAGAGAACCCGGCTTTTCCGATTTCCTGCTCGTCCTCTGGAAGAGAAAATGGCTGATCGCCCTGCCGACCTTCGGTCTCGTCATCCTCGTCGGAATCATCAGCTCCTTCCTGCCCCGCAAGTATGAAGTCGATGCCATCATCCAGCCGAGCAAAATGTTCGTGCAAACGGAGCAGGGTCAGTTCGAAGAGGTCGTGGTCATCGACCCCAAGCAGGCCGCCGGCCAGATCAACCAGGAATCCTACAATCGCTTGATCGCCGCCCAATTGAACATCGACGTGCGCAAGTTCCCGCGCCTGCGGGCGGAGAATCTGCGGGACACGAAACTGATCAGGGTCGCGGTCGCGGTAAAGGACGTCGAACGAGGCAAGGCAATTCTGAACGCACTTTTCGACATCCTCAAAAAAGACTTCAATAAAAAAATCGAGGTCGAAATCAAAGGGCTCGATTCCCAGATCACCGCCTCCCAGAACGAAATCAAGAAAAGGGAGCTTGACATTCAGTCCAAGGAAATCGAGCAGGCGAAAAAACGGCAAGAAATCACGGCGGCCGCCAACAAGATCAAGATTTCCGAAGAATGGGCGAAAAGCATCATTGAAGAGATGCGGGCGGTCAAGAAACGGGTCGAAGAAATCGAAGCCCAGCAGCGGGAGATGCTCAAAGTCAGCGTCGAGGGAATCAATGCCGTCAGTCTGCTTCTTTATTCGAGCGAAATCCAACAAAATCTCCGCTATTACAATACCCTCGACGAAAAACTCAGCGACGAGCGGGTGAAACAGGAAACATTGAAGCTCCTGATCAAGTCCAGCGAGGAAGATATCCGGCTTCTGAGCACCGATATCGGACGATTGAAGAAGGAGATCGAGAATCTGGAAAACTTCATCCGCCTTTTGAATGAAAGAAAGGCCCGCATCGATTTCGCCGAGCTGGTGAAAGAACCGACCCCCTCCATCAATCCGGTCTCGCCAAAAAGACTCTACAACGTCGCCGTCGCCGGAATCCTGGGGCTTCTTCTTCTCACCGTTGTGGCCTTCTTTCTTGAATTCCTGGAGAAACAAAAATCGGCCTGATGCGAATCGGGTTGAACCTCCTTCATGCCCTGCCCGAAATCGGCGGCGGCTGGAATTACATCCGGGGACTTGTCCGGGGCCTGGCTGAAATCGATTCCTCCGATCATTTTGTTGTTTTTCTCACCCGGGAAAGCGAAATGCTCGTGCCGGAGCGGCCGAATTTCGAGCTCGTGCGGATTCCCCTCGACTCGGCGAACCGTCCCCGTCGGGTTCTTTTTGAACACACGACCCTGCCCCGGCTGGTCCGCCGGCACAGGCTGGACTGCCTCCACTGGTTTTCCAGCACCCAAGCTCTGATTCGCAGCGTCCCGGGGGTGGTAACGATTTACGACCTCCATCCTTTTCTCAATCTTTCGCCGTATTCGGTGACGAAGAAAGCCTATCTCAAAACCATGATCACCCAGACGGTCCGCCGGGCTCATCATCTTCTTCCGATGTCCAGGGCGACCGCCGACGCCCTGATTCAATTGTTTCATCTCAACCCCCGTCGGCTGTCCGTGATCCCCCCTGTCTTAGGAAAGGACTTCAGGCCGGCCACAGAGGAGGAAATCTCTTCCTTCCGGTCAAAACACCGCCTGCCGGAAAAGTTTTGGCTTTACGTCGGCGATTTTCTTCCTCACAAGAACCATCTCCGGTTGCTCGAAGCCTATCATCGATGGATATCGAACATCCCCTCGGCCTGGCCTCTTCTTTTTCGCGGCGACGACAAGGGGACGGAAAAACAAATCCGACATTTTATCGAGCAAAGAGATCTCCAAAGGAACGTGGCCATTCTGCCGAGACTCGGAAACAGCGAGATTCGCATTCTCTATTCGGCGGCGACCGCTCTGGTCTTCCCTTCCCTCTATGAAGGGGGAGGGCTTCCGGTCGTCGAGGCCATGGCCTGCGGCCTTCCGGTCGCGGCCGCCGGAATTCCGCCGGTCAGGGAATTCGCCGGCCGGGCGGCTTTGTACTTCAATCCTAATGACGCCGGATCGATTCTCAACGCCATGAAAGAATTGCAAACCCGGCTTGAACTCAGGGAATCTCTGCGAACGGCGGGCCTATGGCGAGCCGAGGAGTTCAGGCCTCCGAAAGTCATCCCCCGGCTGCTCGAAGCCTATGCCGGAGCCGCCGCCAAGAGGAAAAACCGAACTATCGAGATAAGGGTGAGGCCCGGAAACCGGCCCGGCAGATGACATTGGCCATCTCCCGGCGCATTCTTGATTCGGAGAATCGATCCCATAACTCCCGGTAATCGACTTCGATCTCGCGCTCGGCCATCTCGGATAAGACGCGGGCCAGATCCTGGGGATCGTCATGGTTGAAAAAATAAAGTCCGGGAGTTCGCTTTTTCGTCAGGTCGACGAATGGCGTCGAGACCAGCGGCTTGCCGAGCAGGAGGTATCTCATCACCTTGGAGGGAAAGGAATAACGGGCAAAGGGATGCGAAAGAGGCTGCGGGTTGACAAGGATCTCCAGCCGGCTTAATTGAGCTTGCATCTCCTCTTCATTGAGAAATCCGAGATAGTTCAGGTTCGGCTGTTCTTTACTCTGGGCCTGAACCCGTGCGAGAAGAGGCCCCCTGCCGGCGATAACGAAGCGAAAACGAGGGTGAGATCGCAGGCTCCAGGCGGCCTGCAAAAAGATGCCGGCCCCGCGCTCCCGATCGAGCCCGCCGGCGTAGCCGACATGGATGATCTCTTTATCTTTCAGATTCACCCGGATCGGACGGACGCGGGACCGACTCTCCTCCGGCAGGATAAAGGGCACAACCGCAGAAACCCCCGAACGGAACTCCCCGAGCAAGGCGCTGTTGACCAGAGTAAAGCCGTCGCTGAGGCGTTTGCCGAGTTCATACGTCAGGCGAAAAATCCAGCGCCGAGGAGAGAACTGGCTGTAGAGAAGATGAAGGCCGTCTTCGAACTGGCCGATAATTCGCGCCCCGAGAAATAATTTGGCCAGCCAGGCGGGCCCGAGCGTTTCCGGCCGGAAATTATAGAACATCACAAGCTCCGGTCGGGCTCTCAGGCACTCGATGAGCAAAGAGCAGGCGCTGGCGGGAAAAGAGAAGAACGGGGCCGCGGGATAGGCCGGATAGATGACGGGAATTTCACTCTTTCCAAGGCTGAGCCGCTCGGCCCTCCTGGGGACCCAGCGAAATCTCGCCGACCTGGTGTAGCCGGTGGACAGAACCGTCACCTGATGGTCCTTGGTGAGAAGAGAAATCATGGGCTTGATCTTGTTGAGCCCGCCGGGGGAGAACTCGTTCCCGAGCCTGAGAGTCCGACGCATCTCCTCAGAATAATACGGACCGAGATACAGGATCCTCATCGGCACCCGTTCACAGGCGAGCGGAAAGCCCGTTATAAATCTGAACCAGGATTTCCCGCAGGCCATATTTAAAATCCCAATCGGGATAATCCGCCCGGAACTTCTTCAGGCTGCTGATGTACCAAAGGTGATCCCCTTTGCGGGGAGTTTCCGAATAGGTCCAGTTCATCTTCTTCCCGGTGATCTCTTCGGCCATCCGGATGGCCTCGAGCATCGAGCAGTTGGAAAAACGGCCGCCGCCCGCATTATAGACCTCTCCGCAGCGCGGATTCTTGTAGAAATGCCAGAACATATGGACCAGATCATAGCTATGGATATTGTCCCGCACCTGCTTTCCCTTGTAGCCGAAGACCGTGTAGGGACGGCCTGTCAGGGCGCATTTCATCAGATAGGCCAGAAAGCCGTGAAGCTGCGTTCCCGAGTGGTCCGGACCGGTCAGGCATCCGCCGCGGAAACAGGCCGTGCGGAGACCGAAATACCGGCCGTACTCCTGCACGAGGATGTCCGCTGCGGCCTTGGACGCCCCGAAAAGGCTGTGCATCGTCCGGTCAATGCTCATGCTCTCATCAATCCCGTCAAAGCAGGGATGCCCGGCCTCCAGTTCCCAGCGCGTCTCCAGCTCGACAAGCGGCAGAAGATTGGGGTTGTCGCCGTAGACCTTGTTGGTCGAGGTGAAAATAAAGACGGCTCGGGGACAGTAGCGACGCATCATTTCGAGCAAGACCAGCGTTCCGTTGGCGTTGACGTCAAAATCGCAAAACGGCTCCCGGGCCGCCCAGTCGTGGGAAGGCTGAGCCGCCGTATGAATGATCAGCCGGATATCGCCGCCGTATTCGGCAAACAGCCTTCCCATCCCCCGCTTGTTCCGAATATCCATGTCGTGATGAACATAATGAGGGATTTCTTCCTTGATCCTTCTTAGGTTCCAGCGCGTCGAAGCCTCCGGGCCGAAAAAATAACGGCGCAGATCGTTGTCGATGCCGACGATCCGGCTGAATCTCTTCTTAGCCAGAAACCGAACGCTCTCCGAGCCGATGAGACCGGCTGAGCCGGTGACGATGGCGATGCCCATGGCGACGTCCTCTCTTTCGTTCGAGATGGAAATTATATCACAGCCCGCGGGCTTTTCCCCCTGCTCGGCGTGGAGGCGTCCTTGACAGTTTTTTCCTCTCTTACATAGAATAAAGCCTGATTAAAGAAGTAATCGGCCGATTCCCGCTTCAGAGAGAGGAAAAGACGTGGCGTTCCATTTTCTGCCCGAACCTGCTTTCGTCAAGAAGCGACCGATCCTGCTGAAAATCGTTAAAAATTTCGGCTGGCAGTCTTTCGACAAGGTCTTCCGCATGGGAGTCGGCGTCGTGGTCAGCGTGATCATCGTTCGTTATCTGGGCCCGGACCTCTTCGGCACATTCAGCTTTGCCCTCGCCCTTGTCGGCATGTTTACCGCTCTGGCCGGACTCGGTCTGGACGGCATCGTCATCCGAGAGATCGCCAAGGATGTCTCTCGCAAAGATCTCATTCTCGGCACGGCGTTTGTCTTGAAACTGGCGGGGGCCTTGGCAAGCTTCATCGTCGTGATGGCCATCATCGAAATCACCAGCCGTCAGGATCCGGTCCTCGTCTTGATTACCGGGATTTTCGCCCTGAGCCTGATCTTTTACTCCCTAGATGTCGCCGATTTCTGGTTTCAATCTCAGATCCAGGCGAAATATGTGGTCCTCGCTAGGTCATCCGCCTTCGCGGCGAGCTCCATCCTGAAAATCGTCCTGGTGGCCGGCGCCGCTTCTCTTGTCGCTTTGTCCGTTGCTACGGCGAGCGAGACCGCGCTGGCGGCGATCGGGCTGGCCGTTGCCTACCGCCTGACCGGCAACAAAATGAGCCGCTGGAAAGCGGACCGACAGCTGGCCAAGGCCCTTCTGAGGGAATCCTGGCCGCTGATCATCTCCGGGTTCGCCATCTTGATCTACATGAGAATCGATCAGGTCATGCTGGGGGCCATGATGAATAAAGAGACCGTGGGGATTTATGCGGCCGCGGTCAAGTTCTCCGAAGTCTGGTATTTCATCCCCGGATCTATTTCCCTTTCGGTTTTTCCGGTGATGGTCGGCTTTTTTCAAACCGATAAGAATCTCTTTTTCCGCCAATACCAAAATGTTTTCAATGTCATGACCGGCGTCTCGCTCGCCCTGGCCGTGACGATGACCTTCCTCTCCACCGCCCTGGTGAAGACAGTCTACGGCCGCGATTACATCGCCTCCGGTCCTATTCTGGCTGTTCATATCTGGGCCGGCGTGTTCGTCTTCATCGGCGTCGCCGGATCCATCTGGACGATGATCAACGGCTATCAGAAGTTCGCTCTGGCGGCCTCTCTGGCCGGGCTCGTCACCAAGATCATTCTGAATTTCATCCTGATCCCCGCCCGAGGAGCCATGGGCGCCGCCGTTTCCATGGTCATCTCCCAGGCCGTCGCTGCTTACTTCATTTTTGCCGCCTCCTCCAGAACAAGAAAAGTGTTCGGGATGATGTCCCGAGCGATCGTTCTCCCCTGGAAGTTTGAAAGAACGAACTCCACAAAAAGAGAGAACCGATGAAGCTTGACCAGATCAAAATGACGACTCCCGTCCTCTTCTTAATTTTCAATCGGCCGAATTTTACCGCGCGTGTTTTTGAAGAAATCCGACGGGCGAAGCCGCCGAAACTTTTCGTCGTCGCCGACGGGCCGAGGGAAGGCCATCCCGAGGACGCGGACCTCTGCGCCCGGGCGCGCGCCCTCATCCAGGTCGATTGGGACTGCGACCTGCAGCTCGACTTCAGATCGGAAAATCTGGGGGCCAAATACGGCCCCAGCTCAGCCATCAGCTGGTTTTTCGAAAATGTCGCTGAGGGAATCATTCTTGAAGATGACTGCCTCCCCGGCTCGAGTTTCTTTCCTTTTTGCCAGGAACTTCTGGCTCATTACCGCAACGACACCCGAATCATGCACATCAGCGGAACGAACCTTCAGTTCGGAAGAAAACGGGGCGACGGAAGCTACTATTTTTCCCGCTTTATGCACTGCTGGGGCTGGGCCTCATGGCGTCGAGCCTGGGCACATTTTGACGTCGAGCTGAAAACTCTTCCCCAGTTCCTCCGACAAAGACAACTGGGAAACATTTTGTCCGGGAGGGCGATGAGACGACACTGGAGGCTTGTCTTTGAGAAGACGGCCCGACGCCAGATCAAGACGGTCTGGGATTTCCAGTGGAGCTACGCCATTTTTGTTCAGAACGGCCTCTGCGTCGTGCCGAACGTCAATCTTGTCACCAACCTCGGCTGGGGACCGCAAGCGACCAACACGTTCGATCCCAAGAACATCGCGGCCAACATTCCCGCCCAAGAACTCGACTCCATCACTCATCCGACTTTCGTCCTCCCCGATCTCGAAGCCGACGAATTCGAAGCTAGGCACTTTTTCCTGCTTCCGCTCCATCAACGGGCGCTCAACCGGATAAAAATGGCGGGCAATCTCTTCGTTCAACGAAAATGATCTCAGGTCGTTAATGCCAGAAAAATGATCGAATTCATCCTTCTCATCCCCGTTTTCACTCTCTTGCTCGTCCTCCTGAGCGCCATCAAATTTCAGAGAATTCTCAACCCCCTCTCGATGATCGTGTTCTGGTGGGCTTTCTGGCTCTGGGTCTCAAATTTCAGTCTGACCGGCTTTTTTGTCCCCGGGGCGAGGACACAAGCCATGGTCATGATCATGGTCCTGGCTGTTTTTCTTGGGAGTCTGCTCGCCACGGGAAAAATAAGAGAAAGAGAAGAGGTCGCCCGTCTCAACGACCGGATCGTTCAAAACGAGCGCTACGTCTTTGCTATGAATCTGGCCCTTGTGCCCGTGATCGTTTTCTTCTTTGTTCGCGCCTTACCCGTGCTTCTGTCCTCCGACCCGGTCGTCTACCGAAGTTTGGCTTACAGCGGAATCGACCGCCCTGAGAGCGCTTTCCGCAGCGGCTATCAAGCTTTTCTTTTTCATCTGGTCGTCTCGCCGGTTATCTTCTTTTCGGTGATCGTCGGGATCGTCCTTTTTTTTGACCGAAAGAAAAAACGCCTGCTTCTCGTTTCGCTGACGCTTTTCCTGCTCGAGGCGGTGTTGATCCTGGGACGTTTTAATTTCTATCATCTGGGGATATTTATCCTGCTGGCGTTTCTTTTTCTGGCTCAAAGAAAGAAGCCGGCGGTCATCAATCAAGAGACGGATCGAACGCTGCCGGCCGGCCTCCGGAAAGGCAAATTCAGGATCCTCCTGGCGACGGCCGCGATCCTGGCCGTTCTTCTCGCCTTGAGTCTCTATCGGGGAGAGAGGAATGTCGGGCTGCTGCGGACCCTGACAAAAGTCACGGTCGATTATCACACGGTCGGGTTGGTTCTTTTTGACCAGGAATTGAGCAATCCGTTCTCCCGCCTGAACACCCGGCGATCTTACGGCCGGAGCTCACTCGGAGGAATCGACTCCCTGATCGTCGTGATGCTCCGGCGCTTTAACCGGACGATCGTCCCCATGGCCGGGGAAAGCGGACTTTATTTCGACGAGCAGCGCGTGGTCGGCGAAGACAGGGAAGGCCGGCCGATCAAGGGAAACGCCTTTTTTACGATCCTCTACAGCCTTTACTTCGATGGCCGCTATCTGTTTGTGATCGCTCTGCCTTTTGTTTTCGGCTATCTGGTCTCTTCCCATTATTTGAACTGGCTGAAAAATGGCAGCCTGGATCGCCTGATTCTATTGATTCTTTTCCTATATTTGGGTTTTTTTTCTCTTTTCCAGAGCCCTCTCGAAGGGGTGAAGTTCTGGTTTTCGCTGTTTTTGGTTCTGTGGATGAAAAATTTTGGCCTGGGCTTTCTCAAGAAGAATGGGTCCCCTGATGAATAAAAAGATTCATTTCTTTTTCAAGCGCACCCTGGATGTCTCTCTCAGCTTGATCGGTCTGGTTTTCCTCCTGGCGCTTTTGCCGGCCATCGCCCTGGCCATCAAATGGAACTCCCCCGGCGGCGTCTTCTTCAAGCAGCGTCGTCCCGGAAAAAACGGCCGCATTTTTACCCTCCTCAAATTCCGGACGATGCAGGAAGAGAAAGATGCCCGAGGACGCTTCCTGTCTGATGAACGGAGGTTGACCTCGTTCGGACGCTATCTCCGCCGTCTGAGTCTCGATGAGCTGCCCGAGCTCTGGAACGTTCTGAAGGGTGAAATGAGCCTGGTCGGCCCCCGGCCGCTGATGGTCCAATACCTCGAGCGATACACCCCCGAACAGGCCCGCCGTCACGAGGTCCTTCCGGGCATCACCGGCTGGGCCCAGGTCAACGGTCGAAACGCCATCACCTGGGAACAGAAATTCACGCTCGATGTCTGGTATGTCGACCACTGGAATTTTTGGCTCGACCTCAAAATTCTGGCCTTGACCGTCGTCCACGTCCTCAAGGGATACGGAATCAGCCAACCGGGGCATGCGACAGCCGAGGAATTCTTTCCGCGCTCGGATCTCAACAAGGAGCGGAGCGTCTTGACTCGTCCTCGCATCGCCCAATGAACCCCGGGGCAATTGACACGCGCAGCGAGCGGAGATAAAATCCTTTGCAATCGAAAGTTAACTCGCCAATGAAAGAGAGATCATCGACCAATGCTCACCGACCTCAGTGAACTGAAGCGCCTGGGAAACGGAGTTAAAATTTACCCGCTTGTCAAGATCGCCAAGGCCTCGGTCGTCGAGATCGACGACGGATCGCAGATTGACGATTTTACCTTCATCAACGGCGGAATGGGCGTCCGGATCGGGAAGTTCAACCACATCGCTTCGTTCGTCAGCGTCGTCGGCGGCGGGGAGCTCATCACAGGCGACTATGTCGGCATCGCCACCGGGGCCCGTCTGATCACCGGCACCCATCACTACGGCGAGGGGAAGCGGATCTGCCCTCTGATCCCGGAAGAAGAGCAGTGCGTGATCCGCGGCCGGATCGTCCTCGAGAAAGACGTCTTCATCGGCGCCAACGCCATCATCCACCCGAACGTTGTCATCGGGGAAGGCGCAATCATCGGCAGCGGGGGGATCGTCCTCAAGGACATCGAGCCCTGGACAATCAACGTCGGCGCGCCGGTTCGCGTCATCGGAACCCGGCCCCGGGTCATAGAAAAAGCATGACGTTGCCCATCCCTCTATCCAGGCCCGACCTCACCGATCTCGAGAGACGCCGAGTCCTCGAAGTCCTCGAAACGCCGGATCTGAGCCTCGGGCCGAGGCTGAAGGAATTTGAGACCAAATTCGCCGCCTACATCGGCTCCAGATATGCGGTCGCCGTGAACAGCGGCACGAGCGGCCTCCACTTGTGTGTCCGCGCCACCGGTCTGAAGGAGGGCGACGAGGTCCTGACGACGCCCTTTAGCTTTGTCGCCTCCGCCAACTGTCTCCTCTTTGAAGGAGTTCGTCCGATC
>CAZNVB010000116.1:0-2543 GCA_964576265.1 uncultured Eubacteriales bacterium | reverse complement strand
TGCCCAGAGGGGCGACGTTCGTCAAAAGGGGCCCCGTCAGCGTCACCTTCCATCCGCCAGTTCCGGTGGACGGATACACAAAAGAGAACATCCACCTCCTGATCGATCGCGTCCGCGGGGTGATCGAGAGAGGGGTGACTTGAAAGAGAGGGATTATTTTCTAGCCGATCCCCAGGGAATTGAGGAAATCCTCAGGGTTGGCCCTGGCCGAGGACGATCGCTTTGATCTCGTCGGCGCCGGCCACGCCGCTATTGAATAGATAACAGGGAACGGCGTCCAGAAGCCGGCTGAAAAACGCCCTCTGAAGCTCAAGCCGATCTCCGCCTGTCCCGAGGAGGTGGGGGTTGTAGAAAGGCTGCGGCCCGGCCGGGCTCAGGCTCTTCTTCGCCCCTGCGCTCTCTCCCGCCTCGAGCGTCCGCAGGGCTTCGTTCTTTTCCATCCGGACGACCGGAGGAGAAACATTGTCGGAACGGAGGATGAAGATCCAGCTCAGAGTGCTTCGCCTCGCGTAGCCGGTTTTCCCGGCGATCCAGTTCGGGTCGAACATGGCGTGGGCTTCCTTGGACGCCTTGTAGCAGAAAGGAGAGCCGCGGTCGAGCCGGCAGTCCTCGGCCCTCAAGCACTCTACGTCCTTGCAGTCCTCCTTGCGGGTGACGACGTTTTCGCACTTGCTCGCATCGAAAAGCGGCGCCAGCCGGGGGAAGAGTTCGACCGTGTTCGTCGCGAGATAGAGCTTTCGTTCGACGCAGTCGGCGACCGCCTGTTTTCCTCCCAGCCGGACGAAGACGATGTCGTTCGCCTGCAGCCTGAACCGGGAGTCCCCGAGGAGCTCGAAAGAGAGCTCGGTCTTCTTTGTTCCGGGAGGCCCGACAAGGATCAGGCCTTTTCCTCCGATATCGGCCGACATGCCGCGGACAGCGAAGGTGCCGAAGAGCCGCTCGCTCGCATCCATCACCATCCCCAGCGCCAGGCTCCGGAGAGCGCCGTAATTGTCGGTGTTGACGAGGACACCGGTCCGGGTCTCGGAATTATAGAAAGCCCGCGGCTCGCGGCCGGGGATCCCGTCGACGGCGTAGATGATTCCGTGCGGCTCGAGGTCGGCCTCGAGCTGCGCCGGAAACCAGTTTTCCAGCCAGAAATCGTAGAGATGCGTCACGTTCGTCCGCAGCTGGACGACGAGCCCCGCGATATTGGCGTTCCACTCGTAATAATGATCCGGAGCGAGATGGCTCTCCATTTCGGCGACGAGCCCGTCCCGGACTTTGAGCGGCACGGCGGGATCGACAGGGACGGCTTTTTTCACCCGGGTGACCGCGTTCTGCAGGGCGACGCGCCGGACCTTTTTCGGTGTCTTGAGCCTGGCCGTCGCTTCCAGGATTCTGTCCATCCCCTTTTCCAAATTTTCCATGGACGTCGCGTAGGAAATTCGGATGTGGTCGTCCGCTCCGAAAGAATCCCCGGGTACGACCGCCACCCGGGCTTCCTTGAGAAAATAATAAGCCAGGCCGTAAGAATTGCGGATTTCGAAGCCCGCGGCTTCCTTGTCGTAATAGAAGGAAAAGTTGGGAAAGAGGTAGAACGCGCCCTGGGGCTTGAAACAGGAGATATTCGGGACGGCATTCAGCCTCATCAGGCAGTAGTTCCTCCGCCGCTGGAACTCGGCCGCCATGCGGGTGACTTCGTACTGCGGACCGCTGAGGGCTTCGAGGCTCGCCTGTTGGGCGATCGATGTCGGGTTGGAGGTCGAATGGCTCTGAATCTTGGCCATGCCGGCGATCACCTCGGCGGGCCCGAGGGCAAAGCCGATGCGCCAGCCGGTCATCGAGTAGGACTTGGACACTCCGTTGATGAGGATGGTTTTCTTTTTGATCTCCTCGCCTAGGGAAGCGAAGCTTGTGAACTCGAAGCCGTCATAAATCAGCCGGGCGTAGATCTCGTCGGCGATGACGTAGATGTCTTCGCCCCGGACGACCTCGGCCAGCGCCTCGAGCTGAGATTTCGTGTAGGCCGCGCCGGTCGGGTTCGAAGGGTTGTTGATGACGACGGCCTTGGTGGAAGGGTTGATGGCTGCCTTAAGGTCTTCCGGGGTGAGGAGGAAGCCGTTCTCTTCGCGGGTCGGGACGATGACCGGTTTTCCTTTGGCCAGAGCCACCGCCTGGGGGTAGGTGACCCAGTAAGGCGCGGGGATGATGACTTCTTCGCCCTCGTCCACCAGAGCCTGAATGAGATGAAAGAGAGAGCTCTTGGCTCCGCAGGAGACGATAACTTCCTCGGGCGCATATTCGACGCCGAAATCTTCCTTTATCCGGGCGATGACGGCCTTCTTGAGAGCCGGAGTCCCCTCGTTTTCGGTGTACTTGGTGAAGTTTTGCTGGATGGCCCTGATGCCGGCCGCCTTGACGTTCTCGGGGGTGGGAAAATCGGGTTCTCCGACGCTGAGGTCGACGATGTCGATTCCTCCCGCCTTCATGGCCTTGGCCCTGGCGGCGATCTTGAGAGTCGGTGAAGTGCCGATGCGGTTGACTTTTTCTGAGATCATGTC
>CAZNVB010000115.1:0-8862 GCA_964576265.1 uncultured Eubacteriales bacterium | reverse complement strand
AACGGCTTTAACCTCTGGCCACAAGGCCGGTCGAAGATCTCCCACAGCCTCTCCACAGCCACCCTTACCGCCCTCCCGTATGTCGGTTCCCTCTTCTTGCGGGGCCGGGAGTCTCCCCTAAAAAGCCCAGCCAGCTTCCTGCAAACAGACTTGCGGGCCATACCCGTGTTCCGGCAGTACTCGTCCAGAATCTCACCCTTTCCTTTCTTGCTGGCTCGAAGGTACCGCTCCAGCAGAGCCCTCAAATACTCTTCTCGTGTTCTCATGTCCATCCTAAGCATGTGACCCTATCCTTTATTGGATTTGGGTAACATCTTATATGATTTAACAGCCCTCTTTCGGTAACATTTTAGGTGATTGAATACGCTGTCTTTGAAGTTCCCGCTAAATCTGCTATAATGATGCCGTTTTCCAGGAGATGATGACAATGAAAAAAGGCATTCATCCTGAATATGTCGAGAGCCGGGTGATCTGCGCCTGCGGCAATACGTTCGTCACCCGTTCGACGAAAAAAGAGATCCGCGTTGAGATCTGCTCCCAGTGCCATCCCTTTTTCACCGGGAAGCAGAAGCTCGTCGACAGCGCCGGTCGGGTGGAGAAATTCAGAAAAAAATACGGCGATGCCAAGAAGTAGCCGGCCATGTGGCGCGAGCTGGAGAATGTCGAGGAGAAATACCGCCGTCTGACGCTCTCCCTCTCTGATCCCGCCCTTGTCTCCAACCCTCAGAAAATCAAAGAGATCGCCAAGGAACGGGCGGAGCTCGAGCCTTTGATCAGGAAGTACGAGGAACTCAAGAGGGTTCGCAAGCAGATCCGGGATTCCGAGGGGCTTCTGGCCGCAAAAGACACCGAGGCGGAAATTCGCTCCCTGGCCGAGACCGAGCTCGCCGAGCTCCGGACACGCGAGAAGAAGGTCGAAGACGAGCTGAAAATCCTGCTTCTTCCCAAAGATCCGCATGATGAGAGGAACGTTATTCTCGAAATTCGGGCCGGCGCGGGCGGCGACGAATCGTCGCTTTTCGCCCAGGATCTTTTTCGAATGTATTCGAGGTACGCCGAGAGCCGGGGGTGGCAGCTCGAAGTCTTGGGGACAAGCCTTTCCCCGATCGGCGGGTTTAAAGAAATCATCGCCGGCATCCGCGGGAAAAACGTCTATTCCTCGCTCAAGCATGAAAGCGGCGTCCACCGCGTCCAGCGCGTCCCCCGGACCGAGGCCTCGGGCCGCATTCACACCTCCACCGTCACCGTGGCCGTCCTGCCTGAGGCGGACGAAGTCGATGTCAAGCTCGACCCTAAGGACTTGAGGATCGAAGCCTTCGGCGCTTCGGGGCCGGGAGGCCAAAACGTCAACCGCAATTACACGGCCATCCGCGTGACCCATCTTCCGTCCGGCCTGGTCGTCTCCTGCCAGGACGAGAAATCCCAGCACCGGAACAAAGAGAAGGCCTTACGGATTCTGCGCTCGCGGCTGATGGACATCGCCACCCGGGAGCGCGACGAGAAGATCGCCCGCAGCCGCAAGTCCCAGGTCGGGACGGGAGAGAGGAGCGAAAAAATCCGAACCTACAATTTTCCCCAATCGCGTGTCACCGACCACCGGATCAACCTGACGACGCATAACCTGCAGGCGGTGATGGACGGCGAGCTCGGCGAAATCATCGACAGGCTGACCCTCCATTTCCAGGCGCAGCGCCTGAAGGAGCAGGCCGAAGAGAAAGAGCCGGCGGCGAATCCTCGATAGAGAAAATCGAGAGCGCTTTTTTTGAGGCAAGCGGCGAAAAGGGCCGGCGGGATTGGGGCAAGATCAAGATGGAGAATCGAGCCTTGACTCTCTTGACATCGCGGCCCCATTTCTCCGCTCTCGAAACATTCCGGAAGGGGAGGGCATTTCTTCATGGCGTTCCGAACCCCGACGTCGAGGCCAAAGTCCTGCTTCTTCTGGCCACGGGGATGAGCGAAGCCGAATTCCTGGCTTCGCCCGAGCGCGAGCTGAGGCGGGAAGAGGCGCGCCGGTTCTGGAAGACTGTTGACGAGCGCCTCGCCGGGATGCCTCTCGCCTACATCACCGGGAAAAAAGAATTCTGGTCCCGGATTTTCCGCGTCGGCCCGGGAGTTTTTATCCCCCGTCCGGAGAGCGAGCTCATCGTTGAGAAGGCCTTAGAGATCGCTACCGGGGGAGAGGAGACGATCGTCGATATCGGAACAGGAAGCGGCAATCTGGCGGTCGCCCTGGCCGCCGAACTTCCCGGAGCGCGCGTCATCGCCACGGATATCTCGGCGCGAGCCCTGAAAATCGCCCGAAAAAACGCCGCATCGAACGGGCAGGATCGGATTGAGTTCGCGGCCGGAAGCGGTTTCTCGCCGCTCAGGAGCCTCGGGCTCGAAGGCGCCTGCGATCTGATCGTCTCCAATCCGCCGTATGTTTCGGAGAGCGATTGGGAAGGTTTGGCGCCGGAAGTCAAAAGCCATGAGCCGAAAAGGGCCCTGGTCGGCGGCCGGACAGGCCTCGAGTTCATCCGGCGTCTTGTTCGCGGCGCGCCGGCTTTTTTAAGGCCGGGCGGTCATTTGATCATTGAGATCGGCGAAGGGCAGGTCGATGCCGGCTTGAGCCTTTTTGACGATCGATGGACGAGACCTTGCGTGGCCGCTGATTTGAGGGGCATTCCCCGCGTTGTCATTGCGGCCAAGGCCGGGCTCTCGCGGCCGAAATCCCCGTGAGAACGGTTCGACCGTTTCGCTTTTCCGCCCTGACGTTTTGTTAAGGCATTCTCTTCGGAGGGCGGAAATTTTGGGGCGCGTTTTCTCTCTACAAATCCGTGGACCACTTGAGATTTTCCCTCATTGCCTGAGGCGTTCAATGAACTGCGACGACAAGGGCTCGCCAGTAGTTCAGTGGATTATCTTAGACGTCCCCCGAAGATTATTTCTGGTAGGTGAAGGTGGTGGCGGCGGGTTCGGGCTTCATGCCGGAGACATCGTCGGTATAAGAATCGATCGTGATCGTGCTTTTCTGTCCGTTCGGATAGCTCCCGCCGGTTACTCGGAGGACGACCACCGCCAGCGTGCCGGAGCTCCCTACTGGAATCGGGCTCGCTCCCCCCGCGAACCCGCCGAGAGTCACTGTTCCTGAAGAATGGCTGCCGTCGACATAGGCCCAACTTCCGGTGAGGCTCCCTTTATTTGTCCCCACATATTCGAACATGCTCGTATCGAACTTAAGCTGCAGGCCGAAAGCCGAGAGACTCTTCGTGTTCCCGTAGATATAAATGGAACAACTGACCGTGTCTCCCGTTTTGCCGCTACTTGGATTGCAGGTGACGCCGATTTCGTTGTTCGTGGGGATCGAGGCGATCTGAAGCGTCACGCCGACCAGCTGCGGGCTGTTGGACGCTCCTGGGGCGGCGATCGTCAGGGTGCCGCTATATGTCCCCTCACCGAGTCCGGCCGCATTCGCCGAGACCGTGTGCCTAACGGCTCCGCCGGTCGAGGTTCCGCTTCCCGGAGAAACCGTCAGCCAGCTCTGGCTTGAGGAAATCGTGTAATTGAGAGTTCCTCCGCCGGTATTTCGGATATCGATCGTCTGCGGCGCAGGGCTTCCCCCGACCTGAGCGCTGAAGCTCAGGCTCGACTTATCCACCCCGATCGAAGGCGGCGGCTGTTTGGAAACGCTCAGGCTGACGGCGACCGTCTGGGGATTATTGGTCGCATTCGGATCGGTGATGGTGATGGTCGCGTTGAAGGTGCCCTCGGCCAGGCCGCCGCTCGACACCGAAACCGAATGAGTTTTGTTCTCGCCGCTGGACGTCCCCTGCGCCGGGTTGACATCGAGCCAGGCCGCGTCATCGGAAATCGTGTAGTTTAAAGTGCTCTGGCCGCTGTTCCGGATGGTGATGCTCTGGGGCGGCGGATTGGCCCCTCCGAATTGAGCCGCGAAGCCGAGGGTTTGCGGCGAGACGGAGATCGCGGGCGGCGGTTCCTTGCTGAGTTTCAGCCTGACAAAGACCTTCTGGGGATTATTGTAAGCCTCCGAGCAGGCGACGGTGACGGTCGCTCTGTAATCGGCATCCTGGGCGGCGAGTCCGGTTTTATCGATGAGAATCGTGTGCTCGTTCGTCTGGTCCGTCGAAATGCCGGAAGCGGGCTCGACCGTGAGCCAGCCGGCGTCGTCGGAAATCTGGTAATTCAGCGTCTTCTGTCCGGAGTTTTTGACCTTGAGCGTTTGGCCCGAAGGGTTGGGCCCGAATTCGGAGGCGGTGAACGAGACTTCCGATATACTCAGCCAGATGACGGGACGCTTGAGGTCTTCAGGATCCGGTGTGTAGGGAGTCTTTTTGCAGCCTGGAATCGAAGCCAGGACGAGCCAAACCGCAGCCAGGGCGCCGGTGCTTTTTAGAAAATTATGCCTTGGGCGCGAGAAAGCGTTTCGCTTCGACCCGGCTTGCGTTCGCACGTTCTTCCTCATTTTCATTCAACTCACCATTTTACCTGTTTCCTGGATTTTTTCCATGGCCGTCGGCTTGAATATGTTTACATGAGATCAGACGAGAGTGGCTTCGATCGTTTGTTTTTGCTTCAAAGACATGGCGATTCGTTTTCCAGAACAAGCTGCATTCCTCAGGCCCATTCGGCCCAAGATCAATCTCTGAGCATGATTTAGTCGCTGAAAACTCAAAAAATTTGGAGACGGGACTGGAAATTCATCGAGAATTGATAACGGTTGTCCCATGACTTCTGCCCGGACTTTCCGTCCGAGGGCGGAGCTTGAAAGAGAGAGAAGGAAGACGAAGAATTACGTGGGGATTACTGCCTGTTGTAGAGAGCCGAAAAGCTTTCCAGCCCGGGCAGGATCTTTGTCGTCTCAAAACGGATTCTTTCCCAGTCCTCCGTCTTTACGGTTGCGAAGGCATCGACGACCTTCGGGTCGAACTGACCGCCCCGGTTTTCCAGGATCTCCCTCCTTGCGGCGTTGAAATCTCTTTCTTTCCTGTAAGGCCGGTGGGAGGTAATGGCGTCCAGGGCGTCGGCCAGAGCAAAAATCCTGGCTTCGACCGGAATGGCCTCTTTTTTCAGTCCTCTCGGGTAACCGGTCCCGTCGTACCTCTCGTGGTGGTAGAGAATGATGTTCCCGACTTCTTGGACCAGCTTGATCTCTTTGATCAGACCGTGTCCGAGGACCGGATGGAGCTTGATTTTTTCCCACTCCGCCGCCGAAAGCCGGCTCGGCTTCTTGAGGATCGAATCCGGGATGGCGATCTTGCCGATGTCGTGAAGAAGGGCGCCTTTTCGGATGTTCTCGAGAGTCGCGGTCTCCCGGATTCCGATTAGTTGCGCCAGGACCCGCGAGTATTTGGCAACGGTCAGAGAATGTCCGAACGTCTCGACGTCCCGCAGGTCGAGAGCGGTCATCAAGTTCTCTAAAGTCGCCGTATAGCTTTCTTCAAGTTCGGCGGCCCGGCGCTCGTTTTCCGATTGGGTGCTTTTCAGCCGACGGAGTTTCTGGACAAAGATCCGATTCTTTTTCGCCAACTCCCGCCGAGCGATTTCGCCTTTGACGGCCGAATAGACGCTTCCCCAATTGTCCGCATCCGCCACCTGGTCGGCCAAACCCTCGTCGAGCAATGCTGCTGCCCAATCGGCACTTTTTGCGTCGGCGAGAAGGATCAGGGATAGAGGCCGTCTGGTTTTTCGGATCGTCCCGAGAAGTCCGATGTTTTTCCGGTTGAGAACGTCAAGGGCAATCAAGGCGAGAGCGGGTTTTCCTTCGACAGCCGGGAGGTTCGTCCATCCAGCCAAAGACTCCAGGGGCGAGACATCGACCTCGAGGCTCGAGAGCCGGCCGAAGAGACTTTCCCTTCTCTTGAGGTTATTGTCGATGAGCCAAACCTTGATCTCGTCCATACCGGCGCTCCTTCGCCCGTAATTGATCGCAGTCGTTGATCCGAAGTCCTTATACTTTATTTTCCCCTTAATATGCAAGCGGCCGCCGGCTCGGTGCCGAAAAGAGGAAAAGAAACGGCCAAGATCACCCCTGGGGGTGATCCTTGGGAAACAAAATTCCCCCTGAAAATCGTCGGCAGAGGTGATTGTCAGACCTTTTGACCTCTGCGACACTGGGCGCGTGAAAGGCATCGAGCGTTGGAAACATGTCCGGTCCCGGTGGATCGCCGGAGCCGTTTTCTTGACAGTCGGATTCATCGCCTATAAAATTATAAAAAAGCATCCGTTCCCGCGAAAAAAAGAAAAGGAGATTTAATATGGCGGAGAAAGCCTCAAACCTCAAGGATTCTATCGGGGTCATCGAAGAGATCGAAACCAAGCTGGAAAAGCTCCTGACCAAGCGCAAAGAAGAAATCGAGAGAGATCTGGAAGAGCGCATCCGGGCAGAGAAAGAGGAAGCCGAAAAAAAGATCGAGGCCATCGAACGGGAAATCCAAAAAGGCAAGGGGATTCTCCAGGATTACCGTTCCGTCCTTTGCGAATTCGAGAATGAGCGCTCCGCCATCCAGCGCCAGATTCGGGAGCATTTCGACCAGGCCGTCGCTTACCAGACGGAAATCGAAAAAATGGCCGGGCTGACGCTCGAGGAACTCCGTCAGGTCAGCGAGCTGAATAAAAAACTCGAAGCCCTGCACCAGACGGCCGAAGAAAAAGTCAGTGCCTTCCGTAAGGACCTCGAGGAGCGGTTCGGAATCGTGGCTCAGATTCCGGAATCGGTTGAAGAGGAGGAGCTCAAAATCGACCTTGAGCAGGAGCTGGAAAAACTCCGCCAGATCAAGAAGCTCCTGGAGGCGGAGCCCGGCGAAACCGTGACCGAAAAGACTGTGGTCTCCGGCCCGACCGATGAATCCGGCGCGCCGGTCAATGTTCCCGAGATCAACGAGGTCATGGAGTCGACGCTCGCCGGCGAGGAAGCCGAGGCGGAAACTCAGGCCGAGAGAGCCGTCGAGACGGAGCCGGAACTGCCGGAAGAGAAGCTTTGGACCGAGGAAAAGGAGGATTTTCAAGTCCTCTTCGAGGCCCTGGAAAAATATCGGCGCGTCGAAGTGCGGAACGGAAACGGCGAGATCGGGTTTTTCCAGAAAGACCAGAAGCTCATCCTCGACGGCGAATTCATGGTCGCTTCGATCGACGAGTCGCTCGAGGAGGCCAAGCGGCTCTATCAGAGGCTGGCCCAGACCGAGTCGCCGAAGGAACAGTTTTTCATCAAGCAGGAGATCATCAACCACCAGGAAGCCCTGCGGAAATACATCCTTCGCAACCTGAAAATGTGCGAGAAAGAAGGGGCGGCTCTTCCGGATTTTACCAGTGAAATCCTCAATGTCGAGGTCCTCAAGAGCGTCTTGGAGAAGCTGAGCATGGAAAACTGGTCAAACTCGGCCGATTTCCATTCTTTCCAGACGATGTTCGAGACGTTGAAGGATCGTTATTACGCCCGAATCACTCCCCCCGTCCTTTATCTCCGCTCGCTGATCGAAGAACTGGGCGCCTGAAGGGCGAGCGGCTTGACTGCAAAGGCGGCGAGATACTTCTCCAGCGCCTGCCGTTCCGCTTCTCCCATTTCTTTAAACCGGATCCCAGAGTGATAATGAACCGCTTCCGGCCTGGATTTTTGCGAATAGACGACCTCCCCTTTGAACGGCGTGGCTTTGTTTTCCAGGATGAGAAAAAGATCAAGCGGCGCGGCCGGCGGAAGTTTGGCCTCAGAATATATCCGCACCCCGCCCAGGCTTAAGTTGACGGTCTTGGTAACCCTGAAATGACCGTCTTCCTGGTAAAGAAGCAGAGTTGACACAGAGTAGCGCTCGTGTTTTCTCCGCTCTTCGAATTTTTCTCTTTTCTCTCGGTCGAATACGGCAACCCGTCTCTCTTTCTCGGCGGCTTCCCGGTCAAAGACACAGACTTTATTTTTGGTTGACTCTTTCTCCTCCTCGCCCGGGACACGAGGGGCGTAGAAACGCTTGCCCTTTGCTTCCGCCAGGGCCAGATCCGCCTCCTCGACGAGCTTTTTGAGCTCGTATTTGTTGACCCGTTGATAAAAATCTTCCTTTCGCGGCAGGAGCGTCACGCCAAAGCTCATCGTCAAATGGCCCCGGGGCTGCAATTCTTCGTTTTCGAAATAGGCGTCTTCAATGTTTTTCCGGATGCGTTCGGTCAGGAGGCAGGCTTCTTCCAGGCTGCTGACGCCGCTGAGGAAGAAAAGGAATTCCTCGCCGCCGTAACGGCAGAGAAAATCCTCTTCGCGGATGGAGGATTTGAGGATTCCGGCGAGCTGGCGAAGGAGCTTGTTTCCCGCCTCGTGGCCGTTCCTGTCGTTGTAGTTCTTGAACCAATCGACGTCGCCCATGACCACGGCGTAGCCGCCCGTCTCCAGTCGCCGTTTGCTCTGCTCGTTGATTTTTTGGATGACTTTGTCGAAGAACGGGTCGGGGCGGAGGAGGCCGGTCAGCGCGTCGTACTGGATGAGGTTGAGCTTCGTCATGGCGAGCGAGATATGCTCGCTGAGACTTCTTAGAGTCTGTTCGTCTTCTGGGCTGAATCCCTGCCCGCTGGGCGCTCCTTTGAGAAGTTTGTTGTAAACCTCGAGGACGCCGATGACTTCCTTCTCATGCATGATCGGGACGCCGAGGAGGCTGAGGAGCGGGTTCTTCAGGTGTTCGACATATCTTTTCGCCAAACGCTTGTCGAGCGAGAAATTGGTGAGGTTCAGGACTTCGCGATGGCGGACGACCTGGGCGGCGAAATCGGGCGAATCGAGGAGGGCGATGTAGCGGCTGAACTCGTGATGGGAAAGATACGCGTCGTCCCAGACCAGAGGCTTCAGGTATTTGCCCAGGGTTTCGTTTTCGTCGAGGATATAAAAGC
>CAZNVB010000114.1:0-8483 GCA_964576265.1 uncultured Eubacteriales bacterium | reverse complement strand
GAATATCATCACAAGGAGATTTTATGAAATCCGGAAATCATAGGCAAATCTGAAGTCAAACAGGGATGGCCCTTAGCTCAGTGATAAGAAAACCAAAGATGGACAGACTCTGGAATGATTCTCATTTGAAAGAAGCACACGATTGACATGGCTTTTAATATCTAATATATTAAATATCAGAATTCCATATTGATCATGGCCGAAAACAGATTGATCAACCTGAAATCCCTTAAAGAACAGGTTTATGACTACCTGAGAGAGCAAATGAGAATCGGAGAACTTCGACCCGGCGCAGAGATTAATCTCGATCAGACAAGCCAAAAGCTTGGCGTCAGCCGGACGCCGCTCCGTGATGCGCTTCTCCAGCTCGAAATCGAGGGCTTTGTAACGATTTTCCCCCGGCGCGGCGTCGTGGTCAAACCTCTCACCCTTGAAGAAATCCGCGAGTCCTACGAGATCATCGGATCCCTGGAAAGCACAGCGCTCCTCCTCGGTTATAAAAATATCGGCCCCCAGGAGATCGAGCGGATGGAAGAGCTGGTAAGAAAAATGAAAGAGGCTCTGGAAAAAGACGATTTCGACGGCTATTACAACCATAACCTCAGTTTTCACGAGATTTACCTCCGACGCTGCGGCAATCAAAAACTCGTCAAAATCGTCCATCATCTGAAAAAAAGACTTTATGATTTTCCGCGGCAGAAAGGGTACGTTAAAGAATGGGAATGGGCCTCGGTTCTGGAACATGAGAACCTCATCAGGCTTCTCCGGGAACGAAAACCGGAGAAGGCGGCTTCTTATATCCGCGATGTCCACTGGTCGTTTCCGGTTCAAGAAAAATACATCAACATCTACTATCGGGGGATCGGAGCCCCGGCGGCAAGAGAGCCTGCGAATTCAGAGACCCGATGACCGAGGGCGTGATCTTCGACCTGAAAAAATATTCCATCCATGACGGACCTGGAATACGGACCACCGTCTTTCTTAAGGGCTGCCCGTTGAACTGCTTCTGGTGTCATAATCCCGAAGGCCAGTCCTTCGGGCCGGAGCTCATGGTTCGATCAAGCCGCTGCTTGAAAGAATGCTCGGCATGTCTCTCAGTCTGCGAGCCGGGAGCCCTCGCGAAAACCGGCGATTTACCGATCCTCGACCTGGGAAAATGCCATATCTGCGGCAGATGTGCCGAAATCTGTCCCACTCAAGCCTTGGCGGTCGTCGGACGCCGAGTTCGGCCGGCGGAGATCGTGGCGGAGATCGAGAAAGATCGCATTTTCTACGAACAATCGGGCGGCGGAGTGACCTTTTCCGGAGGCGAGCCTCTTGCCCAACCGGATTTCCTGGCCGAACTTCTGGCTGAATGCCGCCGCTCCGGATTCCATACGGTACTCGATACCTGCGGTTATGTTCCGCCCGAAACGATCAAGAAAATTATCGGGCTGGTGGATCTTTTTCTCTTCGACCTCAAGGTCATGGACGAATTTCGCCATCGAGAATTCACCGGCCAATCCAACCGCCTGATCCTCGAGAATCTGCGTCTTCTCGCCCAAAAGAATCAGAAAATCCTCATCCGGCTTCCGATCATCCCGGGAGTCAATGACGATGACGAAAACACCGGCCGCACAGTCGCTTTTCTCCATTCTCTGAAGACGATCGACCGGATCAGCCTGCTTCCTTACCATAAACTCGGGAAGGAGAAATACAGAAGCCTGCAGAGAGAAAATCGCGGAGCAGGACTCGAGTCGCCATCCTCCGAGACCATCCGAAAAATTCGCCGTTCGCTCGAGGAGCAAGGGTTCAAGACCTCCTTAGGAGCATAAGAAATGAACGAAAGAATCGCCAAACTCAGAGAAGAGAGTCTTAATCTCCGGCCCTTTATCTCGCCGGAAAGAGCCCGACTGGTTACCGAATTTTACAAGAAAAATGCTTCCTCCACGCTTTCCCTGCCGATGAAAAGAGCCCTGGCCCTCAAGTTTATTCTGGAGAACAAGTCCATTTCCATCGGCAACGGGGAGCTCATCGTCGGCGAACGAGGTCCATCTCCTAAAGCGACCCCGACCTATCCCGAGATTACGACACACAGCCTGGAAGATCTGGATATCCTCAACAGCCGGCCGAAGGTCTCCTATCGAGTCGATGAAGAGACCCGCCGAATCTACGCCTCAGAAATCATTCCGTTCTGGCGCGGCCAGACAATTCGGGAAAAAATCTTCTCCCAAATGGATGACGTATGGCTCGATGCTTATCAGGCTGGGATTTTCACCGAATTCATGGAGCAGCGTGCGCCCGGTCACACCGTCCTCGATGATAAGATTTACCGCAAAGGGCTGGAGGGCTTGAAGTCCGACCTCCGCCTCAGGCTTCGAGAACTGGATTTTTATTCCGACCCGGAGGCTTACAGAAAAGCGGAGGAGCTGACGGCCATGGAAACGGCCGCCGATGCGCTCATCCGCTATGCCGAGCGCTATCGCGACCTCGCCCGCCAGCTTGCGACAAAGGAAGCGGATCCGAAACGGAAAGCAGAACTCCAGCGAATTGCCTTGATTTGCGACCGGGTGCCGCGCCTGGCCCCGCGAGATTTCTGGGAATGCTTGCAATCGTACTGGTTCGTCCACCTGGGAGTGATCATCGAGCTCAACACTTGGGACTCTTTTAATCCCGGACGTCTCGATCAGCATCTCTATCCGTATTATCAACAGGGCCTGGCGGACGGCAGCCTGACCGAAGAGAAAGCCAGGGAATTGCTTCAGGCGTTCTGGATCAAGTTCAATAATCAGCCGGCTCCGCCCAAGGTCGGGGTCACAGCCGAGGAAAGCGGCACCTACACGGATTTCTGCCTCATCAACCTCGGAGGAGTGAAGGCCGACGGCTCGGACGGCGTTAACGAACTCTCCTACCTCATCCTGGATGTCATCGAGGAGATGAGGCTCCTCCAGCCGAGTTCCATGGTCCAGATCAGCAAAAAATCTCCCGATCGTTTCCTCGAGCGCGCCCTGCGCATCATCAGGACGGGATTCGGCCAGCCGTCGATTTTTAATACCGAGGCGATTATCCAGGAAATGATCCGGCAGGGAAAATCCCTGGAAGACGCAAGAAACGGAGGGGCAAGCGGCTGCGTCGAGGCTGGCATCTTCGGCAAAGAGAACTATAATTTGACGGGATACCTGAATCTTCCCAAGATCCTGGAAATTACCTTGGCGGATGGACTCGACCGCAGGACAGGGAGAAAAATCGGCCTGGAAACCGGTCAAGCGACGGAATTTCGCACTTTCGACGAACTGTTCGCCGCCTTCCGGAGGCAATTGAAGCATTTCGTGGATATCAAGATCAAGGGAAATAACATCATCGAACGGATTTATGCTTCCTATCTGCCCGCGCCCTTCCTCTCTCTCCTGATCGACGATTGCATCGCCCGAGGAAAGGATTACCATGATGGAGGCGCCCGGTACAACACCTCCTATATCCAAGGCGTGGGGATCGGGACGACAACCGATGCCCTGACCTCGATCAAGTTCCATGTTTTTGACCACAACAACATGACAATGAAGAATCTCCTTCATTGTCTGGAGACAAATTTCGAAGCTCAAGAACCTTTGCGCCAGGTATTCCTCAATAAGACGCCGAAATACGGTAATGACGACGATTATGCCGACGGCATCATGACCGCGGTGTTCAACGCCTTTTATGACGTGGTGAACGGACGCCCGAACACAAAGGGAGGGACCTACCGAATTAATCTTTTGCCGACGACCGTCCATATCTATTTCGGCAAAGTCACCGCCGCGACGGCGGACGGAAGAAAAGCGGGCGATCCGCTGTCCGAGGGAATCTCTCCCGTCCAAGGGGCCGACAGGCGAGGCCCGACCGCCGTGATCAAGTCGGCCGCCAAGATGGACCATCTTCGCACCGGCGGGACTCTTCTCAACCAAAAGTTCACCCCCCAACTCCTGGCGGACGAAGAGGGCCTGAAGAAGCTGGCTCATCTCATCCGCTCCTATTTCAAGCTGGATGGTCATCACATTCAGTTCAACGTCGTCACCGCGGAAACGCTTCGCGACGCCAGGCTCCATCCGGAAAAATACCGGGACCTGATCGTCCGGGTGGCGGGCTATAGCGACTACTTTGTCGACCTCAGTCCGGAGCTCCAGGAAGAGATCATCCGCCGGACCGAGCATGCGGCCTACTGACCCTGTTCCCGTATAGTGAACCTTGAATTCTTGTTCCTACTCTGGTATATGAAGGAAACTCAACCCATTCGACGACGAAAGGAAAAGCCTATGTTGGAAAGCCGAGTCTATGTTCGAAGGAGAAAACTCCTTCGAGAGAAAATCCAATCCGGCTTGGTCATCTTCTTGGGGAATGAAGAAAGCCCCATGAATTACCCGGCCAATGCCTATCCCTTTCGTCAGGACAGTTCGTTTCTTTATTATTTCGGCCTCGACCTTCCCGGCCTGGCCGCTGCCGTCGACATCGAAGGCGAAACCGAGGTTCTCTTGGGCAACGATGTCTCCCTTGAGGATATCATCTGGACGGGACCTTTGCCCTCTGTCCGAGAGCTGGGCCAGAGGGCAGGAGTCAAAAGAGCCGCGCCTCTGGCTCAACTCAGCGAAATCGTCGCTGAGGCCCGCCGGAAAAAAAGGCCTGTTCATTATCTTCCTCCTTACCGAATGGAGCAGGCCCTGCGCCTTGCGGATCTTCTGAGTTGTCCCGTTTCGATGGTCAAATCACGGGCTTCAAAACAGCTGATCCAGACCGTCGTGGCCCAGCGATCCATCAAAAGCCCGGAGGAAATTCAAGAGATCGAGTCGGCCCTCCGAATTACCTACCGGATGTACATCGCCGCCATGAAAATGACACGGCCGGGGATCTATGAGCGGGAAATCGTCGGGGCGATCGAAGGCCTTGCCTTGGCCAGCGGCTGCATGACCGCCTTTCCGACCATCCTGACGATGAACGGCCACATTTTCCACCATCACGGCCATGAACACCGCCTAAAAAAGGGCCGACTTCTGGTCATTGATTCAGGAGCCGCGTCGCCCTCAGGTTACGCATCCGACATCACCCGCACCATCCCGGTCAGCGGCCGATTCAGCGTCCAACAGAAAGAAATCTACGAAATCGTTCTCGCCGCTCAGCTCAAAGCGATTTCCATGGCCGGGCCAGGGATCAAGTACCGGGACGTCCATCTTGCCGCCGCCCGCGTCATCGCGGCCGGCTTGAAGGACCTGGGCTTGATGAAAGGCGACACTGAAGAGGCCGTCTCCCTTGGAGCCCATGCCCTCTTTTTTCCCCACGGCCTGGGTCATATGCTCGGCCTCGATGTCCACGACATGGAATCCCTGGGGGAAAATTTTGTCGGCTACGACGAGACAACCCGAAGAAGCGACCAATTCGGCCTGGCCTATTTACGTTTGGCAAGGAGGCTCGAACCCGGATTCGTCCTCACTTGCGAGCCAGGAATCTATTTTATCCCGGCTCTTATCGACCAGTGGAAAAAAGACCGCAGGTTCGTCGATTTTATCAACTATGACCGAGTCGAAAGCTACCGCAATTTCACCGGCATCCGGATCGAGGATGACCTGCTGATCACCAAAGAAGGAAACCGCGTCCTCGGCCGCCCGATTCCCAAGAGGATCCATGAAGTGCAAAAGGCGATGAGCGGGGGAGAGCAAGAAAATTGAAAGTCGCCTTGATCCAACAGCACGCCTCACCCGGCCACGACGAGAATCTTCGCCGCGGCGAGGCCGCTTTTCGTGAAGCCGCCGCAGCCGGAGCTCAACTCATCGCCTATGCCGAACTCTCCTTCCTGCGTTTTCTGCCCCAATCCAAGGTCACCGCCGAAGCCCTCGCTCAAGCTGAGCCGATCCCGGGTCCGACCACGGAAATCTTCTCTAGCCTGGCCCGTGAATTCGGCGTCGTTACAGTGCTGAACCTCTTTGAAAGGAGCGGCCAGCGAACCTTCGGTTCTTCTCCGGTCATCGATGCCGACGGCCGAATCCTCGGCGTGATCCGCATGGTTCACATCATGGAGGGTCCCGGATTTCATGAGCAAGGATACTACGCACCAGGCGACTGCAGCCAGCTGGTTTACGCAACTCGTCACGTTCGCCTCGGGGTCGCCATCTGCTACGATCGCCATTTTCCGGAATACATGCGCGCCCTTGCCCTCCAGGGCGCGGAAATGGTCGTCATCCCTCAAGCCGGCGCAATCGGGGAATGGACTCCAGGTCTATTCGAGGCAGAAGTCCGAGTGGCCTGCTTTCAGAACGGCTATTTCGCCGCCCTGGTCAACCGCGTGGGGAAAGAAGAGGTCAATGAATTTGCCGGCGAATCTTTCGTTGCCGACCCGGACGGCCGTCTCATCGCCCAGGCGCCGAGCGGTCGAGATTTCATTCTTTTCGCTGAATGCGACCTGTCCGTAATCCCCGGATCGTACGCCAAACGTCACTTTATTCTCGACCGGCGTCCCGATTTCTACGAATCTCTCTATCGCCGCTGAAACTTCGGCCATGAAAAACTGGTACGTAATCAACACCAAGCCGAAAAAAGAGTTCCAGGTGGCCAAAATGTTCGGCCAGGCCGGGTTTGAATACTATAACCCGGTTTACGAACAGGAGAGCCGAATCAAGCCCTTTTTCCCGGGCTACGGTTTTCTCCTGTTTGACTTTCCCGATCAATATCAGCTCGTCAGGTTCACCCGGGGAGTCAAGCGGGTGGTGGGAAATCGCCAAGGGCCGATTCCCGTCCCCGAGGAGGTCCTCCAGGCACTCAAGGCCCGAGAAGTCAACGGCCTGATCGAGCTCGAAAAGCATGGCCAGCAGCCCGCCGTAGGAGACGAGGTGGAAGTCGCCGAGGGCCCCTTAAAGGGACTGAGAGGGATTTTTAAAAAGGAGACGAGCGACAAGGAACGTGTCTTGATCCTCCTCAGCTATATTTCCTACCAAGGTCAATTGATTATCGAGAAAGCCAAGTTGAAAAGAATTATCCCTTAGGAGAGCACCATGGATGTCCCGATTCTCGATCTCAAGGCCCAGTATAGAACGATTAAAGATGAGATCAACCGCAAAGTCCTCGCCCTCCTGGATTCGCAAAATTTCATCCTGGGGAGTGAAGTCAAAGCCTTGGAAAATGAGATCGCCGCTTATAGCGGAACCCGGTACGCCGTCGGGGTGTCGTCGGGGTCGGACGCGCTCTTGATTTCGCTCATGGCCCTGAATATCGAGCCCGGAGATGCCGTGATTACGACGCCCTTCACGTTTTTCGCCACTGGCGGTGCGATCGCCCGGCTCCGGGCCCGACCCGTCTTCTGTGACATCGATGAGACGACCTACAACCTCGACCCTGCCGAGGTGGAAAAAATGTTAAAAAAAATCGCCCGGGGGAAGAGTTTCGGGAAAATCAGGGGAATTTTGCCTGTTCACCTCTACGGCCAGTGCGCTGAAATGAAGCCCTTGCTTTCGCTAGCCCGCCGTTACGGTCTCTGGCTTGTCGAAGACGCGGCTCAGGCGATCGGCTCCGAATATCCTCTCGGCCGCGGATTCAAGCGGGCGGGAGCGATGGGCATCATGGGAACGCTCTCTTTTTATCCTTCAAAAAACCTCGGCGGATGCGGCGACGGCGGCATGGTGCTGACGAATAACAAAAATCTGGCCGGTAAGCTGGCCTGTCTCCGGGTCCATGGCGGCCTGACGAAATATCATTACCGAATGATCGGCGGGAACTTCCGCCTGGACGCACTTCAAGCGGCCATCCTGCGGGTGAAATTTCGATACCTTGATGATTGGCAGAAAAAAAGGCAGGCCCGGGCCGCCTATTATGACCAGCAAATCATCGCTTCAGGCCTGGACTCGGCCGATCTTATCAAGCCGCCGGCCGCCGTTTATAAAAAATCGGGCGCCCCGAACTTTCATACCTATCATCAGTACGTAGTCCGAGCCAAGAGAAGAGATCGTCTCCAAGCGTTTCTCAAGCAGAAGGGAATCGGGACCTCGGTCTTCTACCCCCTTTCGCTTCACCAGCAAAAGTGCTTCTCTGATCTCGGATATAAACCGGGGGATTTTCCTGTAGCCGAAAAAGCCGCTAAGGAAGTTCTTGCCTTGCCGATCTTCCCCGAGCTGACGGCGGAACAGCAGGATTACGTGATTTCCTGCCTGCGCGAGTTTTACGGCTGAAGCGACCCCCTCAACGGCAGGTGCTGCAGGACTTGCTCGTGCAGCTAGAACAGGAGGACGCGGACGTCTTCAGGCGGCTGCTTCCGCCGCCGATGCCGAAAGAGGAGATCAGCTTCCGGACATCGGAGGCGCCGCAACTCGGGCAACAGATTCTCTCTTCTCCGCCGCGGCGAACGAGGATTTCAAACCGGCCGCCGCAGGCGAGGCAGGCGAACTCAAAAAGGGGCATGGTTAAACCAGAGCGATGGCCTCAATCTCCACCTTGACGTCGCGCGGCAGCCTGGCCACCTGAACGGCGGCCCGGGCAGGGTAGGGGGC
>CAZNVB010000113.1:0-2132 GCA_964576265.1 uncultured Eubacteriales bacterium | reverse complement strand
CTAATTCATTAGCTAATGAGGTTTCTAAAGGTCCTGGTGAACGCCCTTATCTGCGGCCTGGTCCTCTGCTTTCTCATCGCTCATCTGCTAAATGTTCTCAACATCAACCGACCGATGAATCTCCGCCTGATGTTCTCCGTTTTCTTCCGTCTTATTCCCTTCTACGCTCTGGCTGCGGCTCTCTTCATCGTTGCCGGGTTCTATATTGTCCAATTTTTCGGCGGGATAAGGAGCTGGCCCGGGCTGATCTCGCCTGTCTTCCTTTCGTTGAATCTTTCCCTCGTTCTTTTCGTCTTTTTGGCCGTATTCTGGGCCAACTCGATCCACTTTCAATCCCTTTTTTCGAGCGTCGCCCGAACCGGCCTCCGCAATCAGATGCTCGCCCTCCTCGTTCTGGCTCTCTTAGGATTGGCCACCTTCTTGAGCCTTCTGCCGCTCAAAAAGAAGATGCCTCTGTTTCTGGTCTATGTTGTCTTGCTTTGCTCCGGTCTCGGCTATCTTTTGACTCAGAAAAAAAAAGCGATCCCCACCTCTTCAGGCACAAAACAGCTCCCGCTTCTTGGAAAACGGGTGGATAAGAAAATCACGCTCATCGGACTGGAGGGTCTCTGTTTCGACTTCCTGAATCCTCTTTTTTACGCCGGGAAACTTCCCAATCTCTCCTATTTAAAGGAAAACGGCTGGGCCGGAAAAATGATCAACTTCACGCCCACCGAAACGGTCGTTCTCCGCACCTCTCTTGAGACAGGAAAATTGCCCGCCGGGCACGGCGTCGTCTCTCATTCGCTCTACCACTTGAGAGGGCTCTCTCAAGAGCTGGAGGTTATCCCTCGCTTTATCCTTTTCCACCAGCTCACCAAGACGGGATATCTCCGGGTCAGGCCTTCGCAACCGGCAGCGAAGACTCTGAACCTTTGGGAAATTCTGGAAGGGAACCGCATTCCTTACCTCCGCTTTGATCAGCCGAAAGAGATCGAACGTCCCCAGCCGACATCAAGAGCCGAAAGAACCTTGGCCAACGTTTTCAACAATCCCATCCTTATCGAAGATCAGGGCTTTCAACGGGCTAAGGAAGCTTTTTTCCGGGATTTCATCCGAGAAGAGCGGGCAGCTGAGGAAAAAAGCCGGCGGGAAGCGCAGGTTTTCTATCTTTATCTCGACGGTTTGGACACGGTTCAAAACTTTTTCTATAAATACAGCTTTCCCGAGCAGTTCGGCGGCATTGAGGAAGAAAGTCTGGCCAAGTACGGCACGGTCATTGAGAATTATTACGCCTATTATGACGGTCTGATCGGCAAGTATCTCACGGGCTTGAAAGAGGACGAGATTCTGCTTGTTTTCTCCCTTCACGGCAGCGAGCCGCTCCCTGTCTGGCAGCGGTTTGTCGAGCGTCTTCTGGGAGACCGGAACATCTCGGCCCATCACGAACGAGCGCCGGAAGGGGCCATCTTTTTTTACGGCAGCGAAATCGCCCCGGCCAGACAAGAGGAAGGGATCCGCATCATTGATATCGCTCCGACCCTTCTCTATTATCTCGGGCTCCCCGTCGGCCGGGATATGGACGGCTTGGTTCGGAGTTCTCTTTTCCGTTCCGCCTTTACGGCCGATAACCCTATCATCTACATTTCTTCTTATGATGAATTTATGATTCTCCCCCCTCGCTAAACAAGACTACCGGCCGAAGAAACCCCGGTTTTAATGAATCAAGCGAAGAATCCTGCCCCAGCGGGCTTTGGGCAGGAAACTAACGATCTTTTTCAGCCTTTCCTTGAGTGCGGTTTTCATATAGGCGTCGCGCTCGGCGCGATAGGAAAAATAGATGACCCAAGGTTTCCCTTTGATGAAATCCAGCGGCAGGAAGCTCCAGTAGCGGCTGTCCATCGAGTTATCCCGGTTGTCGCCCATCACAAAACAGTGGCCCGGCGGGACGACCACCGGGCCGAAGTTGTCGCGGATGGCATCGTCATAATGATAGTACCCGTTTCGGGTGAAGACCTGGCTGTCCGAATGGACCTTGTAGGGCTCGACAATCGGGGCGTCATTGATGAAGACCTGCTTGTCTTTGATCTCGACCTTTTCTCCTTCCAAAGCAATCACGCGTTTGACGAAGTCCTTGTTCAGCTCTTTAGGAT
>CAZNVB010000112.1:0-3184 GCA_964576265.1 uncultured Eubacteriales bacterium | reverse complement strand
GATCGGTGCTGAGGTTGTAGAGTTCCGGCCTGGGAGCGCGGATATACTTCCAGTCTCCGTCGATGAGACCGATGAGCTCGGACCAGCCGAAGTTTTCCCGCGGAAAGTAGGTCTCAATATAGGATTCAAGGTGTTTTTTGCTTCGCCCGGTAATATAAGGCAGGAGGGTCTGGCCCTCGACGCCCGCCGGCGCGGGAATGTCCAGCATGTCGAGGACCGTAGGCACGATATCGATGAGCCGGACCCGGGGCTTGATGACCGCTTTCCTGGGGAGGCGGTTTTCCGCCAAGAAAATCATTGGAACACGCAGCGTCCCGTCATAGAGAAAGACCCCGTGGCCGATCTCGATTTTTTCGCCGAAGGCTTCGCCGTGGTCTCCGGCGAGGATGATGAGCGTTTTCTCGAAGAGGCCTTTTTCCTTCAGGTCGGCCACGACCTTGCCGATATAGGAGTCCATGTAGGCGATCTCGCCGTCATAAAGGCTGTCGGCGAAATCGATGCTGTAAGGAGCCGGCGGGTCGTAGGGGATGTGAGGGTCGAAAAAGTGGATCCAGCAGAAGAACTGTCCGTCTGTTTTCTTCTCCAGCCAGTCGCGGAAAGAAGCGTAGACTTTTTCGGCTTTCCGTTCGGCGTTTGAAGGCTTGAAGGCGCCGCTGTCTCCAAGCTTGTCGTCGTAGAGGTCGATGCCCTGATCGAGACCGAAGCGGGAGTCGACCGTGAACGAACCGACAAAAGCCGCGGTCTGGAAGCCCCGGCTTTTAAGGACTTCAGCCAGGGTTGTCATTTCGGGAGGAAGGGCGTAGAAGCCGTTGTTGTGGACCCCGTGGGAAAACGGATAGGCGCCGGTCAGGATCGAGCAGTGGGAGGGCGTTGTCAGCGGCACCTGGCAGTAAACATTCTCGAAGCGGACGCCCGCCGCGGCAAGGCTGTCCAGGTTTGGAGTCTTAGCCCGCGCGTACCCGTAGCATCCGAGCCGGTCCGCCCGCGTCGTGTCGAGGGTGATCAAAAGGACACTCAAATTTCCGTCTTTCTTGATCTTTGCCCCGGGCCGAAAGAGACGCGTCAGGAGGAGTGCGCCCAGAGCAAAGGTCAGGATAGCGGCAATGAAAAGGAGAATTTTTTTTCGGCGGATGGGCGGTTTTTTTTCTGTCCTGACATCCTGTTCCGCTGCTCTGAAGGCTTGGATTGGGATGTCCGCTCCGGCCGCTTGTTTCCGGAGGGGGGATTCATCGGGCGCTCGCCTCGGCTGCGGCTTTCTCTTTTTCCGTCTTTTTTTGCTCATCCTATCCTTCCGTTTATTTCGCTTGCTTCTTTCTCCTTCGCCGGCCTGTGGCATCGCCCGCTCAATTATAACTCGTCTCTCGCGACAAATAAAATCCGGGAAGCCGCGGGAGCCAGAACGTGCCGGCAGGTGAGTGAAAGGGACAGGCCCGAAAAGTTCTCGCGCTCATCTGGCTTCAAATTGGCCTCGAATAGGATTTCTCTTTCTCCGAACGAAGAAAATAAAAATTTCGCGGCGGCATATTTTTAGGGGCTTTGGTGCGCTCGGCTGTCGACAAAGTTTATTATGTCAGTCCCCTGGGATGTTCCCTTGACAGGCCGACCGGTGAGTCTTATGATCAAGACAAACCCGGCAGTAAGGAAAGGTCGAGTTTTTGAGGTCGGTCGTGAAGGGCGACGCCGAGGCGAAAGAAACGGCGATGACCCGAACCGCATTTGGGCAGTCCGAGGAGGTGAATCGTGAGAGAAGGGTCTCTTAAGAAAATTATCGTTTGTGGGGCAGTTATCCTCAGCTTGTGTTTTTTGGGCGGGCTCCTGGCCGGCGAGGAATTTCAGGCCAGGCTTCTCGGTCAGAGCGCTCATTATTCGTCGCAAGCGGAAAAGTTCATCATCTCGATCGACGGCTACTCGACGACCGAGGAAGTCTTTGGGCTGGCGGAGGTCCTCTCTCAGGAAGGCTATGAACCGTTCATGGAGGCTTTCCGGGGGATCGTCAAAGGGTTTGTCCGGCCGGTCGGCGGCCGGGGGGTGAAAATCCCCATCCACGTGGCGCACAGCCTGCCGACGGAGAAGGGAAGGAGAATCGTGCTTTTTACCCAGAGGCAAACCTGGGATACCGAGGTCCAGCAGAAGACCGATCCGCGGTTCACTTTCATGGCCTTCGAGCTCAACGTCGATGACAAAGGAAAAGGGGACGGAAAAATCTACGAGCAAGCCAGGATCAGAATCACCACTCAGGGGATCATGGAATTGGAATCCTATAACGCCGCGCCCCTCCAGCTCTGGGGGGTCAGCCTGAGGAAGTCATAAGGCGAAGGCATAAAAAAACCCGCCTCCCCGGTCGGGGAGGCGGGTTTGAGCTTCGACTCGAACGGGGATTAGAAGATGAACTTGACTCCCAGTCTGGCGCTGATCGGTCCGTAGAAGTCCCTTTTCATTTTGTACATCGGGTGCTGGGTGAAGTTGCGGGCGGTGGCGCTCGGGTTGGTCAGATCCCAGTTCTTGGACAGGACTTCATCCTCCGTGACACTCAGGCCGTAAAGGGTTCTGTAGGCGTAGAGCTCGCGCGCCGTCTTGACGTCGAACACGTTATCCACGTTGAGGTTGAAATTCAGCCGGTATTTCCCAAGCCTCAGGTTGTACTCCGCGTAGGCATTGGCGAACCACAGGAAAGGCGTCCTCTGCTTCTTGAGCGTGTCGCCGGTGATGCCTTCTCTTTGATAGCCACGGTTGAACGGATACCAGTAGGTGCCGAGGATGGACCAGGTCTCCGTGAAGGGCGTGCCGCTCATCGCGTTGGCGACGGCACCGATGGTCAACCCGAAGGGGAAGGTGTAGGCGCCGTAGAACTTGAAGAAATGGGTGCGGTCGGTCATCAGCGGCCCGTCGATGTACTCGAGGTTCTTGTCCACCGCCATGGCCCAGTTGTCGAACATTCTCTCGACATAGGGGCTGACCCGGCCGTACTCGTCGCTGGCCGCCAGCCCGGAGCAGTTCCCGAACAGATAGGACCAGGTGTAGGAGAGCCCTGCCAGCCAGTTATTGGCCAGCCTTTTATCCAGGCTGAGGTTGACGGCGTAATATTCGCGTTTTGCCCTCGGCGTCTCCGGGTACTTGGGGTCGAACTTGCCCGTGCCGTTCCCGACGTGGAGGGAATAGCCGTAGCCGGGGTTGCATTCATAGT
>CAZNVB010000111.1:0-4372 GCA_964576265.1 uncultured Eubacteriales bacterium | reverse complement strand
CCCTTGAGCCGCAGCAGATGGACCTTGCAGGCGACCTCGATGAGCAGGGCGATCGTCCGTCCCGGAGCGACCGGAACGATGAGTTGGGGGACTCTCACCCCGAGAATCTCGTAGTCTTTCGGGAATTCCAGGCCGAGCCGGTCGTATTCGTCTCCCCGCTGCCATTTCTTGAGGCGAATGATGAGATCCACCTGCGACTCTCGGCAGGTCGCCTGGCGTCCGAAAATTTCCTTGATATTAATGATTCCCAGGCCGCGGATTTCCATGAAAAACCGGCTCAGGGCGGGCGCCGTCCCGATAAGGCGGCCGTCTCTGCCTTTGGTCAGCTCGACGACGTCGTCGGCGATAAAGCGGTGCCCGCGCGAGACAAGCTCCAGGGCGCTCTCGCTCTTGCCGATTCCGCTGTGGCCGATGATGATGACGCCGAGCCCGAAGATTTGAAGAAAGCCGCCCGAGAGGGTCACTCGTTCGGCCCGGCTCTCTTTAGGCATTCCCTTTCTCTTCTTCTTCGCGGATGACTTCGATGATCTTTCCCGGGCTCCTCGCCGCCAGAATTTTTTTCACCAAAGAGGGCGAGCCGCGGACGAGGTGAGCGATGGCCGCCAGGATCTGGAGGCTCTGGCTCGGGTTGTCGGGCGAGGAAACGACGAGAAAAAAAACCTGCGCCGGCTTGCCGTCGATCGACGCGAACTCGACGCCTTTTTTAGACCGGGCAAGAGCGAGCAGGGGGCTTTGAATTTCTTTCAGTTTGCAATGCGGGACGGCGACTCCTTCCCCGATCGCCGTGCTCCCCAGGTTTTCTCTTTGAATCAGCTTTTCAAGAAGCTCCCGGTCTTTATTGATCTTTTCCTTGCTCTTGAGAGAGCGGACCATTTCTTCAAGCACGGCGTCGCGAGTCCGGGACGCGAGGTCGGGAAGAACAAGTTCCGAGCTCAGTAGGGTGTGGACTTTCATTGTGTTCGTGCTCCGGTCACGGCTGTTTTCACTCCGGCTCGATCAGGCCGTAATGACCGTCTTTCCGCCGGTAGATGACCGCCCATTTTTCCGAACCCGAAACCGGAAAAAGGAAAACCTCTTTCCCTTCAAGAGCGAACTGGGCCAGGGCCTCTTCGACGGCCAGCGGTTTCACCGAATAGTCGCGGCTGCGGATGACTCTTTTTTCCTCGGCGTCAACCTCCGTCGCCGACGGGAATTGCTTTCGCTCCCGTCCCCTCCTCCGTTTTTTTTCCCGCCACTTTTCTTTCTCCTTTTTCATCTTCTTTTCCAGGTTTTCGAACGCCAGATTCAGGGAGCTCATAAGATCGTAGGTCTCTTCGGCGATAACCAGTCCGCCCCCCTTGGCTTTGACATGAATCTCGACGCGATGGCGGTATTTCTCCGAGGAAAAAATGAGATTGATCTCCATCACCGAGCGGAGGAGCGTCTTCATGGCCTGGAGGCGCTCCTCACAGTAGGCCTTGATTTCCGGAGAGAGCGGCGTTTGCCGGGCAGTGAAATGGACGATCATGAACTCGCCTCCATGATGGACTTCCTTTTCCGGATATGGGACGGCGGAATCTTCAGTTGCTTTCGGTATTTCGCTACGGTCCGCCGGGCGATTTTCAGGTTGTTCTTGGCCAGGATCTCGCCGATTTCGATATCGCTGAGCGGCCGGCTTTTGTCCTCGTTCTCCACCAGCTTGCGGATTTTTTCTTTGATCTTCAGGGATGAGATTTCCTCTCCGAAATCGCCGGTCAGCGACCGGTGGAAAAAATACTTCAGGGGAAAAACTCCCCAGGGGGTGGTCATGAACTTGTTGGCCACGACGCGGCCCACGGTCGATTCGTGGACGCCGATCTCCCGGGCGATCTCGACCAGGGTCAGGGGTCTGATGTAGTCCAGTCCCTTCTCGAAAAACTCGCGCTGCCGCTCGACGATCGCTTTAGCCACGCGGTAGACGGTCTGATCGCGCTGGTTCAGGCTGCGCAGGAACCAGAGCGCTTTCCGGAGTTTGTCCTTCAGAAAAGCGTAGGTCTCGGCGCTCTCCTTGGCGGCTTTGGCCAGGAGCTTTCGATAATAGCTGTTAATCCGAAGACGCGGCAGGCCCTCATCGTTCAAGCTGACCTTCAGCTCCTCGTCCTCCTTGGTGACGACGATGTCGGGAAGGACATAAAAGGTTTTCTCCTGGCTGTACTTGCGGCCCGGCGCGGGGTCGAGCCGCTTGATCACTTCGATGTGGTGCTTGACGTCGGCCAGCCCGATGCCGAGGATTTTGCCCAGCTGGGCATAATCGGATTTCTCGAGCAGCGGCAGGTGTTCCTCGACGATCCGGCGGGTCGTCGGGTCATCGATCTTCAGATGCTCCATTTGAGCGAGGAGAGCTTCTCTGAGATTCAGGCTGCCGCAGCCGACGGGGTCGAACGTCCGGATTTTATTCCTGATCTCGCGGATCTTCTCGACGGGAGCTTCGGTCGCTCGCGCCAGTTCCTCTTCCGAGGAGGTGAGATAGCCGTCTTCGTTGATGTTCCCGATGATGAGCTGGGCGATTTCACCGTCAGCCGGATTAAAAAACGTCAGGCTCGCCTGCCAGTTCAGATGATCCCAGAGGGAGGGGCTTTTGGAAAGGATATTTTCCAGCGCCGGAACCTCCTTCCGCTCGGAAAAACGGAGGGGGAATCCGTCGTCAAGATATTCCTGGAATTGAGACTCGAGCTCGAAATCCCCGGCGATCTCCCGCTCCACCCCGGCGGCCGGATCCCCTTCATCCGCCGTTTCTCTCTCGCCGCCGGTTTCTTCTTCTTTTTCCTGAACCTTCCGGTCGGGCGTGTCCTCCTCGAGCATCGGGTTCTGGGAGATCTCGTTGTCGATGACCTCGATCAGCTCGAGGTTGGTCAGAGGAAGAAGCTTGATCGCCTGCTGAAGGGCGGGAGCCAGGATCAGCTTCTGAACCTGCCTCTGATCGAGTCTTTGTTTCAGCGTCATGGAAGATGACTTCCCGATTGTTTTTAAAAGGCGAAGTTTTCGCCCAGAAAGTTCCTCCGGACTTCCTCGGAACGGACAATCTTCTCCGGCCGGCCCGACTCGAGGATCCGGCCTTCGTCGATGATATAAGCCCGGTCGGTGATCTTCAGGGTATCCCGGACATTATGGTCGGTGATCAGAATCCCGATTCCCTGTTCCTTCAACGAAACGATGATCTTCTGGAGATCCTGGATGGCCAGCGGGTCGATTCCCGTGAACGGCTCGTCGAGGAGGACGAACTTCGGCCGGGTCACCATCGCCCGGGCAATCTCAAGACGCCGGCGCTCGCCCCCGGAGAGGCGGTCGGCCCTCGCTTTGGCCAGTTTTTCCAGGCCGAATTCGCGGAGGAGCCTGTCCACCGTGCCGCTTTTTTCCGGCTTCGGGTCTGGCATGACCTCGAGGACGGAAAGAAGATTGTTCTCCACGCTGAGCTTCCGAAAAGCCGAAGGCTCCTGAGGCAAGAGGCAAACTCCTCTCTGGGCCCGGAGATACATCGGCCAGGCCGAGATCTCCTCTTCCCCGAGGAAAACCTTTCCTTCATCAAGGCTGATCAGACCGACAAGCATGGAAAAGGTCGTCGTCTTCCCGGCGCCGTTCGGGCCCAGAAGTCCGACGACTTCTCCGCTCCCGACTTCCACCGTTACGCCGTCCACAACCTTTTTCCTCCGATAGCTCTTGGATAACCCGACTCCTCTTAGGCAGGAACTCATGTCGCTAAAACTTGAGGACGGTGATAGAGCGCTCCCTCTCCTTATTTTCCACCAGGATTCTACCATCCGTCAGATAGAAAGTCAATTTGTCGCCCTCCACCTTTCCCTTTTCTTTATCGGCCAGGCTGGGGTTTCCGGTCAGGACGACCGTCTCCTGGGCCAGGTCATAAAAAGCCTTCGCGCCGGAACCCTCCCGCGAACCCGCGGTGATTTTGACATTTCCCTCGGCCGTGATGTTCTCGATTTCTCCCTTTTCTTTTTGGAGGCGGACGAGGATGGTGTCGGAATTCAAGCCGATTCTTTGGGTTTTGAGCCAGGCCTCCTGCTCATAAGTCAACAGGCGGTTCTGCGGGTCGAAACTCAGCCGGCCGCCTCCGAGCTCAAGGCGCTCTTCTTTTTTCTCCTCCTTCTTGGGATTATAGGGAAACGTCGTCCTCACGTTTCCCTGGCCGGACATTTCTCCGCCTTCTCTCGAGACGATAATTTCTTCGGCCGCGAGCATCTCCCTTTCCTGCCACATGCGCGCCTGCCCTCTGATGGATAAACGCTTCTCTGAGGGCTCGGATCTCATTCGTTCGGCGGCGAGGAAGACCGGCCGGCGGCGGGAGAAAAAGCCGACCTCCCCGTTCTCTTCCTCTCCGAGCTTGAGGACGGCCCTAACG
>CAZNVB010000110.1:0-1670 GCA_964576265.1 uncultured Eubacteriales bacterium | reverse complement strand
GGCGGCAGGGCCGGGAGAGGAGAATCGATGGCTTATTTTACAGCCTTGCGGGGCTACACGGCCAAACGCATCGAAGAAATCAAAAGCGCCGACATCATCGTCGGCATTCCCTGCTACAACAACGAAAAAACGATCGCTCATGTCATCCAGATGGTCACCCACGGCCTTGATCGCTATTATCGAGACTGCCGGAGCGTGATTCTTGTCGCCGACGGCGGCTCGACGGACGACACGCGGGAAGCGGCCAGAGATTTCCAGATCAAACCCTGGCAGGAAAAAATCATCTCCATCTACCGTGGACCGGCCGGAAAGGGAACGGCGCTCCGGTCGGTCTTCGAAGCCGCCCGGGCCCTCCAGACCCGCGCCTGCGTCGTCGTCGACGCCGACCTGAGAAGCATCACCTCCGACTGGGTCTATCATCTCCTGGATCCCGTCCTCCACAAGGATTATCAGTTCGTCGCGCCGGTCTATCTGCGGCACAAATACGACGGGACGATCACCAACAATATCGTCTACTATCTGACCAGGGCCCTGTACGGAAAAAGGATTCGTCAACCCATCGGCGGCGATTTCGCCCTCTCCAGAGAGGTCGCGAAGTTCTACACCGAGCAGGACGTCTGGGAAACCGACGTCGCCCGCTACGGCATCGACATCTGGATGACGACGACGGCGATCACTCAGAACTTTAGAATCTGCCAGTCGAACCTTGGAGTGAAGATCCACGACGCCAAGGATCCGGCCCAGCACCTCGGACCGATGTTCCGTCAGGTCGTCTATATCCTTTTTTCGCTCATGGAACGGTTCGAGAATTACTGGAAAGCGATCCGGGGAAGCGAGCCGGTGGAGACGTTCGGACCAAAGAATTCGATCCAGCCGGAGCCGGTCAACATCGACCTCGAAGGATTGATCGAGAAGTTCAAAGTCGGATATCAGCATTTCTCCTCCCTGTGGAAGGAAATCTTCAGCGCCGATTGCATTGCCGCCATTCAGAGGGCCAACGAAATGGATGTCCGGGACTTCCAGTTGCCGATCGAAATCTGGATTCAAATCCTTTATGAACTCGCCGCCACCTTCCATGCCTGGACGCGCAACCGCTTCAAGGTGATCGAGCTCGTCACTCCCCTCTATTATGCCCGCGTGGCGTCTTTCGTTCGCGAGACCTGGGACATGACCTCCGAGGAAGCGGAGAGCGTGGTCGAAGACCAGGCCCGCCGATTCGAAGAGCAGAAGGATTATTTGCTCCACATCTGGAATCAAAAGCCGCATTCCTAAGGCATGGAAATCATTCTCGCCTCGCGGTCGCCCCGTCGCCAAGAACTCTTCAAACAGGTGGTTTCGGATTTCAAGATCATCCCCAGCGAGGTGGACGAGGAAACTTTCAGGAAGGACGACCCGTTGGCCTATGCCCTTCAGACGGCCGAGGCCAAAGCCAGGGATGTCGGCGAAAAACACCCCTCCGCCCTGGTCATCGCTGCCGACACGATCGTCCATCTCGAGAACGAAATCCTCGGCAAACCGCAAGACGAGGTTGAGGCGAGAGCGATGCTGGAGAAGCTCTCCGGCAAACGGCATCGGGTCATCACCGCTTGCGCCGCATTCAAAAAAGACGAAGACCGGCTGATCACAGGCTATGAGATCACCCAGGTGACTTTTCGCTCCCTGAGCCGGGA
>CAZNVB010000109.1:0-1959 GCA_964576265.1 uncultured Eubacteriales bacterium | reverse complement strand
TCGGCGATCAGCGGCGCAATCCTGACTTCGGGGAAGGACCAGAGCATCTGGCGCTCGAGGGAATAAACGCCGAATTCATCCTTATCGAGAAGAATGAGTTTTTCGGGCTTCATCGCGGCGAGCTGACGGGAGAGCTCGGAGCCGATCGACCCCCCGGCTCCGGAAATCAGAATCCGTTTCTTGCCGTAGAAGCTGAAGATCTCGCGACGATGATTCTCGAACCGGACGACGCTTCGGCCGAGGACGTCCTCGATATTAATATCCCGGATTTTCGTGATTTGAATTTCGTCCTCGAGGAGCTCGAACAAACCGGGAATGATCTTGGTTTTGATCCCGGCCCGCTCGCAGAGTTCTTTGAACCGGCGGATATCTTTGGAGGAGGCGTTGGCGATGGTGATGATGGCCTCGGTGACGCCGAGTTTTCGAGCAATGTCAGGGATGTCTGAAGATGCCCCCAGGACGCGGATCCCTTGAATGACCGTATCACGTTTGGCGGGATTATCGTCGACGAATCCGACCACGTTCAGGCCGAGATCGAGACGCTTTCGCAGTTCCCGGACCAGCATGTTTCCCGCGTCGCCGGCTCCGATGAGGATGACGTTTCGGCTTTTTCCCTCTCTCAGGTTGGAGAACGAATCCCTGGCCTCCCGCTCATGGAGAAAACGCCGGATGATTCGAATTCCCGCCGTGCCGCAAAGAGAAAGGAGAAATTCCATGACGATAATGCTGAGCGGGACTCTGAGGACGGGAAAGGCCGAAGGAAGAAAGAGCCTCAGGCCGAAGAGGCCGATCGAGAGCGGCAGAAGGGCGGCGGTGATCTGGAAGACCTCGCGGATAGAAATATAAATCCAGGCCATCGAATAGATGGAGAAAAGGATGAAACAGATGAGCCGGAGGACGACGATATACGGGAGGAGGAAAAACATCTGCTTGGAAAAGACGCCGACCGGGCTGCCCTCAAAACGGATGGCATAGGAAACGACAAACGCGGCCGCAAAGATGAGGAGGTCCATCAAAAACAGGCTGCGGGATTTCAAAAGGAGGCGGATTCTCTTTTTCATGGGGCGATCAAAGCGAGGATTTGCTTCAATGTGGCGGCGATGAAATCAACCTCCTCTTCCGTCAGAGTGTTGTAGAAGGGCAACGCCACGGTCCTCTCCGCCACGCTCTCGGTAACAGGAAAATCGCCCCGCCGATACCCGAAAGCGCGCCGATAGAACGGCTGGAGGTGGATGGGGGAGAAATAATCGCTGCAGCCGATTCCCGCCTCCCGGAGTTTGGTCAGGACGAAATCGCGGCCGGACCGGCGGAATCCGTCTGAGAGGCGCACGACATAGACGAACCAGCTGATTTTCTTGCCGGGCTCGAGCGGAGGCGTTTCCAGATCGGGGATGTCTTTCAATTTCTCCTCATAAAGACAGGCGACCCGTTCACGCTTTTTGAGAAGCTCTTCGATCCTCTCCAGCTGGGCGATTCCCAGAGCACAGTGGATATCGCTCAACCGGTAATTATAGCCGAGACGTTCATGCTGGAGCCAGGCGCCACGAGAAGAACGGCCCTGGTTGCGAAGACTGCGGCAGAGATCGGCCAGCCGCCGGTCGTCCGTCACAATCATCCCCCCTTCGCCGGTCGTCATCTGTTTGTTGGGATAGAAGGCGAAGACACCGCACCGGCCGAAGGTCCCGGCCTTTTTCCAGGCGGAAATCCGTTTTCCCCGCTTGACGAGAAGCTCGGCGCCGATCGCTTCGCAGGCGTCCTCGATCACCTCCAGATCGTGCTCGGCCGCAAGACGCATGATCTCCGTCATATCGCAGGGCCGCCCGAAAACATGGACGGGGAGGATGGCCTTTAGCCTCTTTGATCGGCGCCGCCGCTTTTTGATGGCCTCCTCGAGCTGGTTCATATCGACATTGTATCCATGTGAGTCAATGTCGACGAAGATCGGACGAACTCCTTCAA
>CAZNVB010000108.1:0-2671 GCA_964576265.1 uncultured Eubacteriales bacterium | reverse complement strand
GGCCACCGAGATCTGGCCGACAAACTTTTCGCCGAAAAAGACGGGGACGGATAAAACCCGCTGGACGGTGATCTTGGCTTTATCGAAAGAGGCGAAACGGACATCTTCGGCCGCGGAGTTGGTGAGAAGAGGCCGTTTCTTATCCAGAACCCAGCGCCAGAGGCCGGTAATCTTTGGGGAAATATCCTCATTCTCCTTGAGGTTGAAAAGATCCGCGAATTCCGGGCTCATGGCGGCGCAGAGGTGATGACCCGTCAGGGGATCGACATAGCTGACATAGCCGATCCGGCTGCCGGTCAGGGATTTGGCCTTTTCCAGGATCAGCTGAGAGATGGACTTGATCGATCCGGGGGAAAGAAGGGCTTTGGAGAGCTCGGCGATCGTCGAGTTCGAGACGAGCATGCGACGAAAATCTTCCTCGGTTTTTTTTCGCTCGGTGATGTTCTGGAGGCTTCCTTCGTAATAAAGGATTTTTCCCGCGGCATTGTGGACCGTGCGGGAGTTGTTCTCGACCCAGATCGGCTGGCCGTCGGACCGGACGAACTCGACTTCATAATTGTTGATCGCCCCCTGTTTTTCCATGATTTCCTGCCAATGGCTCATGTCCAGGGGATCCTTGTAGAAATCGATCAATCTCATCTGGAGAAGGCTCGACTTGTCGGAGAGGCCGAGCATCTGGATCAAGGCCGGGTTGGCGTCGATGAACTGCCCGTCCGGCGTCGTCCGGTAGAGCCCGAGGGGCGTATTTTCGAAAAGCGCCTGGTAACGGGCCTGGGTTTCGGTCAGGGCCTCGATGGCCTGTTGTTTTTCCCGGAGGAGATTCCGCTCAGAAAGGATCCTCTCCACGACTTTGGGAAGGAGTTCGAGATAGCGCCCTTCTTCGTCCTTGACGATGTAATCCTTTGCGCCGAGTTTCATCGCTTCGACGGCGATCCGCTCATCGCCACTGCCGGTGACCATGATGATGGGCAGAAAAATCCCCCGGCTTCCCAGCATCCGGATGACTTCCAGACCGTTCCGTCCGGGAAGAGAATAATCGAGAGTCAGAAGGTCGAAAGATTCCGTCAGCAGCCTGGTGATGGCCGAATCGCTGTCCCGGACATGTTCGACGGCATAGCCCGCCCCGTCGAGCTTTCTCGACAGGAGTCGGGCGGTGACGGAATCGTCTTCGATCAGGAGAATTCGAGCCGCTGGAGGGGCATTCATTTCTTTCACTCCTTCCCGGGCCTCGTGCTTGATGGGACCGGGAACTGCATTGTTATCCAGGCGAGCGGAACGAGCGCTCTATCTCTCATCCGAGCTTCCCCTTCCCACCAAAAAAATAGTAAGCACGGGAGGAGAAGAAGTCAAGCCGATTCTCGAGGCATCGGAGGCGCTTTCTATCGGATGAAGAAGTTGTACAGCTTTCTTTCCGGAACGGTACCTTTTTTCTTTTTCGAAAACCGCTAAGATAGGGAAGAAAAATTGGCTCAGCAGAGTCAAAATTTTTGTGCGGAATTTTTCTATCCGCTGAAATTCGCTTTCCAGGAGGAGCGGTGAGTCGTCAGAAATTTTTCAGGCTTTTTGTCATGGTCGTGTTTTTGGTTGCTGTGGCCGGATTTTCATTTCTTTCCGCCCAGGTGACGGCGGATGTCCTGGCCGGACTCAAAGCGCGGTCGATCGGCCCGGCCAACATGAGCGGCCGCATCGGGGCGATCGAAGCCGTGATCTCGAATCCCGACGTCATCTATGTCGGCGCGGCGGCTGGCGGCGTCTGGAAGTCCACCGACGGCGGGACGACCTGGACGCCGGTTTTCGACGATCAGCCGGTGGCCTCGATCGGCGCCATTGCCGTCGACCGGAAGAACCCGAACATTGTCTGGGTCGGGACAGGAGAATCCAAGCCCCGGAATTCCGTGAGTGTCGGCCGGGGTGTCTACCGGAGCCTCGACGCCGGAAAAACCTGGCGGCTGATGGGGTTGGAGAAAACGGAGAAGATCTCCAAAGTCCTCATCCACCCTGAGAATTCCGATGTCGTCTATGTGGCCGCCCTCGGCGCCACCTGGGGAGACAGCCCCGAGCGAGGCGTCTTCAGGACAGTCGACGGCGGGAAGACCTGGAAAAAAATCCTCTATGTCGACGAGAAAACCGGCGCCGCGGATTTGGCGATGGATCCCTCCAACCCCGGCAGAATTCTGGCTTCCATGTGGGAGCACCGCCGTTGGCCCTGGTTTTTTGTTTCCGGCGGCCCGGGGAGCGGAATTTATATCACCATTGACGGCGGAGAGACATGGGAAAAGCTGACCGAGAAAAACGGCCTTCCGGCCGGCGAGCTCGGGCGCTGCGGCCTGGCCTTTGCGCCTTCCCAACCCGAGATTGTTTATGCCCTGGTCGAGGCCAAGAAAAGTGTCGTCCTCCGTTCGGCCGACGGCGGCCGGAACTGGCAGGTCGTCAACAGTACGGAGAACATCCATAACCGGCCGTTCTATTACAGCCGGATCTTTGTCAATCCCCAAAACGAAAACATTCTTTATATGCTGGCCACGCAGCTGTCGGTGAGCGAAGACGGCGGAAAGACGTTCCGCCAGCTGACGAGTTTCGGCCAGTCCCACTCCGACTATCACGCCATGTGGATCAGCCCGGACGGCGAGCGGCTGATCGTCGGGAACGACGGCGGCGTGGTCATCAGCCT
>CAZNVB010000107.1:0-5613 GCA_964576265.1 uncultured Eubacteriales bacterium | reverse complement strand
GATCTGGTTCATCCGGCCGAAATCGTTCATGTCCTGAAGAAAAACGGTGGCCTTCACTACACGGTCAAAAGAAGTCCCGGCGGCTTCAAGGACCGCGCCAAGGTTCTTTAGAACCTGTCGCGTTTGTTCTTCAATTCCCCCGGCCACGAGGTCGCCGCTTGACGGATCGATGGCGATCTGCCCCGAGGCAAAGACAAAACCATTGGCGATGATCGCCTGAGAATAAGGCCCGATCGCGCGGGGCGCTTTATCGGTCTTGACTTCTTGCTTGTTCATCGGTTGACTTTCTCCTTTTCTCGAAAAGACTCCCTTTCTAAAAAGAGCAAAACCCGCCGCCCCATGAATAAAATCTCGCCGTTTCATCTCGAACAGTCAGCTTCCGGTCGACGTTGAGCTCAAAACCGTGATCCTAACCGGCTGAGTTTCCAGAGTCTTTCCCTGGCAAACAGCCCGCCCTTGAATTGTACAAGAACCGGGCGAAATTTTCCAGAACAGAGAATAGGGATAACCTGCTTGGCCGATTTTCCTCCCATTGACCCACCACTCCACGCGTTCCACCGGCAAACTGTCGGGAACGGCAATTTTGAGTTTGATCTGTTGGTGTTCACCCCGCAGTACAGGATCGAGCCGGAAAACATCTCCATTTCGAGGAGAGATAATCTGCAGCGCGGAGGACCGAAGAGGCCGGGCCTTCCTGATGACAAAATCCTCGACCTCTCCGATCGGCTTGTGTCCTGGACAAACTTCTTTCGGCTCCGTTCCGGCGATAAAAATCTCCTCGACCGTCCCCGTACAGAACTTCCCCGGAAGTTTACCTGATAGGGGGCAGATGGACTTGCGAATCAGTCCCTCGGGCTCGAGGAACTCCGGCCATCGGCCGTCCTGATGAAGAAGAAGCATGACATCTCGGAACAGGGGACCGCAGCCTGTGATGCCCGACACATGGCGCATCGAGCTGCCGTCGAAATTTCCGGCCCAGACACCGACCGTGAATCTCGGAGTATAGCCGATCGTCCAGTTGTCGCGGAAATCCTTTGTCGTTCCGGTTTTGGCAGCGCAAGGAAAAGGAAGCGCCAGGGGGGTTTGATAGCCGAAGGAAGGAATCCGGGCATCTCGGTCGGCAAGAATATGAGTAATGAGAAAAGCGACTTGGGGAGAAAAGAGACGCCGCCCTTCGGCCAAAGTTCCGATCGTCATCCTTTCCCCTCTTGCCGTCGTCTTCTCCATCACCGTCCTCAAAGGGAGGTCAAGGCCCTGCCGGCCGAGAACAGAGTAGGCTCGAACAAGTTCGAGGAGAGTGACCTCGCCGTTCCCCAGGCTCAAACCGATCCCATAGTAGGCTGGGCTCTCTTTTAAACTCTCAAAGCCGAGGGATTTCAATCTCAAATAGAGAAGGTCCGGGCCGATCGCATCAAGCACCGCCACCGCAGGAATATTGTAGGAACAAGCAAGCGCCTGGCGCAGGCTGACCGGGCCGTGATACCTCCGGTCGTAGTTGCGTGGCATATAGCCGCCAGGCAGAGAGGCCCATTGGGCGGCGGAGTCCTCGATTCTCGTGGCTGCCGTCAGACCGTTCTCCAGAGCCAGGGCATAAGTGAAAGGTTTGAGGGCGGATCCCGGCTGCCGAAGAGCTGTCGCCCCGTTGACCTGTCCCTGGGTACGATCGGCAAAAAAATCTCCTGAACCGACAAGGGAGAGAACATCGCCGGTCGAGTTCTCGACAACAACGACGGCGAAATTGGAAATGCCGCGGTCGGCAAGCGAATCGAGAGCCCCTCTAACCAGAACTTCGACTTTCCGTTGCAGAACGTAGTCCAGCGTCGTCCGTACAGAAATCAGCGTTTCCCTTTCCTCCCGAGTCAGGCGGCCCAGAATCATATCGCAAAAATGGGGGGCGCGGAATTGTTCTCTGGCCGGAACGATCCGAATCTCCTGGCGAAGAGCCCTCTGCGCCTCGGCCTTGGAGATGTATCCGAGCCCGCACATCTTCCGCAAAATGTCCCTCTGTTTTTCTTTGGCCAAAGAGAAAGAGCGATAGGGATCCAGGAGGGCCGGCGAGCGGGGGATATTCGCCAGAAAGGCGGCTTCGGCCAAGCTCAAATGAGCTGCCGGTTTGGCGAAATATAACCGCGAGGCCGCCTCAATCCCATAAGCTTGGTTGGCATAAAAAATCCGGTTGAGGTACTGGGTCAGAATTTCTTCCTTACTGGTCGAGTTTTCAAGACGGGCAGCCAGCCAGATCTCACGCAGCTTGAGAAAGAGATTTCGTCGCCGAGGATAAAGGCTTCGGACGACCTGCTGGGTAATCGTCGAGGCTCCGGAAATGACACGACCTTGACGCAGGTTCTGCCAGAGCGCCCGCAACGTCGATGCCGGATTGACGCCGCGATGAAAGAAGAACAATCGGTCTTCCGTCGCGATCGTGGCCTGAACAAGATAAGGCGAAATTTCTCCCAATCCCACCCAGCGACATCTTCCCCCTTCGTCGGAAAGGACTTCTCTGAGCAGGAGGCCGTTCCGATCGAGAATCTTAAGCGACACAACCCGGCCCGGACTGAGTTTCGCCTTTGGAAAAGGGAGAAAAGTCGAGAGGACGGCAAGGAAGAACAAAATCCCTGCTCCAATCGAGATTTTTTCTATCCGCTTCATCTCGAGACCAAGACTTTTCCTTCCGGACTCCGGCCGAAAACTTCGGGAGCGTACATCTTTTCAACCGTTGTCCCAGGCAGCCAGAATTGGCCGCTCGAAAGCGCCCGAACAAGATACCGATGGACATGAACTCCGGCGTGAAGAGAATCGGCAAAGAGAAGGACTCTGTCGTCATGCATTTCGACATGAGAGAAACCGGTCCGGAAGTTCCAAACCGAGCGGCCGGCCAGAGCATCCAGTTGCCGCTGGGCTTCCTCGCTCTCGGTTAGAAAATTCGGGTTGACCGCTTCGAACCCAGCGGGCAGGGGATCGTTAACAGCGACGAACAGGGTTTCCTGAGGAAGAGCAATCTCCAACGTGACAACGGCCAGCGAGCCCGCCGGAACGATGGACAGCGGCTTCCCATCGATCGATTCTATCTTTTTCCAGACAGCCAGCCCCTCATCCCGCGGCTGAGCTTCTGTCTTCGGAGCATAGGTCATTCTGGCTCCATAAAAAAGCGTTCCCGATCCTTCCTTTGCCACTTTGAAGGGCAGAGTTTGGACCTCCCCTATGCCGATCTCGGAAAAAGTTTTCCGGGAGGAGATGATCTTGCGCTCCCCGGAATGGAACCTTGCTTGGAGAAGGATTCGATCAGCGAGAGTCATTTGTGCCCGAAATTCCGGGCTTTCTTTTTCATAGCTCCGGTAATAGTCCTGGAGAGCGTAGATGGCATAAAAATTCTCCTGCGTGGAAAAACGTCCCCCGGCCCGAAGCTGATCGACAATCCAGCGGGCGACCGAAGAAAGAAAGGGTTGTTCTTCCCCGATCTCGATCATCGTCTGGAGAATGAACGCCGTCGTCCTCAGGCTCGTAGAATAAATCCATTCCGCGCCTTCCGCCGTGTCCTCCTCGAAATGGGCCGAATCCGGCTCGACCTTGATCATATTCATGAGTTCCTGGAAAAGGATCTGCCGCGCCTCCGGAGCGCCTTGACCATAGTGAAGAGCTTTGAGAAGCAAGGTTCGGCCAAAGAGGTGAAGTTTTTCCCTCTCCAAAAAGAGCTTCTCAGCGTAACCGGGCTCGATCTCTTTCCGCAGCGCCGCAATATAAAGGGCATAAGCTTTTATTGAATTCCAAGTGCGCAGACCAAAAGGATGTTGTTCGGGCCGCCATTCCGAGCGGAGGAATTCGCGCAAGTAGTCCGCCGCCCGATCGAGGACGGACTCCTCGACCGCAAATCCCGCTTCCCGAGCCTTGATCAAGGCGAACGCGGCGTAGCACGTCAGGAACGGCGAGGCAGGAGCTTCCGGCCACGGTGAGATTCCTCCATTGTCCTTCTGATAGCTTGAGATTTGTTTGAGACCGCGCTCGACCCGGTCGGAGATTTCCTTCTCGCTGAGCGTCGTCAATCTGAAATCGATAAGAAATTTTGCAGCTACGATATAGGGGAGGAGGGAAGAGAGCTTTTGTTCCAGGCACGCATAGGGATATTCCGAGAGTTCCTCCAAAGCCCCTTTGAGTCCCACGATAGCAGAGGAGGCAGCTTGGACTTCAAGCCAGCTCGCTTCTGGAAAAACCCGGCCTGGGAACTTGATGACTTCGTCCGCTTTTCCCTCTGTCTGACCGAACAAGGCGACGGTTTCTTTTGGCCTTGGCAAGAGGATAGGAATTCTTGCCTCGAGCCCGTCTTCGAGGCTTCCCATCCTCGAGCGGAAAGAAAAGGTCGCTTCTCCGGGCTCAACGGCCTCCAGGGGGAAGAGAATTTCCCGGCTCTCGCCAGGGGCAAGCAAGATTCTTCGTTCCTTGCCTTCTTCGACGAGACGAATGCCTCTCGTCTCAGCGACGAGAACGGCCTCGCCACGGGAGGAGGAATAGTTGTGAATGACCACGCCGCCGTCAAATTTATCCCCGACTCGAGCGAATCGCGGCAGGGAAGCCTGAAGCATGAGGTCTTTCGACACCCGGAACAAAGACTCTCCTCGACCAAATTGGGAGTTCTTCGTCTGGGCGACGACCATGACCCGGAAAGTCGTTAAATTGCCTGGCAGAGCAAACGTCGCTTCTGCCTCGCCATGCTGATCGGTGACGAGCGATGGATTCCAGTAAGCGGTCGTCCGGAAATCACCGCGGAGCTCGACTTCGGCCAAGCCGAGAGGAGAGGCCAGACCTTCTGCCCCTCCGCCGCCAGGCTCTTCGCCCTTCTCCCCGTATTCTCTTTGACTGATAATGTGGAGACGGGATTCCGCCGTCCGCACGGCTAACGGTCGTGGGGCATAGAATTCAGAGAAAGCGTCTGGCGTTTGATAGCCGATGAGGTTGAGAACGCCGACATCGACGACAGCCACGGTCAAAGAAGAAGCGCATCCTTGCTGGGCTGAATCTTTCACCCGAAATTTCAGCCTGACCGTCTCGCCCGGCCGGAATTGCTCCCGGTCTTTTTCGACCTCAACAACCAGCCGCTTTTCTCCGGGATCGACATTGATCTTGGCATAGCCGATTTTGAATCCAGGCCTGACGATTTCCGTGCTGCTGTCGGCGTGGACGATATCTTTCCTTCCCTGGACGAGCAAAACGGAAACAAAAACGTTGGGTAGGTGCTCCGCTTTGACGGGAATTTCGACCTGGCTGGATGTCCCGATAATATCGAGGACACGGCAATCGAAGATGGAGTCTCGTTCGACCGTGACCAGCGCTTTGGCTCTTTCATAAGGAGATTTCACCAGAATCCGGGCGGTCTCGCCGGGGTGATAGTTCAGCCGATCGGGAACGAGCTCGATCGAATCGTCATCTCTCCTTTCCCAAGGGACATAATCCTCTCCCATGACATAAAAGGATGTCGTCGTTGTGATTGCGTTTTCCAGATTATCTGAGGAAGCGGCCTGGAAAAAATAAAAACCGGCTTTCTCCGGTCTGAAGGTCAGGATGAAGGGTTGCTCAGAGCTTTGGACTGCCTGAGTCGAGACAACGAGGTCATCGCGTTCG
>CAZNVB010000106.1:0-4231 GCA_964576265.1 uncultured Eubacteriales bacterium | reverse complement strand
TGCGGAGCAACCAACAACTTTCCTCTGGATCAGGAAGGGAAAAAGGTCGTCTGCGGCCGCTGCCGAAACGAACTCCCTGAGCCGGGGACGGTGATCGAAGCAAATCCGGATCATCTGGCCGTGCTTTTACGGAACGGCGGGCTTCCGGTTCTCGTCGATTTTTATTCGCCTTCCTGCGCGCCCTGTGCGATGATGCATCCGCTCGTCGAGAGGCTGGCGAAAAGACGGCGGGGAGAAATCATGGTCCTCAGGATCAATACCGACCATTATCCGGACCTCGCCCGCCAGCTTGGCATTCAAGCTGTCCCCACGTTTGTCGTCATGACCCGGGGAACGGAGCGGGGAAGAACGACCGGTGCGATGTCGGAAACCGACTTTTCCCTCTGGGTGGCAAGCCGGACGTGAACGAAAGATTCAACTTTGAGGGGGAGGAAATGCCGAAGAGGGGACTCGAACCCCTACTCCCGTATACCAGGAACTAGCCCCTCAAGCTAGCGTGTCTGCCAATTCCACCACTTCGGCATTCACTCGGGAGTGTTCCCGGGATTTCGTTTATTTCTTCTCCGGAGCCGCATCCTTCTTCTGCGGCTCCTGAGGTTTCGTCTCCGTCGGAGCGACCTGGACTTGACCGGCCGCAGCTTTCTCCTCTTCGGCGCTCTTGGCCGGAGCCGCAGCTTGATCTTTCTGGCTCTCTCCGGCGGCCGGCTGCTCGATCGGTGCCGGTTTCTCCCCGCTGACCACGGATTTCGTCCCCTTGGCCGAGAGAATCCACAACCCCATCGAGGTCAGCATAAAAAGGATCGCGCAGACCGTCGTGACTTTGGAGAGGATGGTCGCCGCCCCTCGAGGCCCGAACGCCGTCTGACTTCCACCGCCGCCGAAGGCACCGGCCAGGTCGGCAGCTTTCCCCGACTGCAGCAAGACGGCGATAATTAAAATCAAACAGATAACGACATGAATGATGGTGACCAAAGCGCTCACGTTTTGACCTTCAACGCCCTGATGGCTTCTTTCGTAATTTCAATAAAAGACGCGGCCTCCAGCGAAGCCCCTCCGACGAGAAAACCGTCAATATCTTTCTCGGTCAAAAGATCAAAGGCATTCGCCGGCTTCACCGATCCGCCGTAAAGAATTATAGCACAGGAGGCCGGGCTATTTCCATACTCTTCGGCCAATTTTTCCCGGATTAGAGCGTGGACCTCTTCGGCCTGGGCCGGAGTGGCTGTTTTCCCGGTCCCGATTGCCCAGACCGGTTCGTAGGCGATCATCGTCTGAGAAAAGCCCGCCGCCCCAAGATTTTTGAACCCCTCTTCAATCTGGGACATGATTCGAGCGATGGTCTGGCCATTCTCCCGTTCATCGAGAGATTCGCCGACGCAGACAATCGGCGACAGACCGTGACTCAGAGCCGCCCGGATTTTCTTATTCACCCCGGCGTCCGTTTCGCCGAAATACTGCCGCCTTTCCGAGTGCCCGATGATAACGTATTGACAGCCGACATCCCGGAGCATCGCGGCGGAAATCTCTCCCGTGAAGGCCCCTTTTTCCTCCCAATAAAGATTCTGCCCGGCAAGGCTGACGGAACTTCCCCGGAGAACTTCTCGAACAGAAGAAAGGGCGGTGAAGGGAGGGGCGACGACAAGCCGGGCCTCAGGAAGCCCCGGGCTCGCCCCGACAATGGCCGCAGCCAGTCTCTCGGCCTCGGGAATCGTCAGGTTCATTTTCCAGTTCCCGGCCACAAAGAGGGGTCTCAGGTTCATTGCCAGGCTTTCATCTCCGTCGGCGATCAACGCTCATTCAAGAGCCTCGATTCCGGGAAGAGTTCCATAAGCGAGATATTCAAGCGATGCTCCGCCGCCGGTCGAGATATGGGTGATCTTTTCGCTGACGCCCGCCTTTTTCAATGCGGCGATGGAATCGCCTCCGCCGACGATGGAAAGCGCGCCGGACGAGGCCACGGCAGAAGCAACATTTATTGTTCCTCGGGAGAAGGCATCGACTTCAAAGACACCCAAAGGTCCGTTCCAGACGGCCATCTTGGCGCCGGCGATGACCGCCTCGTATTTTTCCACGGTCTTCGGACCGATGTCCACCGCCATCCGGTCGGCCGGAAAAGGAAAGGAAGAGACGATTTCGCTCGCCGCATCCGCCTCGAGCGAGGGAGCAAGAACATGATCGACGGGAAGGAGAAAACGGACCTTGCGGGTTTGAACCTCGGTCAGGATTTCGCGGGCCGTCTCGAGCATGTCGTCCTCGACCAGGGTTTTCCCGACATCGTTTCCCATGGCCTTAAAAAACGTGTACGCCATCGCCCCCCCGATGAGGAGATGATCGGCCTTGCCCATCAGGTTTCGGATCACCGGAATCTTGTCCGAAACCTTGGCCCCTCCGAGAATCAGGACATAGGGATGCAAAGGAGAATGAACGGCTCGATTCAGGTAGTCGACTTCTTTTCTCAGCAGAAACCCGGCCGCCTTTTGGCCGACAAACCGGGTGACGGCGGCAACCGAGGCATGGGCGCGGTGACACGAACCGAAAGCATCGTTGACATAGACATCGATCCCTTCCGCCAGCTTCCGGGCAAAGCTCTCATCGTTGGCGGTCTCTTCCGCCTGAAAACGGACATTCTCAAGCAGCAAGACCTGGCCCTCCTGAAGAGATCCCTTGAGCCCGTCGACCTCCTCTCCGACGACACCCGGAGCGAGAATCACCTGTCGACCGATGAGTTCGCCAAGCCTTCTGGCAACCGGAGCAAGGCTCATTCGGGGATCGAATTTTCCTTTCGGCCTTCCCAAATGGGAAGCGACGACGAGTTTCGCCTCGCGGTCGAGAAGATAATTCACCGTCGGCAGGGACGCCCGGATTCGGGTATCGTCGCGAATCCCTCCCGCCTCGTCGAGCGGGACATTGTAATCCACCCGCAGGAAGACCGTTTTCCCTTTAAACTCAAGCTCGTCTAGAGATTTCATTGTCGGACTACTTGGCAATAAACTTGATCAAGTCCCGGAGGCGGCAGGAATATCCCCATTCGTTGTCATACCAAGCCAGGACCTTAACCAAGTTCTGGTCGACGATTTTCGTGTACTCGGCGTCGACGATGGCCGAATAAGGATTGCCCATGAAATCCACCGAGACCAGAGGTTCAAAAGTGATCGTCAAAATTCCCTTAAGCTCGCCCTGGGAAGCTTTGACGAAAGCCTCGTTCACTTCTGTCTCGGTCACTTTTTTCTTTAGCAGAGCGACCAGGTCGACAACCGAGACGTTCGGCGTCGGAACGCGAATGGCGATGCCGTCGATCTTTCCTTTGAGCTCGGGCAGGACCAGGCCGACGGCCTTGGCGGCTCCCGTAGTGGTGGGAATCTGGGAGACAGCCGCGGCCCGGGCGCGACGGAGATCTTTATGGGGAAGATCGAGAATCCGCTGGTCGTTGGTGTAGGAATGAATGGTCGTCATGAAGGCCTTTTCGATGCCGAAATTTTCGTGGATGACTTTTGTCACCGGAGCCAGGCAGTTCGTCGTGCACGAGGCATTCGACAGGATATGGTGTTTTTCCGGATCATAAATATTCTCATTCACGCCCAAAACGATTGTTGCGTCCGGATCGCTCGCCGGAGCTGAAAAAATAACCTTCTTGACGTCGCCGCGGACGTGTTTGAGCGCTTCTTCCTTTTTTTTGAACTTTCCCGTCGCCTCGACGACGACATTCACGCCAAGCTTATCCCAAGGAATCAAGCCGGGATCTTTCTCGGCAAAGACCTTGATCTCCTTGCCGTCGACGTGGATCGCGTCGGCTGAAGCGCTGACCTCGGCGGAGAACCTGCCCAGAACTGAGTCGTACTTCAGAAGATGGGCCAGCGTTTTCGCGTCCGTGATGTCATTGACCGCCACAAACTCCAGTTCCGGGTCCTGATAGGCTGTCCGGAAAAGATTTCGGCCGATGCGGCCGAAGCCGTTGATGCCGATTTTTATCCTCATGAAAAGCCTCCTCTAAGGATCGAAATTTTCTCGCTCAAATTAGCATAAACGATCTAGAAAAGCAACGCGACGGCCGCATTTTCAAGAGGCCACCCCGGCATCACTGGCAGGGAGAGGGAGGCTTTGAGCAGTAAAAAAATCCCGCTTATGATAAAATTCCCATCAAAGGAAAAGACGATGAAAATTTTGACGGCGCAACAGATGCGGGAAATCGACCGGCAGGCGATCGAGGACATCGGCCTTCCCGGTTCGGTTC
>CAZNVB010000105.1:0-4041 GCA_964576265.1 uncultured Eubacteriales bacterium | reverse complement strand
GATCATGGTCCAGGTGCAGAGCACCTGGTTCCCGCTCATTGACCGGAACCCGCAGACCTTCGTGCCGAACATTTTTGAGGCCAAGGAGTCGGATTTCCGGGCGGCGACGCAGCGCATCTGGCGCTCGGCAAAGTTCGCCTCGCACCTCACCCTTCCGGTGGTCAGGGAGACAAAGAGATGAGCCGGCGCGCTTCGAGGTAGAAGCGCTTATCCGGGGCTTCGCCCATGGAAAAGGTCTTGCGGGGCAGAGCTCCGTCCAGGATGACCGTCCGGAAGAGCTCCCGCTTGTCCATGGCCGGGAGATAAAATCCCGCACACCCGGCCTGCCGCCCCAGCTTGAGCACGGCCTCCGTGCCGTGGACGTAATCGATCTCCCTCGCGCCCTTCTCGTTCATAAAGGCGTCGAGAAAATTCTGCAGGGTCCCGACCGGCAGGTTGGTCTTCGGGTCGGCCACTTCGATGACGCCGAAGCCGGAGGACTGGATCATTCCTATCTTGTGCGGAGTCCCTGCTTGCCGGTCGACGGCCGCCTTCATCTCGTCGACTGAGCGGCTGGGAATCCATCGAACCCGCCCGGCGTAAAAAGCCTTCATTTCCCCGACGATATCGCGCTCCGCCCGAATGTCGAAAAGAACCCGGTGAATGGGCTCGAAAACGAGGGCCGGGTCATGGAGGTTGACAAGCTCGACAAGGGCATAGCGGAGAGGCGAATTCCTGACCTCTGCCGAACCGCCCGCCTTTTCCTTCGTCTTCTCCCAGATGGCCTTGGCCGTGGCCAGGGAATGGTTGCCGTCTCCCATGGCGTAAAGAAGAACGGGGGTCTGCGGCGCGAGCCCGTATCGGCTCACGAACGCCGCCGGATCGGCCAGCGCCCGCAGGGCGCCGATGACGCCCTTTTCCAGCCGCTCATCATCCACCTGGAACCCGGCGACATGGCCCGAGTCCATCATCAGGTCGAAGTCATAGAGACAGCGGAGTCGGCTTTTAACCTCGGCGAGCGGGCCGATCACCGTGCCGCCCGGATCGTCGATCAGGACCATGATATGGGGAATTTCCAGGGGGGCTCCTTCCCTGATCTTGACGCGGGGCGGGATTCTCTCCAGGATCGTCCCTTCGGTCGCCCGAATGAGACTCGTCGCCCCCCGGCTGTAGTCATAACATTCGAGGTCGAGACAGGCCATCAGCCCGCGGCGGACGCCCTGGCCGGTCCGACGCTCGACATAGACGAATCCCTCCGCCTCGATAAAAATTCCTTCCTCCAGGTAGCGCATCATGTGCTCGCGGATGCGACGGATCCGCGATTCGGCTTCCGGTTCACCCAGGTAGACCTCGGGATAGATCAGGTTGAGGGCCGAAGGGGCGTCGCCGACATAATCCCGCACTCTGTCCCAGTATTCGGGCTCGGAAGTGAACTGGTCGCAGGCGATGACCGCCCATTTTCCCAGGTCGATTCCCGGTTTGGGGAGCAAAATATGAGGAACTCCGAGCGCGATGGCGTCGTCGGTTTTCATGGCTTTTCCTCCGATATCAGGGCCGCGCCGTTTCGCCGGCCGGGCCTCAAAACATGATCGGACTCGATCGGAAGGTCGGACTTATACATCATCCCGGACCGTTTTTCAATTTCTCCGCGGGCAAAACAAACGACTCTCGTTTTATGAACCCGGAAATTCTTCTTCAAGCTAATCAAGGGAAAGACGGTAAGTCATGGATTTCCCGGCGGTCCTGAAGACCCCGACCTTATAGACGCCGTTCCGGTTGGGAGCGGGAAAATCCTCGCTGCAGGCCGTCGCCCCGGACGGCTCGAGGCAGACGACTCTATAGACATGCCCCTGATAAGAAACCTTGAAAAAGTTCTTTCCGGCCTCGATCCGCGACGTATGGTTTCCGTCGGTCAGGAGAAGAGGGATCTGGACGAGAAGGCCCTTCGCCGATCCGAACATTTCGTCTTTGACGGTGATTCCATCCCTGCCCAGCTCATAGGTCTCGACGATTCGCGCGCCGCCAGGAAGGCCCTGGTAAGATAAGCCGAACTTGATCGTTTCCGGTTTTTCGATGAGCGGTCTGAACTCCACCGCGCCGATTTCAGCCGAACAATCGGCAAGCCAATGAACGCGGCCGTTTTCCTCCCATCCGGGGCCGACGGCCACGTTTCGGCGGGATTCGCGAGTCGAGACCAGGTACTCGGGTGAGGCCACAATCGGCGTCGACAGGGCCGTCTCCGTGGGAACTCCCGCTTTATGCAGGCGTCCCAGCCCTGTCGCATCATAGTGAAGGTCGGCGCGGGTATCGATCTCCAGGTGATAGCCGGAGCAAGAAGCGAACACTTTATGAAAATCATCATCCAGGGCAAAAGCATAGGCCCCCGACTCGAAGGGAACCGGCCGCTCCTCGATGGACGGATCGGCGACGAGACCCGCAAACCCGAACTGGCTGGCAATCAACAGGGAATAAACGCCGTAATACCCGTAGCTTTTCTGCCGGCCGTGCTGGGATTCAGGCGGAAATTCGTTCTTGATGAACCGGACAGGACGGAGCTCGAGCCAGCGCCGAACCGAGAGGGCTGAAAGGCGCGCGGCCCGCTTAAAAACGCCCGCCAGGAGCGGATTTCCTTGGCGCTTATATTTTGCCGCCTCGAACTCGAAGATGAGCGCCGCCGTCGCTTCGCTGAAATTCTGCTGGTTGCTCCGTCCCCCGAAGGGAGATTCTCCGGTCGTCGACATCGTCAGGAGCATGGTCAGGGCGCCGCGCCGGAGGAATTCGGCGAGCTCTTTGCGGCCCGGGCCGTCGAAGCCAAAATAGAGAAGCAGGCTGAGATTCATTCGCGGCACGGCATCGTAGGTCATCGGGTTCGCCGGGTCGCGATACATGCCGAACGGAGTGAAGCGGGAAATCTGCGTGGCCAGATGATCCTCGATAAAGGCGCGGTTGTCGGCGATTCCCTGCTGTTTTTTGAACATCTCTCCGGCCAGGGCGAACGTGGTGTAATTGTGAAGCTCCGACGGCGGGAGTTTCCCCAGGACGATGCCGTAGTTTTTCTCCGGCACGAAACCGCCGAGAAGGCGCCGCCACCGTTCGAGCGTTTCCTTTTCCGTCTTATCCTTGAGGGCCAGATATCCGAGCACGAGCTCTTTGGTGTAGAACTCGGCTCCGGGGAGGGGCTTCCGGTCGGCCGAGGCCAGGTCCTCGGCCGCGGCCGTCAAAGCCCTCCGGCAGCGGTCGGCTAAATCGAGGCACCGCCCGCGGAGGATGAGCCCGGCGAGAGCGCCGACAAAACGGGCCGTCGCCGTGGGCGTTTCGGTCTTGACAAAGGGATCGATGATCCGGCCGCTCGCCTCCTGCCAGGCGACAGCCTGCCGGACGATCGGCTCGCTGAGGTCGGCATAAAGCCGCTCGTCCACGCCGCTGGGTTTCCAGTCGGCCCTAATCTTTACTTTTCCGATAAGATTAGTAGCCAATTCCTCAAGAGGATAGGGCGCAAGCCGGTGTTCTCTCTTCGACCCAAAGCCCGAAGAAAAAACAAAGAGAATAAAAAAAACGAAGACGATCAGGAGAATGGGCCGAAAACGTCTTTTTGACCGATTGAACATCGCCGGCATCTTAGGCGAAACCATTTTATCAAGACCATTCGCTCATCTCAAAGAGACGGCGACAAATGGAATTGCCATTTCCTGATGACTCGAGTAACATGGCCTCGGATATCGATCAAGGCTGAAGTTCATGGAACTCCGCCGCTTGCGAAAGGACGCCCTCGCCATCTTCCGGGCGGGCTTGAAGGCCGTTGACCCTGAGGTTGCCGTCAGGAGGCATGTCCGGCGCCGGGGCGACAATCTTCTCGTCGGCTCAAAATCCTACGATCTCCCCGAATTCGAAAACATTTATGTCGTCGGCGCGGGCAAGGCCGCGGCGGCCATGGCCCGTCCGCTCGAGAATCTCCTCGGAGAACGGCTGCGATCCGGGATCATCAATGTCAAATACGGGCATGCTTTGCCGCTCGGCCGAATATCGGTCAACGAAGCGGGACATCCCATTCCCGACAGAGCC
>CAZNVB010000104.1:0-14876 GCA_964576265.1 uncultured Eubacteriales bacterium | reverse complement strand
CTCTTTTCGTTCGGATCACTTTCGGGAATAGTCATGAGACTTTTCTCTTTTTCTCGCCCAGCAGGTCGCCGGCCAGCTTCCTCCATCTATCCAAGACTTTCGTGTTGAGCCGGTAGTGGACGTAATAACCATGTTTTATTCCGCTGACAACACCCGCATCCCGGAGGACCCGGAGATGCTGCGAGACGGCGGCCGGAGTGATCCCCAGTTGCCGGGCCAAGGCATTGACGCACAGCGGATGCGACCTGAGCAACTTAATCATCCGGACGCGGGTTTCCACGGACAGAACATTGAACATCCGGGCGAGTTGTTCGGTTCCGCTCATGCGATTATTTAATTAAGTATCCGCGCAGATAATATATTGAAAGGAGGCGGGGCTTGTCAAGGCCGCCGAAACGGATTGTCCGAAACCTAAGAAAAAATGGTCACCTGGTGCGTTGAAAAAGCAGACCGTTAAGACAGCGAGCTTTGACGATAGACTATTGTCTTTGCGAGCGAAGCGAAGCTATCTGACCTGAAAGGACATCACGAGCTAAGTGTGGCGATCCCATGGAAGTCAATGAGATCATAACGGCTTCTTTCAGAGGCCTTGTGAGGACCCTACGGGTCAGATCGCGACGCACCCAAGGCGTGCCCGCGATGACAGGCATAGCGCGTTTCTCATGGCAATATTGGGAAAAAATCAAAGGCTTGACAAAACCAACTCATAGTATAGACTATTAATATATATTCTTGTTGCCGTGAGTTCGCTATGAAAACAGCCAGGCTTTTCCGCAACGGCCAGAGCCAGGCCGTCCGCCTGCCCAAAGAATTTCGCTTCGAGGATGACTACGTCTTCATTAAAAAATCGGGCAACGCCGTCATCTTGATCCCCGCCAAGAACTCATGGAATTCCCTGATCGGGAGCCTCGATAAGTTCACCGATGATTTCATGACCGAACGCCGGCAGCCGAAGGCCCAAAAACGCGAGCCCCTCTGATGAAATACATGCTCGATACCAATATCTGCATCGCCCTCATCAAACAAAAGCCGCCGAAAATCCTGGCACGCTTCGATCGGCTTTCTGCCGGGGACGTTGGGATATCGGCGATCACCCTGGCCGAGCTTCGCTACGGGGTCGCCAGAAGCCGGAATATCGAAAGAAACACCCAAGCCCTGGAGGAATTTCTTCTTCCCCTGGAAGTCGCTGATTTCGACGAACGGGCGGCCTCGGCCTACGGGACGGTCCGGGCTGACCTCGAAAACGCCGGACGGCCGATCGGTTCCCTGGATACGCAGATCGGCGCCCATGCGCGGAGCTTAAATGCCGTCCTGGTGACCAACAACACCGCTGAATCCCGGCGAATCAAGGGGCTCAAAATCGAAAACTGGCTGGATTGAAGCCGCGCTCCGCCGAAACCAGATTCATCCCCTTGAGGCAAAAAATCTGACTCGAAACCTCAGGGCGACATTCACCAGGCCGATCATTACCTGAACCTCGACCAGCCGGCCCGATGACCCAACGTCGTTTATATCCCCGTTTTTTCTAGGTTCAGGACTGACCCCAAAATTCGAACCACCCTGAGTGCTAAAAGGCAAGGGTGCTATAATGGACATCATTAGCCGGGAGAAAGCCTTTAAGGAGGCACTGATGATGTCAGAGAAGCACGGCAAACAGTACACGCCGATGCTAAAGTTCCAGGTGGTCATGGAAATTTTAAGCCGAGCCAAGGCCACCGGCCAGGTAGCACGCTCCTACGGCGTTCATCCGGTTACTCACAGCCATTGGAAGAAAGAGTTTATCAAGAAAGGGCCGGAAATCTTCTCCCAGCAGACCACCATCCAGGAGTACGAGAGACGGATCGAGGAACTGGAACGGCTGATCGGTCATAAGGAAGCGGAGATAGCGCTGCTAAAAGATTTTTTGGCCGGGAGCTCACCCCGCGGGAAAAAGTTGAGCTGACGTGGGCGTTCAATGACGAATATGGGCTGAACCGGGTCTTGGCCGCCTTGGGGCTTTTCACAGGGACTTGGTCCTATGCTCAGAAGAGAAGAAGTTATGAGGAGAGACATTCTTGGTTGAGGTAACCGTTGGTCGAGATCGCCAGAGAACATCCGGAATACGGGTATCGGAGGACGAATGCGGAGCTCAGGGGGTCGGGGGATCCAGGTCAACGGGAAGGTCGTGGCCCGATTGCATACAAGCTGGGATCTGGCGGTGATTAAACGGATTAGGAAGCCCAAACATGCTCTCTGGCCGGACTTCTCAAGGAAACGGGCCCGAAGATTAATCTGGTGGCGAATCTGTCTTCCCTTGTTGATTTTGAGCTGCTGTACACGGATTTTACGGAGATCCTCTACCAGAGAGGCCCGGCTAAAGCCCAATTGATGCCGATCGTCGACCACGCAAGCAAGCTCGTTGTCGGTTATGCTTTAGGAGAAGCGGACAATACCGAACTCGCCCTGGCCGCCTGGCGCCGGGCAACGGGGTAAAGACCGAAGGGATCACTGTTCATCACGACCAAGATAGCGTGTATTTAGGCCATGGCTGGCTCTATGAACTGGCGATCCGGGACAAAGTGCGCGTCTCCTATTCAGACAACGGGGCTAAAGGCAATGGCCATATGGAGTCGTTCAACGGCCGTGTCAAATCTGAGAATCGCTTTCTGTTCTGGGAACAAGTCGCCGATTCGTTATCTCAAAGAGAAGGGCACAATCCCGGGCTGAGATGTTAGCACAAATTAGCCCTCTAAGTGGTTCGAAAAATGGGGGTCATAACCTTCCAATCGGAATTCGGTCAACCACGTTTCCTAAATATAATCTGCTTTGAGCTCTTCTCGCTAAGCTGCAATCCTGACCATCAGGTCGAGGCATCTCAGCCATTTTATGATTGCCTGCCAGGCAGCTTTTTCATCTTTTAGGGGTTCCTCCACATGCGCCACATGCCTGTTCCGAAAGTTATTCACCTCTGTGAGCAGGGAACGAAGGTCATCCATTTCCGGACGAGAATAAGCCTGCTCGACATCCTTCCAAACACCTGCAGCAACCCGCCCTTTCCCCTTAGCGTAATCAAGGCAGAAAAGTAGCGTGCCGAGCTTCATGATGGATCGGCCAAAAAGCAAATTGTCTTTTAAAAAGCGGCCATTTTTCCCCAAGAGAACCCGCTCTCTCGGAGGAAGGTTTCCAAGAAAGGGCGTGAAATATGCCTCTCTTTTCTCTGCAACAGCCGGAATTTTAGGTTTAATGAATTTTTCAAGAATCCTTATTGCCAATTCATCAAGAGGCGCAAGCAAAGGCTGCAATGCATGTCCCAGGCTCGGCATTCCTGCGCGCACCGCATGGTCCAAAAGATAGACAGCCTGCCGCATCGCGCTTTCGACCGACGCAGGTGCTCTTTCTATCCCCGCCTCTCTGAGGCTTTTCATAAATATGTCTTCGGCACGTGCTCTCTCAGTAGCCTCGGCGACGGGCAATTCCTTTTGTCCTGTTTCGGCTTCTCTTATCAAGGCCTTTAGCGAAGGCTCGCAAGCCCGCGCCAGTTCCTCAATAGAACTCGGCGCCGCTTGTTGAAAAATATGATAAGGGACATAAATATACCGCCACGCGCTGCGACCTTTGGAGGCAACCTTACACCATTCGACCGCCGCCCTCGCCTTCAGAGAAACAAGAGCATCCTCTTTCCCCTTCAGCTCGCACAGGAATTGAGCTCCGTCCAGCCGCCTGACCAGGAAATCCGGAACGTAAAAAGCCCTGTGTCCATCAGGCTTCAAATAATCCATTATCAATTTTTGTGGGCCCGAATTTTTTGCAAAAGAAACGATGTCTTCGGCATAATCACAGAAATCTGCAAACGCTCTCTCAAATTCGTTTTCGCACGGAACCAGATTGAATATTGTGCGCTTGGCAGTGACCGCAGGGCGGTTTTCGGTGCTCGTGGCCTGATAAGGTTTCCAGGCAGAAATTCGCCGGCCACGGCTGATCCGCCTGCGTTCCTTCTTTTTCACGGTCTTTCCGAGAATGAGAGGAGTAAAGGTGGCCCGGACATGTTCCGTAACGTCCATATCACGCATCCGATGGTCGATTTCGCCGGAATAAAGATCAATCCTGCGCTCGAACAATACTTCCGAAAGATACCGCTCGAGAAGAGGAGTCAACGCTTGATGAGGGTTACTTATCTTACAAGCCCGCCCCAACATTTGAGCAAAATATCCCGCCGCAGACCAGGCATTAGTGAGTAATCCCGCGTCGAGCTGCATCCGCGCAACAATTTCATCCGTGAACAGATGGCGTTCCTTATATTCAACAATCCCCTCTTTTTTTCTTCCCACAGGCAAAGGCTGAAAACGTTTTCTGAAATAATCTCTTACCTCCTCGAATAATAAGCCTTGAAGCTCGGCCGTGCTTTCGATGGAATCCGAAACGAAAGGAATCTCAATATCAAGCTCGTTCACCGGCTTCTTTTCTTTATCCACATAAATCGTCACCGTTTGCTTAATCGTTTCCCTGATGGGAAGCACGGCGATGTCGAGCCCTTCCTGAGCCAGCTCTTCTTCATAGAGCTTGCGGAAAGCGGGATGGTGAACGACCGTCACCATCTCGGGCATATCCCCTAGAGGAAACATCCGCCGGAGGCCGCGCCCCAGAGTCTGTTCGGGGAGGATGCCGGACTTCGTCGAATAAGGCCGGAGAGGAACGATCGTCGTGACGTTCCGGACGTCCCAGCCCTCGCGAAGCATCATGACCGAAACGACGCAGCGAAATTTGCTGTCCTTCCTGTCGAGATCGCGCGACATCTCCCGCAGCTCTTTAAGATCATCGGGCTTCATTCCCGCTTCGCTCTCGATGAATTCCTTGACTTCTTTTCCCCCGCGCACAACTTTTTTGATTCGTCCTTTCAGCCTGGTGTGGATGTTGAGGACCCGTCCTTTTATAAGAGGAAAACTGTCGCCGTCAAGATAATCGGCAATTTCGTTTGCGGAATCGGCATCCTCGGTCATGATAAATAAAATTGGCTTGCGGACTCTCTTGAGCTCCTCGTATGTTTTCTTGAACCGCTCATAACCGAGCTTGAGATGCACGCCATATTTTTCATGGGCCGGCGTTTTCCTGTCTCCGCGGACGACAAGCTCGTCGGACTCCCCGAGGACCGGGACCTTGACGATGCCCGCATCCACGGCTTCTCCCAGCGGGAAATCGCAAATGATGTGCCTGAAAAGCTCGCCGTTTATATCCTTCGGGGTCGCGGTGAAATCAAGCTGGAGACATATCCCTGCATTTCTTTTGCTCAAACTCTGGAGATGAAGCGTGTCGATCGCCTTGTTCCAGGCCAATTCAGGATCATGAAGATGATGAGCCTCATCGTTCAGCACCATGAGCCGCGGATGGTTTGTGATGCGGTCTCGAAGGGCTTCACCTGTGTCCAGGGCTTTAGCGCGTTTCACGGCCGGGCCGAAAATCGACGCAGCCTTTCCGTTTTCGTCATCCTCGTTGTCGCGGCTCTCATACAGACGATGGATGTTCGTCAGGTAGATAGCGCCTGGGGTGCTTGCGCCGCCCGGTTCGTCCTGGAGAACGACCTCCATCTGAAAATCGGATTTCCATTCTTCCGGAAGAAGCGGGTCTTTATTGAATATTCCGCAGTCCTCAAAATCGTCCTTCAACCGCTCATACACCGTAAGGTTCGGGGCGATGATTACAAAATGCCGCGCCAGGTCTGAATCATTTTCGAGGAGACTGTGAAAATAGCTCCAGACAACAGCCAAACTCATGACCTTGGTCTTGCCCCCTCCTGTCGCGACTTTACAACAGTTTTTGGGCCATCTGTCCTGTTCGGGCGGAATTCCAAGAGCGAGGTCATCGAACAGTCTTTCGCCAAACTCGGTAAGCAGCGAAGCGACGTTTCTAATCCCGCGCAGCTCATAGAGATAGATAATGGTCTCTATGGCTTCCCTCTGCGCCCAGTGATAGCGGAATGGGATTTGATTTCCGTCCTCATCGGCTACCACATGGTCCGTCAAAAACCAGAAATTCAGAAGGTACCTGGAGGTAGAACTCACTCCCGCATAGCCGCCGCGGCGCCAGCCGTCTACCTGCGCGCGGATCGACCGGACAAGCGGGCATTTGCTCGGCCTTCGCCCCGGCGCAATTATGGCCGGCCCTCCGGGAACAGGGTTTGGTTGTCTATGGAGATTAGGTTCTTCCCAGGGCTTGAACAAGGGAAGAAGTGCTGAGGCGTTCTTTTCGGTAACTTCGAAAGCCATGGCTTAGACCTCAGTTTCAATGACCGTGGTTGTATCGACGCCAAAGACATCGATAACCTTGACGCAGATTCTTTTCCGTCCCTTGGACCTGTATTCCCAGCCGATGTCCGTCTTGGTTTTCAGCGACCGGTCTTTGCGCGTCCGAAAATCCTGCCAGTGATGCTCGAACGGCTTCCCTTCCCGCCATTCGAAATCCACGGCCCAGAAATCGACGAAATCGAATGGAGAGGAGACGGCCCGCTTGCGGAGTTCAACGATCTCAGCTTCCGGCGCTTCGGCCAGAGCAGGGCTGAACCGGATCAGTTCCACGTCCACCTTTTTTCCCTTTTTTAAAGCTTTTGCCTCAAGATAGCCGGCCTCAAAGAATTGACATTCCGTCCGGTTTGGCTCCATTATCTCGCGCGGAATATATTTCAGTTTAATGTCCAAGCCGGTTTCAGCTTCGACGGACTGTTTCTTGAGGGCAAGCTCCATCTCAAATTCCCAGGCCAGGCAGTGAAGCTCTCTGCCCCCGACCGACTGCGCCGCACCGGCTACAGCCTTTAGCTCTTCGCAAGTGAATATGCCGTCGATCCGGTCTACATGAACAAAGGCGCTGCCCTTCTTGCCATGAAGAAGAGGATTAGGAGAATTCGTAAGGGGCGTGGCCCTGTAAAACTGGAGAACGATTTTCCGATGCTCCTCATCAGCACCTTTGAGCCGCTCTAACTGCCACCACTGCCGCTCATAGCGGCCGAGGTTATAGACGTCGAAGGAACGGTAGGGTTTTTTGGCATTGTGAAGCTCTCGCTGAACCTGAATCAGGCGTTTCCGGCTCGTATGAATGGCATAGCGGCCGAGGTCCACACCAATCCACCTCCGGCCCAACTTCTCGGCCACCGCCAATGTTGTGCCCGAACCACAGAAAAAGTCGGCAACAAGGTCCCCTTCGTTTGATGAGGCCTTTATTATGCGATCGAGGAGTGCTTCGGGTTTTTGGGTTTGATAATTTTGGTATTCATGTGCCATGGAATTTATGGGAGGGATATCTTCCCAAAAATCTGAAACATAGGGACCTTTTGCTTCATCTAAATAATACTTAAGTCGCGGTACCTTTCCTTTCCCAGGCCAGTATATAAGGCCACTCTTATCTAATTCCTCTAGAACAAAAGGGCTCTTTAGCCAGTGCATCCCATTTTTTCCTAGTTTATTCGGATCGATTCCTTTCCATGTCTGCCCGGTTTCTCCCGAACTCCTGCCGCTTCCTAAGAGTGGTACTAATTGAAATATTCCCTTCCCATCCTTATACGAAAAATGTTTCTTTGCAGATTCAGAATAGTTGCCAAACTGAGGATAAAATATATGGTTTCCTGATTTCGAATAAAACAATATAAAATCCTGACTATTTCTCCATTGCGTCTTTACGCCAGCAGCGATAGATGATCTCTTCCAAGATATCGTATTTTCTAAGATTTGGAATATTTCATCGCCTAAAAGACGCAATGATCCAACCATTCTCCAATCGCAATGCACATAGATGCTTCCCTTGTCGCTCAGCAAATCCCGCATCAAAGTCAGCCGTTCGTACATCATGTGGAGGTAAGAATCCGTCCCTCTTCCCCAGGTGTCTCGGTACGCGACTGCCTCTAGAATGGATTGCTCTTTCTGGAGCGCTTCGCCCTCCTCACCAAGCTGGACCTGCATCGTGAAGTCCGCACCTACGTCGAAAGGAGGATCGATGTAGATCAGATCGATTTAGCCGCGAAATTGCTCGAGGAGAGAGGCCATGACCAGCTTGTTGTCGCCCCAGATGAGCATGTTGCGGAAATCATCGCAATGCGCTTTTTCTTCTTCCCAAAGCAGTCCCTGCGCATAGCTCCGGTCGCGGGGCTCGTCGATCGTCTCGATCCGTTGGAGAGGAAGCGGAGAGACCGGAAGCTTGACCGGCCGCCGGTTACCATATTCATCGTATTTTCCTTCCCAGACAAGCTCCGTCTTTAGACGTGAGAGCGGATGCGGATTCTCCGGTCCCCATTGATCAAACGAATTTTTGGTCTTTGCCATTGTTCTGGCCCTCTTTTAGGCTATTTTAGATAAGGATGAAGCAAAAACGAAAAATTTTCAACTTCCTTTGAGAAAAAGAATTGGCAATGTGCGTCCTATAAAGTGAAAAGCTAATGACGGCTGACGAAAATGGCTTTAAAAAAATCGGCAAAATTTGACTTTTTCGGCAGAAATATGTAATTTCTTTATAGAAAAGGGCTTAAGATACCGAGGCGAATAAAATGGCTGAAATCGAACAAGAAAAATTATCCATCGAAGATAAGATGAACGCTATCGGAGAAGCCGCAGAGAAGCTGAACAGACTTCTGGATGAGGAATACCATAAAATTAAAGTTATTCTAGATAATAATGCCGTCCAAGACACTGAGGATTTCACTTTGACCGTTGGAATCCAGAATGCCTACCTGGGATAAGGTTCTTCAGGAAGTCGATGAACAGCTTAATGCGCTGAGAGTTCTCGAAAAATATATCAAGCTACTCCATGATCATACGAAGCGCACGGTTATATGCTATATGTCGGCTTTTTCCATCATTAAACCCCCCGTTCCTTCGGCTTTCCATGTTGTGATCGATCAAGACCTTCAGGGATTTATGACCTGTGCTAAAGATACAGATAAGAATTCGCTCGATTTAATCATCCACACGCCGGGCGGAGATTACGAAGCCATAAAAAGGATAATCAGCTATCTTCATTCGACATACAAACATATTCGGGTTTTTGTCCCCCATCTGGCAATGAGCGGGGGAACATTGATGGCCTGCGCCGCGGATGAAATTTATATGGGTCCGTATTCGAGCCTCGGGCCGACTGATCCGCAAGTTCTCCTCGGCAGAGATTATATCCCCGTGAATGCCATTCTTAATGAGTTCGAGCAGGCTTTTCAAGATGTCATCTCGAACCCCAAGAAGGCCCTGCTATGGAATGAGCGGCTTAAGCTTGTGCCTTTTGGGAGACTCAAAGCGGCGGAAACAATGAGAGAAAATTCTTTCTTGTACTTACAGGATTTGTTAAAGAAGAGGAATTGCAAAGATAGGACCGAGGAGGATATTGAGAAAGCCGCCAAGTATATCAATGGGAAAACTCAACCGCTCCCCCATGGACTGGGGATATCCTTGGAAAAAGCGAAAGAACTGAAACTTAACGTTCATGATTTGCATGAGGATAAGGAACTCGAGGATCGAGTGCTTTCCGTGTATCACGCGGCGATTATCATGTTTCAGAGAACAACCGCTCAGAAAATAATTATGAACCACAATCTTCTAAAATACATCAACAACTATGCGCCTGCGTCCCAGTCATAATCAGGCGACTACGTAATCGTCAGATCCGCAACGGCCAGAGCCAGATCGCCCTCATCAAGCGAAAACCGCCGGAGAATCGAAAACTGGCTGGATTAAGGCGAATCCTTATTCAACAGGCATCCGGATGGTGTTCCTCAAGCCACGACCACCGCACAAAACCGCCGAAGATACTGCGCCTGGATTCCGGGTTGATGATGACTCCAAGGTAGATATGGACGATGAGCAGGAGCAGGAAACACACCGCCGCGAAGTCATGAAGCGTATAAAGGAGCGAGAGATTCGCCGTACCGCTTTTTCTCAAAAAGAACATGGCCGCGCCTGTCCCCGATAAGATGATCCCCAGCCCTGAGATCAGCCAGAAGAAGATCTTTTGCCCCGCATTAAATTTGCCCGCCGGAAGCCCCGTTTTCTTTCGAAAATAGCCGCCGAAATAGCGCAACCAGACTTTATCCCCTTTCCGGAAGAACATGTCCCTGGCCCAGATCAAAAATGCAGCCAAGGCGGCAGCGCTGAACATCCAGCCCGTCCAGGCATGCAGTTCCCGAGCGAGAGGTCCCAAGGGATCATGACCGCCCAGCAAGAACAAAAAGCCGGTGACGCCAAGAATAACGAAGGCGGCCATCAACAGAAAATGAATAAAGCGCTCCTTTGCCCGGAAACGGCAAACGAGGAGTTGTCCCGGCTGTGTATCTTTCTCCGTAGGGCCACACGGACCGCAGAGAGCGAGATGAAGAAGCATCAGAAACATGGCAGCTCCGACGAGCCACGGAACCAAAGGCTTCAACCCGGACTCGCGAATCACTCCGGACTCGACCGCTGTTTTGTTCAATCCCATCGATTCATATTGAGCCTGATATTGGGGTTGAGCGTTCTGGTCAAAAGGATACCTGACAACCCGGGCGAAAAAGAATTCGGATTTGCGGCTGTGGCAGTCCCGACATCCCTTCGCTCCCAGCGCGGCCTTGGCCGGATACACATCGTGATTATATTTATGGACATTGGCGTAGGGCGAGGCCTCCCAATCCTCTTTTGGAATCGTCCGGAATTTTTTCCCCGAAGAATAGACGCGGTCGTTTATCGCCCAGACCACGCGTTTTCCTTCCATCGGATAACCTGTGGCTACGAGCATATGGGTCACGGCAGAGATTAACGCATCAATCTCTTCAGGACGGTTCACTTCGATTACACCGTCGCCGTTGTCGTCCGTGATTTTCGCCAGTTCCGCGTACTTCGACGGGTCTTTGAAATGAGCGCTCCACATCCCGTAGATATCGCTCATCAAGGGCTGCATCAGGCCGAATTGGCCATCGACCTCGATCGCCGGCCAGGCGCTGTGGACACGGTTGACGGGATAGATTTTCCCTTTGTATTTTGCGAGTCCGGGCTTAAAGGGATCGGTCGGCTTATCGTCGAATCCCATCATTTCCAGGTGGCCGTAATGATTGTAATACTCCATATCCGGGCCGTAAAATACCCACAGGTATTTCCCTTTGCTCGGTATCTTTGTCCCCGGATTGAAAACATCACTGGCCTGAAACAGAGCCGGCTTCACCGTCCGTTCGGGAATGTGACACGTCTGGCAGGCGATTCTATCCAGATGAAGCGCCGGCAATCCCTTGTGTTTGGCGACGGGGGCACCGAGGTATCCGTTATAATGGCAGTATTCACAGCTTAGAACGGTATCGTCCAGGTCATCCCTCACATGGCCGCCGGGATCATCGCCCTTGCCGAATTGATGGTTTTCTTTTCCCCTGATGCGTTCGTCGAGGGCCTTAGACCCAGCGGGATGGCAATCGACACACTTCAACCCGGCCCGAATGTGAACGTCGGTGCGGACGGCGAAATCGGCACCGCGCTTCTTCCAATCGGGCTGGGCGTGGCACAACAGACAGGCCTTGTTTCGGGGTTCCCTGACAATATGCGGCGAGATTTTCCCTTCCGCGTCAAACAGCGAATTCTCGTAAAGAACCTTTACCGGGGTTTTTTCCTGAATCGACCCCATCACGGTTCCCCAGCCTGCCCCGGCCGTCGGTGCCCAGCGAAAATTGAGCGCTTTGAGCTGTCTAATTCGGGCCGCATTATTGTATTCAGGCTGGTGACAGATCATACAATCGGCTTCGAGGACTCCCGTTTCGCTCCAGCGGGCCTGGTAATAATCGCCGTCAAAGTTGTTTTCACCTCCGGAAACCAGGCCGTTCTTTTCATCCCTCATGAAATCGTCATAGCGCATTCCGTTCCGGTCATATTCCACAGGACCGCCCCCGGGGTGACATTCGCCGCAGCCGGCGGTGATGAAGCTGAATGAGGTCATGTCCATGGTTCGCGGGGAATCATTGTGTTTGGGCGATAGATACCTGTAAAGCGGCGCGGGCGAACACCAGTTGCCGCCGTAATTCCCCGGTGTTGATGCCCATAGGTAGCGTTCCTTTTGCGTCGGAGTCGGATTCTCCCCCTGACCCTGGGTGAAATGGAATCCCTCCGTGATCCGCCTGTAATCATGGCATCCAGCGGCGCCGCAGGTTTGTTTCGGAGAATAGGGTTTGTCGGCATTGACACCGTGCACAGGATCGATGACATTTCCTGCTTCGTCTTTCAAATAAAAAGGAGGGCAGACTCCGGCCACGGATGATTTTGTTTCCCGGTCATGTTGGTTAACGGCCAGGAGCCCTATTGTCCCAAGGACGATGACGATGCCTGCTGTAAACAGGATCCTTCGCTTCATGTGCACCTCCTTGACCTTGCAATCGCGGACATGACCCGATTTTCTGAAATCGGGATCGTCTTCCCTGATCTCAAAAATAAAACGTCGTCTCCAGAAAATACCATTTCGTGGCCGGGCTTTGCCCCGTATTCTTCACATATTCCCCAGGTCGAAAAAAGCAGATCCCGCCCAGGAGCTCCAGCCAGCCGGAGATTTTTTTCCTGAGCGTAAGATCAACTTCATGACCCAAGTGACGGCCGGAAGAACCCGTCGGGTCTTTTCGAACGGCCTTTCCCGGAAAATACCAGGCATCCTTGGCCTTGTCGAGCTCAAAAAAGTGATACTCCCCCCGAAAGATGAGCGTCTCCGCAGGCGTGAGAACCAGGTCAACCCGAAATTCGCGCAGATTCTGCCAGAACATAAGATTCATCCAACCATAGAGCACAGTATCGGCTCCGCTGAACAGACCGTCGAAGGTGCCGTGGATACCGTCTTCCGGATCTTTGTCTCCGGAGCCAAGGACGTATTGAATCATCAGATGGGGTTTCCAGCTTGAGGAGAAAGTGTACCCGAGTGAGAAGACAAGCCCCTGAGCCCTGAGATCATCCGGCCCCCAGTTCCCAAACTGGCCGGCAAACATGGCGCTGTAATCCCATCGTCCGCCTTGACCGTCTACCCTGAAACCGGCGCTGTGGGACGATAAGTCTCCGGCTCCCTTTTCACCTTTTGTGAAGCCGCGGCCGTCATATTTGTAAACGTAAAAAATACCGACTTCGAACGGCAGGCTCTTGATCGTACTATAGGATGCAAACGCGGTCGGACCTGGAGCGCTTTCGTTCGGCCAGCGGTCAGGATTGTGAAGAACAAACCGGCCGACAAGCCAATGGCTGCTGAAGGACTTTTCGTTGATCTCGAGCCTGACGGCGTCCCAAGCATAGCGGCCGGTATTCCCCCAGTCGCCCGGGCCGAAAACCCGGCGGTCTCCGTAGGAGATCGCCTGCCGTCCGATTTTCAGGCCGACCTTTTTGATAGGCCGCCACTCAAGATAGAGCTGGTTGATGTCGAAGGGATCATGATAGGGGTTGTTTCCCCCCAAAAAATCTTCATCAGAAAAAGAGAGCCCTAGAGTTCTCGCGTCCTGGAACTGAGCGTGAAGACGGAATCTGGAAGTCCATCTCCAATCGATCTCCAGCCGCAACCTTGAAAGAAGATAGTCTTCGCGCGTTCCGGTTCCATAGGCCCGAACGTTGAAATCATCCTGGACTTCACCCCTAAGGCGGTAGGTCCCGGCGAAACTCAAGAATTTTATTTTTTCAGGCTCCGCAGCATTCTTATCTTCGGGCACTCCGCTCCAGAGAAAAGCCGTTGAGCAGGTAATCGCCACCGCGCCCAAGAGAATTTTTCTTACACCGGCGCAAAAGTGTCCGAGGATAATCTGCGTTCTTTTCTTTTGCCCGCGCTTTTCACCTTCTCCGCTGTTGATCGCACAATACCAATCGCCAAACTTAGGGGCCATCTTGACCGGGCCGGTAATCACCGGCACCTCGACGAGGCAGCCGATTCAGGCAATATTCTCAGGGACATTGAATAATCCCTTGGGCCCAGAGACACCCCCCGCAGACGGGAAAAGTGTTCCCGAAACAGTCCTCCTTATTGCTTTCCAGGTAATCACAGCCACCGCAAATATGACATGGAGAAAAATCAAAGGCCCGCACTTTCTCTCGGAATTTCTGGTATTCCGCGGAATTCCAGATTTCCCATAAGTCTCCGGAGCCGACGTCTCCGACCGCATAAGACTCAAGGGTCCGGGGGAGGCCGTAAAGAAAAGTCTTGTGGGAATGGAGCAACCCCATGCACGGGCTGACTTTGCCGTCCCACCGAATAAACGTGCATCGGTCTTTGATGAAACGGCACTGTTGGGTTTTTGTGCCGATCTTGTCGTCCATGAGAGAAAGGTTATAATGCCCTCTCCAAAGACTCCAAAAGGCCTCCTGGGTTCGCTCGGTCACGTCGAGTCGGGGCAGGCTTAGGCCCACTCTTCCTTCCACCTCCGCGAGCGTCTCAAGTGTCAGCGCATGGCTACAAACCATCTGGCCTTCCATCTCTTCTGTATAGGGAAGCACATTGCTGACCGAGACCTTGCTGGCTCCGGACATCCAGATCAGCCGGTCGAGGTTCTGGAGATCGTGGATATTCTTGCTCATCACGACAAAGGCAATGCCGACGTCGATCTTATGGCGGCTTTTTTTATTGAGTTCTCGAAGGAGTTCGAGGCCTCCGATCACCTGGCGAAAGCTGGCCCCCTTGCGGATATCCTCAAAGCTCCCGCCGTCCGCCCCATCAAAAGAAATCCACAGGGTGTCCAGGCGGCCGTCAAAAAGGCCTCGAATCATCTTTTCATCCAGCCGGGTGCCGTTGGTCACCATTTCCGCCCTGACGCCGAGCGATTTGACGCTCTCGATCATGGACAGAATGTCCTTGTGCGCGGTCGGCTCTCCAAATCCCCCGAACATGACGGATTGAAGGTGGGGAAACTTGTTGAGCTATTCGACGATCCGGAGAAATGTCCCCATCTCCATATAACCCAACGG
>CAZNVB010000103.1:0-16569 GCA_964576265.1 uncultured Eubacteriales bacterium | reverse complement strand
GAAAGCTAGAGCTTGCGCCAGGAGGCGCGGCAGCCAGAGTAATGTACCTAAAAGTAGACGGCAAGACTTCCGCAATCACCCGAAATGTCTTATCATTGGCGAGTGCTTCCATTTATTTGAACCACACGGGAAACTTGACGGCAAGTATGGTTGAGGGAAGCCAAAATGGAAGGAGCCAGTAACCCTCAAAGGAACCGGCTGGCCTCGCCTTTTTTCTTCGTTCTTATCCCCCTGCTAAGGCCGGAAAAAATAGTGGAGCTGACCGGGATCGAACCGGCGACCTCTTGACTGCCAGTCAAGCACTCTCCCAACTGAGCTACAGCCCCACGCGGCGGAGATATTATTGCCGAAAGCGGCCTTTCCGTCAAGGCAGCGGGCGAGGGGCGGGCGCGGTAATTATCGTTTCGCAGGGGGCGGCTTTTCCTCAGAGGGAGTTTCACTTTTCTAAATCAATATATCCTTTTCCCAGCCCGGCCTGACCAGTTTGATTTTCGCCGGGTCGCTCGTTCCAAGATGGTAGGTTCTATCGGCGGCAACAATGTTATCGGGAGGGGGCGCGATCGGCCATTCTTCGCCCTTAAATAGATTGCGCTTGGCTTGACAGATCTTGAGGCAGACGGTGTCGGCGGCCACCGGATCGCTGCTGACGATAATGCCGCGATAGTTCCACCGGTAGAGTGGGTTGATCTGCGGTCCGGGGCCGAAATACGGCCGGAGGAGGTCGACGATCACCAGCCGCGTTTTGCCTTTTACATCGGGAAGCAGATAGATTTCTCCCAGGTTGGTGCTCGGGGCGTGGTATTTGGACGGCTGGGGCGAGAAATTGATGGAGTTCTTGAGCGAAACGGCGATTCCGGTCAGGGTGTGAACCTTGACCGAAGGGACGTTGATGAGAACGGTGCACCGGGCGGCGGGCAAGCCGCCGTCCTGGGCGAAGATCCTGTCCTTCGCCACGCCCGCTTCTGTTTTTTCATGATCCGCTCTCCTCCACGTTTTTCGAAATCTCTTGCGAAAGCCGCTCCAGAAGCGATTTTTGGTCGGCCTCGAGGACGATGACCAAATACGCCCCTCTGATGAGGATGCCTGCGAACTTGCCGTTCTCGAGCTTTTTCGGCTCGACCCCTCCCTTTTCAGGATCAAACCTCTCGAGGAGAACCATTTCGGCAAAGCGGCCGCCGGCATCGAATGCCCGGTCGGGTGATGGATAACGGACAAGGAGCAGTCGGGCCTGAGCTTTATTCCTTTCGTACCGGGCCAGCGCGGCTTCCGTTTCGGAAGAGAGGTTCAGAACATTGACGTTCGCCAGATAATAGTGCGCATTGAGGAGCACCTGGGTATGAAAATAGCGGAGGCTTTTGGCCTGAAGGCCGTCGATAGGGAGAAAGGCGACAAGCCTCGGCTTTTTCCCTTCCTCGGGGATCGAGGCGGCGATGATCTCTCCGAGCCTAAGGACAGCGGACCTGGATTCGGAGGTCTCGCGGTCGGCCATGATTCGGACAAAAATCGTGTCCTTCCAAAAGCGCAGCAGGCCGGCGGCATAAATCGCCCCCTGCCCAAGGTCGAACGTATCTCCGTCAGTGTCGTGGGTGAAGAGGCCGTACGCATCCTCGGATGAGGACATTTGATAAATCTCGACGACGATCGCCGGGGCTTCGGGTTTCGTGTATTCCCGGACCAGGAGGGCGCGGAAATCATAAGCCAAGTAAATTTCTCCGGCTCCGTCCATGTAATCGAAGATATCGTCTCGGCCGAAGACCTGATCTTCGCCGCTTCGAGACCAGGCCGCAATCTCTTGAGGCAGGATCTCATCAAAAGGCAGGGAAAAGCGTTTCATCTGGTTCTCCACGCCTTGATTCGGAGCGGATGCGGCAGACTGAACAGCGGAAGAAACAAGAAAAAGCGGAATCAGGCTCAAGGTCCACACCGATCTCACTGGAGTTTGCCTTCCGACCTTAGCTTAACCGGAGCGATTCCTTTCTGTCAAACTTCAACGTCCAGCCGCCGCGTCTGACTTGGACGAGATTTCAATATTCGAGATTCTTCCGCAGAGCGCGGCGATCGAGGCCGTTTTTCTCGAGTCCCGCTCGGCGATTTCCTGATGGGTGAACTGGGCAAAGCAAAGCGGCCGACCGGTCAAAAAAAGGGCGAGGAAGATGAGCCGGAAGACAGTCAATCGATCAGAGTCCGGCGGGAGCGAAGACGAAAAAGATAGGGTTTGATGAAATGGGCGAAGGGAAAGGGCGTCGGATTTGTCGATTGTTAAGCCCGGACCCCTTTTATATAATTAAGGAGTGGACGGGCGGAAGAAAATCGTCGTGGTCGGGAGTTCGAACACCGACATGGTCATCAAGCTGACGCGGATTCCGCGGCCCGGCGAAACCGTCCTCGGCGGCGAGTTTTTCATGGCTGCCGGAGGCAAGGGGGCCAACCAGGCCGTGGCGGCGGCCCGGGCCGGCGGGGAGGTCACCTTTATCGCCCGGGTCGGCGCTGACGATTTCGGCCGCAAGGCGGTGGCGGGATTCAGGCGCGACGGCATTCGGGTCAAGCACATCGTTGGCGATCAAAAGGCGGCGTCGGGAGTGGCGTTGATCTTTGTCGCGCCAGACGGCGAAAACAGCATCGCGGTCGCTCCGGGAGCCAACGCCAATCTGAATCCGGTTGATATAAAAAGAGCCAAGTCCGCGATCGCCGGCGCCGATGTCCTCTTGATGCAACTCGAGGTCCCGCTGGCCGCGGTCAAAGAAGCGGTCCGGATCGCCTGGAAAGCCGGCGTGCCGATGATCCTCAACCCCGCGCCGGCACGGCCGCTGAATGACGACATTCTCCGACATGTTTCTGTCCTCACTCCCAATGAGACTGAAGCCGAGCTCCTGGCTCGAACTCGGATTCGGGGAGAATCAGACCTCAAGCCGGCCGCGGACCGGCTGTTGGCGTTTGGGGTAAGAGCTGTTCTGATGACGCTGGGAGCCAAAGGAGTTTACATCGCCACAAAGGAAAGGCGAGAAATCGTCCCGGCGTTCAAGGTCAAGACCGTCGATACGACGGCGGCCGGCGATGCCTTTAACGGCGCGCTGGCCGTCGCCCTGGCCGAGGGAAGGCCGATCCTCGAGGCCGCCCGGTTCGCCTGCGCCGCGGCCGCCTTGTCGACAACCCGAATGGGCGCCCAGCCCTCGCTGCCCAGAAGGAGAGAAATCGAAAAAATGATGAGCCGGACATCAGGAGGAATGAGATGATGCCCTTTCGCATCCCTTGTCATGAAAGCGACGCGAGAACGGCGGCGAGATTAGGAATGATTCCGAACATCAAAAACCTCGCCGAGGCCGCTGTGCCCTCAGGGAATCCGGCTCGAAAAACAGGGAAGAAGCGCCTCGCCGCCATGTTTTTGATCACCGGGACGATATTTCTGGGAAGCTGGGCTTCCCCTTGCCGGGCGGATGAACCCGGACGAGGAGCCGCGCGCCGCAGAGAACCGGAGGCCGTCGGATCGTCCCCGGTGATCAAAAACCTCGTCCCCGCCGGAATCGGCGCAGAGAGAATATCGGGAAAGCCCGAAAAAAGGAGGAGTGAAATGGAAAAATTCCAGGCAGAAAAAATCCGGGCCCGGGCGGCGGCCATGCTGGAAAAGGCAGGGATCGTCATCACCCCCCTCGAACGCGAGTCGATGGAAATCGTCGACTTCGGCCTGGGGGATCTCGAAACGATGGGCCTCGAAATCATCGTTTACGAGAACAACGACCGCTACTGCGCCAAGGAGCTCGTGCTCTTCCCGCGCCAAACCTGCGCCGAGCACCGCCATCCCCGGGTGAGCGATCAGAACATCGGCAAGCAGGAGACCTTCCGCTGCCGCTTCGGCGAAGTCTACCTGTATGTCCCGGGAGAACCCGCAGCCGAGCCCAGGGCCGTCGTCCCCGAAAAATACAGGAAATACCTCACTGTTTGGCACGAGATCATCCTCCGGCCCGGCGATCAGTACACGCTCGCACCAAACACCCTCCACTGGTTCCAGGCCGGAGACCAGGGCGCCGTCGTCTCCGAATTCTCCTCCACGAGCACCGACGAAAACGACATTTTCACCGACCCGAACATCCGCCGTGTTAATTATTAGGGGGACGCCATACGTAACTCACTTAATTCATCAGCCTCAGGCCATCGGGGAAACAGGGAACAATATCCATAATTTGATGAATCTCGAGACGTGATGGCCACCGTCATCGAAATCGCCGTTCCTATCGAGGAGATCGAAGCGCGGCGAAAGCGCCTCGAAACCGTGCGCCGCTTCGAAACGCCCGACCGCGTCCCCGTCCTGCCTGCGATCGCCCACCGCTATCTCATTCCCGTTGTCGGAACGCGCTTCCGCGACTATTACGCCGACCCCGAGACGATGCTCCGCACACAGATCCTGGCCCAGAAGTGGCTGATGGAAAACGTCCGCACCGACGCCTATGCGATCACCGGCCCCTGGGTCGGCGCCTGGACGGACTTCCAGAATTCCTTCGAAGCGGGAAGCCTGGGCGTGGAGGTGATTTTTCCCGAAAACGACATCCCCTGGGTGGGCCCGGGATGGGTCAGGACCGAGGCTGACCTTCGTCGGCTCGAGGCCATGGATTTCGTCCATTCGGGGATCAATCAAAAGCAGGTCGAATACCGGAAGGCGATGATCGGGGTGGCGGAGAAATATCCGGTGAGGTTTCTCGGCGGTCCTGTCTTTTTCCCCGGAGCCAACCCCTCCCTGACTCACACTTCGGACGGCCCCTTCGGCGTGGCCGGAGATCGAAAAGAGATAAATTCCCGCGGAGACAGGAAAACAGGATGAGGGCCAAGCGACGAACCGAAGAAAGGGAGATTCAAGGCGAAGACCTGGCAGAAAAAATTCGTCGAAACAAGGATTTCCTCGCGCGGCTGTGGCGACTCGAAAACGAGGAACGGCCGGGGTTTCTCGTCGGCTATACCGGGCCGCGAGTCAAGGGTGGCCGCCCTATCCGTTCGGCCCTTTTTTCGACCGAAGGAGAAGATTCGGTTCGGGACCGCCTCCTCGACCCCGAAAAATTCTTGCGGGCTCAACTTGTCGAAATCGACGACGAGATGAGCCTCCCGGGGGATTTCGTTCCCTGCCTTACTCCCGCCTTCGGCGTCGTCAACATCCCGGCCGCTTTCGGCTGTGAGATCATCTGGTGGGAGGACAACTTCCCTTCGGTCAGGCCGCTCCATCTCGAGCATCCTGAAGACATCGGCCGGATTCAGAAGCCGGCCGTGTCTTCGGGACTGATGAATCGCATCCTCGATTATACCCGGCACTTCATCGCCCGGACCGGAGGCCGCATGCCCATCCGGCTGACGGACATCCAGGGTCCTCTGGATTCCGCCTGTCTCATCGTCGGCCACACGGAATTTCTGACGGGCATCAGAACCTGCCCGGCCGAAGTCCATCGTCTCCTCGACATGATCACCGACTTCACGATTGCCTGCGTCCGCACCCAGCGCGAGGTCGTCCTCTCCTGCGGCGGCGAGTTCGTCCCCAGCCTGTTCCAGCCCTGGATGCCCGACGGCTTCGGGATCTCGGTCTCCAACGACGCCTGCGTCATGATCTCGGCTGAGGACCACGACGAATTCTGCCTCCCCTATCTCAACAGGATCTCCGATGCCTTCGGCGGCCTTTATGTCCATTCCTGCGGCCACTGGCTCCATCAAATCCCCAGCCTGGAGAAGGTTCGGAACCTGCGAGGACTCGAATTCGGTGCGAGCGAGACTCCGTTCAGGCCGGTTGCCGATCGGTTCGGCGGCCGCGTTGTCCTGGCCTGCCGGGTCGGCCTCCACCGGGACATCAAGTTCGCGGGCATGGCGGACTATGTGCAGCACATCCTGCGGGAAAAAACGACGAACCGCGGGCTGTTCATCCATGTCGATATTACCAACGGCCTTATCGATGAGAACTGGCCGGAAACGGACCTGGAAGAAATTTTCAAATCGCTTGAACAGGACGCTCGATTTGGCTTCTAATATTGCCTGATTATTATTACATAAGGAAAAAACCATGGGCGATGCGGCTTCCCCGGGAAAGACGCTTCAGGGATTCGAGAGGATTGCCCGGTCTCTGGATTGGCAGTTCGAAAACGACGAGCTCATCCTCCTGCTTCTCACGGATTCCGGGAAAACGGCGGCCGCCAAATTTCGGGCCGAATACCCGGATATCTGGCGAGTGACCTTATTCCCTCCCGGCGCATCGGCCGAAGGGAGGCAGCCCGTTGTCGCCCGCCCTGTCCTGACTCCCGTCCCTCTTCAAATCATCCAGACGGAGAACGGCCTCCGAGTCGGGGGCGCCTCCGTCATTTTGGAACTCACCTTCCGGCCGTGGAAAATGCGCTTCATCGGCAGCGACGGCAAAGAGATCTTCGGCGAAAACCCGGACGATGTCGACGGCCTGGGCCGGCCCGAGGTTCCCACCTTAGGATTTGTCCATGACAAGGACAGGATCAGGCAAACGGTTTTTTCATTCCGGCTCGACCCGGCCGAACACCTCTATGGGCTGGGCGAGCGTTTCACCCGGCTCGATCGATCCGGACAGCGGGTTATTTCCTGGAACAAGGACGCCCTGGGGTCGACAAGCGATCGCTCGCACAAAAATATCCCTTTTCTTTGGAGCTCGCGCGGCTACGGCCTGTTCGTCGATTCCTCCGCCCGGATCGCCTGGGATCTCGGCGCGACCTCCTGTCAGTCGGCGACGGTCGCCGTCGGCGAGGACGTCCTCGACTTCTATTTAATCTGGGGCCCGGCTCCGGCAAAAATCCTGGAACATTACGCCACCCTGACCGGCCGCTCCCCTGTTCCCCCGAAATGGTCCTTCGGACTGTGGCTCTCGTCGGGCGGGGCGCACCGGAGCCAGGAAGAGATCGGCCGACTCGTTCACGGCCTCGATGTCCATGAGTTTCCCGCCGACGTTCTCCATATCGACACCTGGTGGATGCGCGGGCGCAGGTATTGCGATTTCGAGTGGGACCGGGACGCCTTCCCGCGGCCCGAAACGCTCATCCAAACCCTCCATCGCCGCGGGCTGAAGCTCTCGCTCTGGGAGCATCCCTATGTCTCGGTGGAAAGCGATCTGTTCCCGCTGGGCCGGGAGAAGGGTTATTTTGTCCGGCGGCCCGACGGTCAAGTCTATGTCATCGATTACGGGCTCTCGCTCTCTCCGCGCCCCGACGGCCGGGCGCGGCTGGCGGAGGACGGCGATTCCTGGAACGCCCGCGTCGCGATCATCGACCTCACCAATCCCGAGGCCGCAGCCTGGTTTAAGGAACTGCACCGTCCGGTGCTGCGCCTGGGCGCGGATGTCTTCAAAACCGATTTCGGCGAGGATATCCCGGAGGACGCCGTCTTCCATAACGGTCAGACCGGGGCGACCATGCACAATCTCTACCCGCTCCTCTACAACCGGGCCGTCTTCGAAGTCATCCAGGAAGAAAAAGGCTACGGGGCTGTCTGGGCCAGATCGGCCTTTGCCGGGAGTCAACAGTATCCGCTCGTCTGGTCCGGCGATCCGGCGGCGGATTTCCAGAGCCTCGCCTGCACGATCCGCGGCGGCCTTTCCGCCGGGATGTCCGGATTGCCCTTCTGGTCGAGCGACATCGGCGGATACAGAGGAATGCCGTCCCCCGAGCTTTATGTGCGCTGGGCGCAATTTGTTCTTTTCTGTTCCCACAGCCGGATGCACGGGGACAGCCCGCGCGAGCCCTGGCATTTCGGAGAAGAGGCCCTCAAGATTGTCCGTCGCTACGCGGATCTGCGGTACGAACTTTTCCCCTATATTTACAGCGCCGCCCACGAAGCCGCTCTGAGCGGAATGCCGGTCATCCGCGGCCTGTCCCTCGTTTTTTCCGACGACCCGATGAGCTCCGGGTGCGATTTCGAATATCTTTTCGGACCCTGGATTCTCGTTGCACCCGTCGTCAGGATGGACGGCCGCAAAGAGGTTTACCTTCCAGAGGGAATCTGGTTCGACTACTGGACCGGGAAAAGGCACACCGGGCCGGAGAATCTTCGCCTGAGAGCGCCGCTCGACATTCTTCCTCTCTTTATTCGCGGAGGCGCGATCATCCCCAAAATGCCGCGAGCCCTGAGGATTCCGGAAGAAAGAATCGACCCCCTCATCGTCGAAGTCTGGCCGGCGGGGAAGAGCGGCTACCTTTTCTACGAAGACGATGGCGTGACCGAGTTCCGATCTCTCGCCCGCCGGAAGAAGCTCGAACTCGAGTGGTCGGGCCCCCTGCCGCGCCGCCTGATTTTCCATTTCCGAGGAATCAGGAAACCGGAAAAGATCGCCTTCCTGAGCGAAGAAGAGCCGGAAAAAATTTTCGAACTGGAGGGCCTGACCCTCGAAACATTCTACGTCCTGGCCGTCCCGGAAACCGCCGCCGGGAAAGTCAGGCTTTTCTTCTGACGGCTGAAGAATCGCTTGAATTTCGTCAGGCGCGACGATTTTGAACCGGCGAGTCTTCCGGAATGCCGACCGCCACCCAGCGGCTGACGGAGGTGAAATAAAGACCGGCTTCTTTGACGGGCTCGCCGGTTATCCGGCTCCAAAAGCGGCCGTATAGGCGGATTTGAGGCGAATAGATTTGGACGAGCTCGTCGAGATCTTCCTCGATAAGCCGGGGACGAACAGCGTCGGTCTTATAGTCGACGATGACCCAGCCGGCCTCAGGTGCGTCCTCTCCCTTTACCGCGCCTTTCCCTTCCCGGGCAGCCCGCCCATCTTCCCAGAAAACGAGGTCGATCGTCCCGCTGAGAAGAACCGGGCAGTCGCCCGGCCCGCCTGCTTCGGGCGCCTCTGCGGCGTCATTGTTGCGGTCTTCGAGTTCGGCAAGCTCCCGGCGTGAAGTCCGGATCGTGAAGGGAATTTCGAAAAACCGCTTTTCGGCCCGGCTGATCCTCTGCCAGAACTCGGTCTTCAGGATAGACATGACATGGGCGACGAGTCGCTCCTTAGAGGAATAATCGTCCTCCTCGGCGGCCAGCAAATTCTCGATTAAAAGCTCGATTTTCTCTGTCTCTTCCGGGAGCCGACGGCTGCCGATCGCTTCGAGGATTTGATGGACCAGGCGTCCCCAGCTCAGCCCGAGTCCTGGATCGCGCTTCCGTCCCGCCGCCTCCCGCTCCTTTTTAGCGAGCGACGTCACCGTCTCAACCTGATAGCTCGGCCTAGCGGCATCCTCAAGAGTCTCGCGGATCTTTTTCCTGGCTTTTTCGAGCTCGGTCTTGCTGACCGAAATTTTTTCCCGCTTTTGCCCTTCGCGCCCTGCTCCCGTCTGAAGCGAAGAAAAGTCCTCGGACTGACCTCTTTTCGCCAGCGCCGGCATCGGCGCAGCCCCAGGGTGCCGCTTCTCGTCCGAAAGCACTTCGAGCTCCGGCACATTGCGGAGCGCAGCGTCGAGCGTCTTCCACGGCTTGTTCTTGGCCTCGCCCTCATATGTGCTGACGACCAGCATGTCCCGCGCCCGCGTCGCCGCCACATACATCAGCCTCTGCTCCTCCGCTTCCCGGTACTTTCTTTCCTCTTCCGCCGCTTTCTCCCAGCTGACGGGATAGGAAAGAAGATAGCCTTGACTTCGATATTTGCCGCGCTTATAGAAAGCGAAATACCCCCGGGGACGGCCGTCCGCGGACTCAATGAAATCTTCAGCTTTTCGCGGAATTTCCTTCCTCACGGCCGGTGTTCCGACTCGAACGATATGCCTGTCGATCTCATGTTCCCTGGAAGGCGACGGGTTCGCCAGGAAAACAATCTTCGCCTCGAGCCCCTTGGCCTTATGGAGGTTCATCAGCCGCACCGCATTCTCCCGCGCCGGGGTCAGGCTGATCTCCTCGATTTCGCGCTCCCCGGCGAGCTCCTCGAGAAGCTTCACCACCCGGGAGAACGATGTCTCGCCCTTCTTCTCCTCGTTGCGGACGATCTCGAGGAGTTTCAGGATGTTTCCCGCGCGGCTGCTCCCCATTTCCTTCGAGACGAGGTAGCTGACGATGCCCGAATCCTCGAAGATTTGATGGAGAGCCGCCGACGCCGGCAGCCTCAGCGTCCAATCGCGCCAGGTCCGGAGGCGCTGCAATCCGAGAAGCACGTTCGTCGCCCCGAGGTGCCGGCTCTCGACGAACTCCAATCCCGGGGAGAGATAATTGAACCGTCCGCCTTCTCTTTTGAATTCCACCAGGTCCTCGTCGCTGGCCCCGCAGAAAAGTCCCCTCAGCACGGCAACCGTATAGACGGGGTTGTCGGGATCGCTTAGGGCCAGAGCGAGGTTAGTGATCTCGAAAACCTCCTCCGCATCCGAAAACGCATCGCTTCCTGTGATCTCAAACGGGATCCCCCGCCGCTCGAGGGCGCGGGCATAGAGGCTCATGTTCTTTTTGTAACGGAATAGGATCAGGAAATCGCTCGGCCGCGCCGGCGGAATTGCCCGGGAAATCCAGTCGGCGATCGTCTCGGCGTCGGCCGAGGCGATCTCCTCGCCCTTGTTGTGTTTCACCTTAGGCACAACGATCTTATATACAGCCCCGGGGAATTCCTTTCCCTCCTCGCGGACGGGAACGATCGGCGCAAAAGCCGCCTGATACCGAGTCGCTCTCTCCGGAAAAATCGCTTTCCAGATCGGGTTGTTCCACCGGGCCAGCGCCGGGAGCGAGCGGTGATTCGCGGTCAGGCGAAGGACATCACCTCCCCCTCCCTCGACGATCTTCTTCACCCAGTTATAGGTATCGATATCCGCCCGCCTGAACCTGTAGATCGATTGCCTTGGATCGCCGACCAGGAAGAGCGATCCCGTCCTGGGTTTGAGCTTCTGCCAGTCGCGCTCCTGATCGTCTTCGCCCTTCAAGTACATCAGCACTTCGGCCTGGATGGGATCCGTGTCCTGGAATTCGTCCACGAGGACATGAGTGTACCTGCGGCTGAAATACCGTCTCACCTCCGGGTTTTCCCGAAGAAGCCGGGCCGCGAGCATCAACAGGTCGCCGAAATTGAGCTTGTTTTCTTCCCTGCGCCGGGCCTCGAAAAAACCGACGGCGGGCTTGAGGAACCGGATGATCCGCTCGTGCCTGTATTCCCGCCAGGCCCTGAGCGCCGGCGCCACGACCTCCTGCCGGAAGCCGTCGAAGCTTTCCTTAAACGCCAGCGCCGCGTCCTTGGACGGCCATCGGTTCTGCGTCACTCCCGTGTCTTTCTCCAGGAGCTCGAAGGTCTCCATCAGGACGCGATGGTCGTCGAACCCGAGGTTCCGCTGCCGGCGCAGGCAGCGCCGGGTCAACTTCTGCAAAGCATCATAACCCTTCTCGGGTTTCTCCCGGGGCAGCGCTTTCCGGGCTTGTTCCAAAAATCCTTCCAGCGCTCGCCTGAACTCGGCATAATCCGGGATATCCCCCCTGCCGCCTGCGATCTCCACTTCCGGATAGAGCGACACGGCGTCGAACGCGTCTTCGAGATCCTCGGGATCGACTCCGGCCTCCTCAAGCCCCCGGAGGACGTCCTGTCCCTCGACCCGAACCCTGACCAGGTAATCGGCCCAGCACTCGGCCCGGAGGATGGCATCATCGATCTCTTCCATTTCAGTGAAACCCGGATCGAGGCCGATCTCGATCGGCCGCTCCCGAAGAAGTCTGGCGCAGAAGGAGTGAATCGTCCCGACAGCGCATTGCTCCAGGTTCCGGAGGGCATCCCGCAGCCTCTCCTTGACCTTAGCGTCCGTCTCCTTCCCCAGCGCCTTCTCAAGCTCGATCTGGAACCGGCTGCGGAGCTCGGCCGTCGCCTTGCGCGTGAAGGTGACGGCGGCGATCTCGCCGACGGCGCATTTTCCGGCGCGCAGCAGGGCGATCATCCGCTCGACCAGGCTTCTCGTCTTCCCCGACCCAGCGCCCGCCTCAACAAAGATCGTCCGATCGAGATCCTGGCTGATTTTTCGGCGGACCTCCGCATCCGGCAGTTCAGCGGCCGGAAAAGACGGTCCTCGAGACTGTGGCTGGCCTTCGGTTTCGATGTTCGAGGGCTTTTTACTCATATTCTTTCAACCGGTCAAAAACGGCGAAAACATCGAGATTTTTCTCTTTTTTTTCTTTCGCCCTCTCGCGGGCGGCCGAACCGCCGCAGACCCGGCCATAATCGCAGAACTCCCGGCAATCGTTATCTTCCAACCCCGGGTTGGCGACAAAATGCCCTTTCGCGATGATCTCGAGGAGCTCCACAACCAGCCGGCAGAAAATCTGCCTGTCGAACCTCGGCTGAACCCAATTTCCCTCGCCCTTTCGGGTCGGGAAATAATACCCGCTCTCCGCGACGACCGGCCGCTCATCGATCCCGAGTTTTTTCAGGATCTGCTCGGCCGCCACCGCATAGAGGGCGTGCTGCAGGATTCTTCCCCGGCCGAACATCTCAAGATCATCGTAGGTCTTGGAGCTTCCCGTCTTATAATCGATGACCCGGTAGCGTCCGTCCTCGAGCCGGTCGATACGATCGATCCTTCCGGCGATCGATACGGAGCGGCCGGGGCCGAGATCCAAAATCGCCGGCTCCTCCATCCTTTCCTCTCCGGCAGGGACGTCTCCTCCCGCGCCTTCTCTCTCTCGCCTGTCGTCCCTTTCGCTTTCCTTCCTTGTTCCAAACCCGACTTCAAACAGGATCGGTTCGGCCGCTATCGTTCTTTCCTCTTCCGTCTTAAGGAAGACGGCAACCGCTTCCTCGATCTCCCTTCTCTCCTGCTCAAAGACAGCCTCCGAGGGCGGCGGAATCTCCTCCCGGTATCGCTCGATTATTTCCTCGGTGATCCTCCTCATCAACGGCCCGTGCTCAACGGCTCTCACCACCGGCCCTTTTATCCGGCGCGGCCCGGCCATCGGCCCGGTTTTTCTTTTACGCCTCTCTTTTTTCAACTCCCTCATGAACCGGGCAAAAATCTCATGGAGCAACGCCCCTCGGAGGAGCGAGTTGAGCCATTGCGACTGGTCGAGTTCGAGCTCCTCCGGTGGGATCACCTCAAGAACATACCGCATCAGGTAAGCGAAGGGGCATTCGGCGAGTTTCTCAAGCCGCGACGCCGAGAGGGCGAGATTCCTGTTGTGGAGAGGATGGAGCTCTTTAGGATCGACCTCGATTTTTCCCTCGAACTCGCTCACCTTTGGCTTTCCGCGTCTCTCCTGGGCGAAGATTCCGCGCCCGAGAAGGTGGAAGTTTATTTTGACCGCCTCCATTCCATCCTTCAGGATCCCTCCCGAAGCAAGCTTCCCGAGCCACCAATCCATCTCGTCCACTCTGCTCTCGATCTCGCCTTCCGGGAGAAATCCTCTTGCTTCGGGAATCAACCGGTCGAGCGCCGAATAATCGAGGTCCGGCTTTCCCTCCTTCAGCCGCGCCGCCTGCAGAACGAGCGAAGAGGGAAACGATTCCCGCTCCTCGATGATGTCGTAAGCGGAATAGCTCAGCGTCACCCTGCCTCTTAAACCGGACAGCATTCCGGCCATTGACCACAGGTTTTCCCGCAGCGATTCGTCGCTCGTCCGGAGATCCTTCGATATCCGCTGCCTCTCGTCATCGAGAAGAATCGGGTCCTGGATGCCGCTTCCGGGGAACGTCGCCTGGTCGAGGCCGACGACAAAGGTCTCCGGACGTCCCGAGAATCCCCCCGTCCTCCAGTTCGAGAGATGAAGATGGCCGGGCAGAGGCCCCGAGGCTCCCACCCTCAACCCGGACGCCAGGTCCCTGAGCCACTCGAACGCAGCCTGCCGCTGGAGAACCGGAGCGCCGGATGAGCCCGAAAGAGAGGACGCCCCCTCGTTGAGCCTCGACTCGAGGAGGCCGAGGGCTTCGGCATCGAGCTCGCCGTAAACCGCGGCGAACCTGCCAATAAATGAGGACGCCCCCCGGCAGAGGGCCGCGAAATCGACCTTGCCGTCCTCGGACTCGAGGGGAAAAAGCGCCAGGATGCTCTTGACCAGGGCGGCGAGGGATTCGATCTCGCTGACGGTCGCCCGGAATTTTTCGCTCCTCTCGAATTCTCCTTCCGATTCGGCCGCCCTGGCGCTTTCCTCGGCGTCCTGGATGAGAGTCTGGAGCCGCTTCACATACCGCTCTCTTCCCCAGCCGATCATGGCGCTCTTAAGATAGCGGCTCGCTTTAAACGGCGTAAGGGCGACATCTCCTATTTCCGGGGGAAACTTGACCGCTCCCGCCTCGAGGAGGGCGCAGAGGTCGGAGACGAGATAACCGCTTTCCAGCCAATGGATAAGCCCGCTGAACACTTTTCCCGGTCCGGTGAAAGCGATCGGGATGCCGTCGGCAAAAGTCACCGCAAGGCCGGATTTTGCGGCCAGGGAATACATGATCGAGGGAAAACTCGAATTCGGCGGATGGACGATCTCGACGTCGTCGAAGGGGATCTTCCGGGCCGTGACGCGGCGGAGGATCTCGCGGCACTCGTTGGTCGGGCCGATGGCGGAAAAAATATCGATGCTTCCGTCCAGGACGGGAGGCGGGGCTTTCGCGGTGGCGAAAAGCCAGGGAAGACGCTCGATGTTCGTGACGGAAGATCCAGGCGGCACTTCGGACGGCGCCGGAGAATCCGTCCCTCCATCCCACATCCGCCGCGGCCGGATGAGGCCGTAAACGGGATCCTGGGGAACGAGGATGAGGTTTTCGCCGGCCAGCCGGCTGAGGAATTCGCGTTCGAGACGATCGAGAGGCCGGTCACGGAGGGCGATGTACCATTCGCCTCCGCCATAGATTCCGGCGCGACGTTTTTGGCGGCCGGCGCTCGTTTGCTTCAGGGCAAGCTCATAAAGCCCGGGAAGGTCGATGAGCTTCTCCCTGTGGAGTTCATCCTCATAGGCACGGAGCAGCCGCTTTACCTCCCGGCCTTTTCGCTCGTCGATAAAATTCCAGGGCTCGAGATCCCGGCTCTTCAGTCCGGCCATTCTCAATTCAAAAATCGAGTTCTCGAGCGCCCGAACGATCCCTGTTGTCGCCTCAATCTTGCCGAAATAATCGAGCTCCGCCTCGTTCTTTAGCCGGCGGAATATCTTTTCGACGAGGAAAAAAGCTCGCGGTTTCGAAAGGAGCCTCATCCCGGTCCGGGAAAGCTCCGCGCCGACGATTTGCTGCGCCAACGCGGACAAGGTCATAAAGTGGAGGTTGACCCAGTTTTCTCCTTCTTTGGCCAGAGATTCCCCGATCTGCCGGCCCACTTTATAAGAAGGACAAATGAGGTATTTTTTATCCAGCCGGTGCTCCCGGCAAAAGCGGGAGAGGAATTCGACCGTACGGTTCATCTCGGCTGGCCGTTCCGCCCTTGATTCTCCCCTATTTCGATAAAGACAAGTATTTGGCCTTGAATTCGAGCACCACGCTCCGGAGCCGACTGTCGAGCCTGCCCATGGCTTCTTTCTCGACCCTGGCGGGGACGTGACCGTAATAGGCGTGGGCGATCCCACCGGCGACGCAGGCGATCGTGTCGCTGTCTCCGCCGAGAGAAACGGCTTTCCGGACGGCGTCGATCAGGCTCCGCGATTCGAGGAAAGCGGTGATCGCCTGGGGGACGGAACCGCGGCAGGTCTCGTCAAATTCATAACGGGGCCGGATCCGGCGGAGAGGCTCGCTGAGGTCGTAACCAAAGGCCTGCTCGACAAAGTCCTTGATCTCCCGCTTCTCCTTCCCCATCCTGGCCAAGAAAATGGCGCCCGCCACCGCCTGGGCACCGGCGATTCCCTCTTCGGTGTTGTGCGTTACCTCGGCGCTCTTCCTCGCCTCGGCGAGAACCTCATCCAGGCTGCTGAAGGCAAAGCCGACCGGACTGACCCTCATGGCGGAGCCGTTGCCGAAGCTCCCGTAAGGCTCGACGCTCGCGGAAGCCGCCCAATTCCGGAAGGAACTGCCGTAACCTCTGTGGGGATAGAGCCGGTAGTATTCCTTGAATTTCTGAGCATAGTTCCCGCCGTGAAGAAGACAATCCGCCACGGCCACCGTGAGAACGGTATCGTCGGTGAAGGTCGAGTCCGAGCGGAAGAGAGGAAAGTTCGTCTTTTTGATATTGTGAAACTCGTAGACGGAACCGACGATATCGCCTATAATCGCTCCGATCATTAGACCCTCCGCGATGATAGCAGATTTTTCTGGCTATTCAAAGCGGAAGTTCAAGGATGAAGGGGACCCCCTGCGAATTCCGCGGATCAGGTGCGGCGTCCCGCCAAATCGTAGCTCCAGAGGTGGGAACCGCAGGCGAAATAGAGGCGGTTCTTATGGATTACGATGCCCGCGGTGATCTGCCGGCCCGGCCGGGCGAGCGCGCGATGGGCAAAAGTGCCCGGTTCGATGCGCACAACGGCCTCGGTAAAGAGCGCATAAATTGATCCGTCGGGGCCGATCGCCATGGTCCGCGGGGCCTGGCTTCCGGTGAGGCGGCCGTAGCCGCTCAGCGCCTCGTCATGAACGAACACGCCCTTCTCCGCGTCGAAGACGAACAGGCGTTCGGGCTCGGCCAGTCCATAAACCTTGCCGTCGCCCGCGACGACAATGTCCCGGACTGCCCTCGTCGGCGGCTCGAG
>CAZNVB010000102.1:0-34691 GCA_964576265.1 uncultured Eubacteriales bacterium | reverse complement strand
GACTTTATCTTGTCCTTTTCGGATATGCGCCGAGAATATCGTTTTCCAGCCAGGCTCTGCAGGGAAACCTGATGATCTTTGCCGGGAATTTCTGCTGGGCCCTTTATACCGTTTTCTCCAAACCGCTTTTGAACAGATATTCGCCGCTCAAGCTGACCTCGCTCAGCCTGGCCATCGGGACACTCTTCTATCTTCCCTTCACCCTCAGGGATATTCTCAGGCTTCGGTCCGATCCCATATCGCAACAAAGCTGGGCGGCCCTCGTACTTTCCGCGGTTTTCGCCATCGCGTTGAGCTATCTCATCTGGTATTCGTCCGTCCGCCGGATCGGCAACACCCGGACCGGTGTCTATAGCTATCTCACGCCCGTTCTGACCGTCTTCTTCGCTCATTTCCTCCTCGGGGAAAACGTGGGTCTCGCCGTCATCGTGGGGGCGGCCGTCATCTTTTTCGGATTCTGCCTCACCCGGTTCGCTGATCGTTGGTTCGGCAAGGCTAAAGACGATGCGAGGTCGCACTCCTGAGACGGCCGCCGGGAGCCGCTCCTCGGCGGAACCGAGGGGGTGTGACACCTCGGTCTCAGGGCGGGGTCTCAAGCCCCGGCGTTTATTTCCGGAGACGGCGGAGAAAGAGCTTTTTATTGAATTAAACCCCCGCACCCCTTTTTGAGGAATAAGGGGGGATAGCGGTCGGCGTCTTTGCTATAATAAGCGCTCACGATAAAGGAGGCCATCGATGAGCAAGGGGACAGCGCGGGCTCTCCTTTTCGGTTCGATTCCTTTTCTGACGCTTGTCTTTTGCCTGCCTTTTGTCAACCGGTTGCGGCCGATGATCCTGGGCCTTCCGTTCCTTCTTTTCTGGATCCTCTTCTGGGTCCTCATGACGCCGCTCGCTCTTTTTGGGGCTGACCGGGCGCTCAGAAAACCCGGCGATTCCCAAGAGGAGAAGGAATAGTGAACACCGCCCTGATCATCATTCTGACCGCGGTTTTCCTCTCCGCGGCGATCGGCCTCTATGCCGGCCGACGGCTCGAGATGAGCCTCGAAAACTGGACGGTGGGAGGACGCCGTTTCGGAATTCTGCTCATCTGGCTCCTGATGGCCGGCGAAATCTACACGACCTTCACCTTTCTCGGAGCAAGCGGTTGGGCCTACTCTCGAGGCGCGCCGACGTTCTACATCATGATCTACGGGACTCTGGCCTACGCGGTATCATTTTTTGTCCTGCCGGAGATCTGGAAGGCCGGCCGGCGCTTTGGCCTCCACACCCAGCCGGATTTCTTTGTGGCCAGATATGGAAGCCGCAGCCTCGGCGTGTTCGTCGCTCTCATCGGCGTCATTTCCATCATCCCTTATCTCCAGCTTCAGCTTCAGGGTCTCGGGCTGATCGTCGAAGTCGCCTCAGACGGAGCCATTCGGTCGGGTCCGGCCATCGTCGGATCGTTTCTTTTGACCTGCGCCTTCGTCTACACGAGCGGTCTTCGGGGAGCGGCGTGGGTCGCGGTCGTTAAAGATGTCTTGATGATCGCTGCCGTCGGCGTGGTCGGGTTCGGAGTCCCGCGCATCTACTTCGGCGGTTTCGGCCGGATGTTCCGGACTCTGGCTGAGAGGTTTCCCGGACATCTGACCTTTCCCGGCGCGACGACCAACATGGACACGGTCTGGGTGATGTCGACCGCTTTGCTGACCGGCCTGGGGTTTTACATGTGGCCCCATGTCTTCGGCTCGGCGTTCTCGGCCAAGAGCGCCCGGACGATCCGGCGGAATGCGATGATCATGCCTTTTTATCAGATCCCGATCCTGCTTGTCTTCATGGTCGGGTTCACCGCTCTCCTCGTACTTCCCGGGCTGAAAAACGGCGACATGGCCTTTTTGGAGATTGTCCGGCGAACCTATCCGCGCTGGTTCATGGGGTTTGTCGGGTCGGCGGGAGCGGTCACCGCCATGGTGCCGGCGGCGGTCCTCGTTCTTTTTGCCTCGACTCTGCTGACCAAAAATGTCTATCGAGCGGCCTTTGCGCCGGCGGCGAGCGAGGAAAAAATCCTCCGGCTTTCGCGCCTCGCCGTCCTCTTCATCATGGCGGCGGCTCTCCTTTTTGCTCTGCGTTTTCCCAATGCCCTGGTCAATCTCCTCCTCATCGGCTATGACGGAGTGAGTCAGTTCTTCCCGGGCGTCGTCCTCGGCCTTTTCTGGAAGAGAACGAGCCGCGGGGGAGTTGTTGCCGGGCTTACCGCCGGCGTCGTCCTCGCCGCAGTTCTCGTCTTCAGCGGGCACGATCCTTTTCTGGGGCTGAACGCGGGCTTTGTCGCCCTGGCGGTGAATGCGCTCGTCGCGATCCTCGTTTCTCTGGCCGCGAGGAGCCGGGGGAAAACGGCCCGAAAAGGAGGACGGCCGGGAAACTGCAAAGCCAATGTTTTTGTGTAAAATTGCGAAAATAGAATTGCGAAGAGGCATCAGCTCCCGTTTCCTGTTTGGATGGTGCAAGAGTGCCCGGGCGATCGAGCGAAATTGAACACGGGGCCGAATTTCCTATATAATCTATAAGAATACTCAATTTAGGGGTCTTCTGGTTGGGCCGGCCGGACGTCCGGTCGCGTTACCGCCGGGGCCTCGGCTCGGGGAGGCGGACGATGAAGGATGACCTGTGGCGTGAAGCCAGGGCCAGGGAGAGGAAACTCATCGCCTGGCGGCGGGATTTCCACCGCCATCCGGAAGTCAATTTCGAGGAGCGGCGGACTTCCGAGGTCCTGCGGAATTTTCTCGAGGGGCTCGGGCTTCCGGTCCGGGCGGCGGCGGGCACGGGGTTGATCGCCCCGCTCGAGGGCCGGCCGGGAGGCCGGACCGTCGCGCTGCGGGCGGACATGGACGCGCTGCCCATCCCCGAAGAAGGGGAAAAAGAGTATCGTTCCCAGAATCCCGGCGCGGCGCATGCCTGCGGCCATGACGGTCATATGGCCATTCTGATGGGGACGGCGGAGATCCTCTGCCGAATGAAAGAGGACTTCAGAGGGCGGGTCGTTTTCATTTTTCAGCCGGCCGAGGAAAAACCTCCCGGAGGAGCAAAGCTTATGATCGAAGCGGGAGCTCTGGGCGGAGTGGACGCCGTGTTCGGGCTCCATCTCTGGCAACCTTTGCCGACCGGGTGCCTGGGCATCGTCAAAGGGCCGATGATGGCCAACTCGGATTCGTTCGCCATCACGGTCAGGGGAAAAGGCGGCCACGGTTCCATGCCGCAAACGGCGGTCGATCCGATCCTGGCTGCGGCTCATCTTGTGACCGGGGCGCAGAGCATCGTCGGCCGGAACGTCGATCCCCTCAAGCCGGGGGTCGTTTCTTTCGGTCTGATCAGCGGCGGGACGACGTTCAACATCATCCCGGGAGAAGTCCGGCTGATCGGGACGGTCCGGAGCTTCCATCCGGAAGTCCAGGAAGTCGTGGAGAAGCGTTTACGAGAGCTTGCCGAGGGAACCTGTAGGGCGTTCGGCGCAACCGCCGAGGTTTGTTACGAGAAAGGGTATCCGGCGCTGGTCAATCATCCGGAGATGACCGACCTTGTCCTCGACGTGGCCCGGCGGGTTCTGGGAGAGGAGAAGATCCGGCCCTTCGACCCGATCATGGGGGGCGAGGATTTCGCCTATTACCTCCAGAGGGTGCCGGGAGCATTTTTCTTTTTCGGAGCGGGCGACGGGCAGCCCCACCCGCACCACCATCCGGCCTTTGACATCGACGAGACGGCGCTTCCCCAGGCCGTCGTCCTTCTCAGCGCGGTCGCCCTCGAATTTCTTTCCCGCTGAATCGGCGGTCGAAATCTTGAGTTTCAGGCTTGTCCTGGATCCAAAAAAAGAAAACTCAACGGAGGCGGAGGATTCTGTGGAGCTGGACCGAGACGCGGACGTTGTCCAGACCGGCGGAAAGCGCCTCCCGCAAAAGCCGCAGAGCGCGCTTCTGGCTCCGGCGGAGGTTCGACTCCGGCTGAAGGACAATAGGGATACGGGCCGGGAAGGCGGCGCGAATTTTGCGCAGAACGCGGAAATCCAAGTCGGAGGTCGCGACGAGCTTGATCTCGGAGGCTCGCCTTCCGAATTCCGGCCGGACATAATAATCCTTCGGCTTCGGCGATACGGAGAACCAGTCGGCCGCCAGGGGATAATAGCGCCTGCCGTTCGTCTCCACCTGGATCAGGAATTTCTCCTCGCGCAACAGGCGCGCCAGCAGCCGCAAGTCCTGCCTGAAGGGCTCGCCGCCGGTCAGGCAGACCCAGCGGGCGGGGAAGCGGCGCCTGATCTTTTTGACGGCGGCGACAATCTCGTTGACCGTTGATTCCCGGCCGCCTTCCCAGGCGTATTTCGTATCGCAGAAAGAGCACCTCCGGTCGCAGCCGGCGAGGCGGACAAAAATCGTCGCCTCTCCCTGACGAAGACCTTCGCCCTGGATCGAGGGAAAAATCTCATTAATCTTCAGAGTAGGTGGCGGAGGCATCTTCGGATTCCCAGACGGTCACTTCTCGGACCGGAAAGTGTTTTTTGAGTTCATCGTAGAAATGGCGGGCCAGGTTCTCGGCCGAAGGATTGAATGAAAACGTCTCGTTGAGAAGGGTGTGATCAGGGAGAACCTCGGCCAGCCGGGCTTTGATCAGGCTGAAATCCACCCCGATTCCCGACGGGTCGATGGAGGCGACTTCGATGACGACTTCGACCTCAAAGGTGTGACCGTGGATTTTCTCGCATTTTCCTTTATATTCTTTTAAGAAATGGGCGGCTTGGAATTTATCCCGGACCCGGAGTTTCCAGCTCATATCTTTCCCTCCTTGCGCAATCTTCGGAAGAGATGGTCCTCCACTCCCGCCTCTTTCCAGGCTCTTTCGCGGAGAAGACAGGAGGAGCACGTCCGGCAGGGAATTTCCTTGCCCCGGTAGCAAGAAATGGAGTAGGAATAATCGGCTCCCAGGGAGAGCCCTTTCCGGATGATGGCCGATTTTTTCAACCCGATAAACGGAGCGATGATCCGGATTTTTTTCCCCGACGTCTCGGAGGCCGTCCCCGAGCTGACCGCCTTCTCCATGGCTCTGACAAAGCGAAGGCGCGTGTCTGGGTAATTCGGCGAATCGATCGTATTGAAGCCGCAGATGATGTTCGGGACGGAATTTGCCTCGGCCCAGGCGGCGGCGAGAGCGAGGAAGATGCCGTTCCGGAAGGGGACATAAGTCGGCGGAATTCCCGGGCGGATCTCCTCGGAAGAGGACAAGCGAGGAAGGGGGATCCTGCTTGAAGTCAGGGCCGAGCCGCCGATCCGGCGGAGATCGATTTTGAGAACAGCATGAGGAACGCGCAATCGCCGGGCGATCCGTTTGGCGAAATCGAGCTCGATCCTATGGCGCTGGCCGTAGTCGAAACTCAGCGCGCTGACTCGGTCATACTTATTCCTCGCCCAATAGAGAGCGGTGGTCGAGTCGATCCCGCCGGAAAAAAGAACAACGGCTTTCTTCATCGAGCCTTCCCCGACTCTGATCTTAGAGGAGAAGACGCTCTTTTTCAAGGCTGGAGAATCGGAAGCGAAGGCGCCCGCGTGTCCGCCGGATTCTTGACACTCGTCTCAGGCAGGGAATATCATCGTTTTGTAAGACCTGGCAAGTCGTTTGATCGAGAGCGTTTAAAGAAAGGAAGCCGAATGTTTCGATCTTCATGGACTTGGTTGTTGGTGTGGGCGGCGGTTTCTCTGGCCGGCGGTTCGTTGGCCTGGGCGGATTCAGGAGCCCGCCTCAACCCGAGCTCGAACGCCCAGGTTGCGGAGGTCGGAAACCTGGCCAGGGGAAGCGATCAAACTTACCGCGTCCTTTGGCTTCCCAAGGCGAGTGTGGCCTTGGACGGCCGGGCGGACGAACCGGCCTGGGCCAACGCAGCGGTAGAGAAAGGGTTTAAGTTTCCGTGGAAGAACGCGCCGGCTCCGGAGACCGAGTTCAGGGCGCTCTGTGACGAAACGTCGCTCCATCTCACTTTCAGGGTGCATGACGAAGATATCGTGGTTCTTGAACGGCTCCGGAACGAAGAAGAGGCGGTCTTCGAGGACCGGGTCGAGGTGTATTTTGGCCGGGACGAGCAGATGAGAGACTACTTTTGCCTGGAGGTGGATTCGAAGGGCCGGATTTTCGATTACCGGGGATCGTTTCCCCGGAAGCTGGAGGCGGGCTGGAGCTTCGAGGGGGTGGAAGCTCGGTCGTCGGCGCTGCCGCAAGGTTATGAAGTGGAAATCAGGATTCCGGTGGAGACTTTTGCCAAACTGGGATTCCCGGCCTTACGACCGGGAGCGAAGATCCGGTGCGGCCTGTACCGCGCCGAGTTCAGTCACGACCGGAGCGGACGGAAAGTCGAGCCGCAGGCGAGCATCCATACCATGGGTCTGCGGCCGGAAGGACCTCCGCCGATCGAAGACTGGCTCAGCTGGGTGGATCCGAAGACCGCAGAACCGGATTTCCATGTCCCCAGCTCGATGGGCTGGATGGAGATCGTGAAGTAAACCCTGATCCCCGGCGCTTTACTCCATTTTCAGTTTTTGCCATACTATAGCCCGCGGTGAAAAACGCCGACGTGAGGCCACACTTCGAGTACAGATGGTAAGCGAAAAAGAAGAGCCTTCCCATGGAAAAGTCTTCGAGCTCCTTTCCCGGGCTGAAAACGGTGCCGAGGTGACCGTTCGGGACGACCAGCAGGAATTTCCCGCTCTGCTCGACGCGTCGAGAATCTGCCGCCGCCGCGGCGGACGATTCCGCCTGATCGACAGCGGCAGATTCGGCCTCTCCGAGCTCGAATGGCTGGCCGAGGCCGGAGCCGACATCTACACCTCGGACGAAGCCCGGACGGACAGGCTCGAGCTCAACCTGCTGGCCATGGCCTGCCGAAGAGGGAAAAGCGCGGCCGTGTTTTTCCAGCGGGGAGCGATCGAAGAGAATGCGGAGGGCGGCGCGCCTTCCCTCAGCTTTCTGCTGGATATCGGCCGGAGCGGCATCGACCTTCACCTGACCAACCGGGAAGTCAAGCGGGATTTTAAGCAGCTTGCCGAGCTGGCCCACGCCTGCGTTCGATCCGGAGCCTGTTTTGTCTATTATCATTGCGGCTCGCTCTCGAGCGAACTTCTTGAGCCGGCTCGAAGCGGCGGCTGGATTCATCTGTCGAGCAAGTCCTTAATTCCGGAGGAGGACGCCGCCCTTTTGGCTGAGGTGGCTCGATACGCATCCGCCGCCGGCGCCGGGTTGGTGTTGCATATTGAGCAGGGTCTGGAAATCCGCCTTCTTCGTGACCTTTTCCATTCGGGCGCGTTCCTTATCTTCAAGATCCCTCCAGGGGAGCGCGGGTCCTTGCTCCGGAGGCTTGAGGATGAGGTCGGGCGGAGAAGACCGGGCTTCCGGGCCTATTATCTCTACCTCGATTTCCTGCCCTGAAGGAGTTCCGGCGACTTGGAAAAGCCGATTCCGGCTTTAAAAAACCTCTCGCTTTGGTTATAATGTCCACTCGTCGGCTCGAGCCGGATCGTGGGGTTTGAGGGAATCAAGGTGTAAGGGAAATCTTCGTCAAGCGAGGACCTTATCATGAACGGCGATCAGATCAAAAGCCCTGCGCTCGAGGCCATCTCGAGGGTCAAAGAGGCAGAAGATCAGGCGCGAGCGATCATCCGCGAAGCCCAGGAAAAGACCTCGGCCGAAGTCATCCGGCAGGCCCTGGAGGAAGCGGAAAAAATCAAGCAGGAGATCATAGACAGGGCAAAAAAAGAGGCGGAGTCGATCGTCCGCTCCGCTGTCGAGGCGGCTGAGAAAGAGGCCCGGCTCATTCGGGCAGAGGCCGAGGCAGAGGTTGTCGAGATTCAGAAAAAAGGGAAGGCATCGATGACCGAAGCGGCCGCAGAGGTCGCGGCGAAAATTCAAGATATTCTGGCCGGGAGGAGGGATTAGAAAATGGGGCTGGCTTCGGTCGAGAGAGTCGAAATCCTGGTCCACGCATCTCTCAAAATGACTCTCCTGGCGGCCCTTCAGGAGGCCGGCATTGTCCAGCTCGATGAGGTCCGGAAAGAAGATCTCGGGTTGAGCTCATTCCCGGCCGAGTTGAGCGCCCTTGATCATCTCCTCCACCGCTTGAAAGATGGGCTGGAAATTCTTTCCCTGAGGGAAGAAAAAAATCTCCTCGACAAGCTGACGGCACAAAAGCCGGTGTTGGCGGCGAAAGAAAGGGAGGAACTTCTCCGTTTTCCCTACCTTCAGGTCCTGGAGGAAATCGAGAGAATGGAAGCCCGGCGCAACGAGCTGGCCGCTCAGGCGCGTTTTTTGGAAAAAGAAGTTTCTTTCCTTCTGCCTCTCAGCGGTCTCGACCTGCCGCTGTCTCATCTCCGGGCTTCCGATGAGACAGAGATCACTCTCGGTTCATTGCCGCTCGGCCGAAAAGACGAGTTCACGGCCTTCGTTGATCAGAGCGCAGCCTGGGCTCAGGTCGTGGCCGAGGAAAGAAGGACGGTCTTTGTCCTTGTCATCTATTTAAAAGAGGAAAAGGAAACCTTTGAAGGGCGGCTCAAAGAGCTCGACTTCAGCCCGATTTATTTGACCGAACCGATCTTGGCCAAAGCCTCTTCCGGAGATCGGGTGAATGAGATTATCGAAAAGGATCGGCGGGAGATCGAGGAGATCGGGAAAAAAATTAGCGATCTCGACAAAGAGGCCGATCAGCTCATCGGCCACAAGGAGAAACTCAGCCAGGTTTATGATCTGTTGCAGAACGAACGTGAACGGCTTGCCTCCTCCCGCCTTATCGGACAGACGGAAAGGGTCGCTTATCTCGAAGGCTGGGTCCGCTCGGCGGATGTGCCGCGCCTGCGCCGGGTTCTTGAGCCGTACGCCGGCGACAGCGAGCTTTACGTCCGGCCGCCTCTTCCGGAGGAGGATCCTCCTGTCGTGCTCGAGAATCCGGAGCCGCTCCGGCCTTTCGAGGTCATCACGAACCTCTACGGGCTCCCCGGCCGCGGAGTCATCGACCCGACCATTCCTTTGGCGCCCTTCTTTTTTATTTTTGTCGGCCTCTGCGTCAGCGAGGCCGGCTATGGCGCCCTCGTCGCCGCTCTCGCGCTCCTCTATCTCAAGTTTGGCCGGCCAAAGGGCAACGCCCGGATGTTCATCAAGCTTCTCTTCTATCTCGGTCTATCGAACATCGTGCTGGGGACTCTGGTCGGAGGCTGGTTCGGCTTTCCCATCCGGCGGCTGCTTCTCATCGACCCGCTTCGGGACCCGCTCAAGTTCCTGGCGCTGTCGCTCGCTTTGGGCTTCCTCCAGGTCTGGATCGGAACGCTGATCAAGTTTATCGACTGCCTGAAGAAAAAAAATCTCAGCCTGGCGGTCGTCAAAGCCGGCTGGTTGCTGTTGCTTCCTTCCCTCGTCTTCTATTTGTTGACCAAGAGCGGGATCGCCGGGATCCTGGCTCTCCTCGGAGCCTGCGGAGTCGTTTGTTTTCATGCCCCGAGCAAGAATCCCATCGCCCGCTTCTTCGGCGGTCTCTATGGTCTTTACGGCATCTCGGGATATCTCGGGGATACCCTTTCCTATTCCCGGCTCCTGGCCCTCGGCCTGTCCACCGGCGTCATCGCCATGGTGGTCAACACGCTGGCCAAAACGGCCTTGGGAATTCCCTGGGTCGGCTGGCTCGCCGCCGGGCTGGTGTTTATCGGCGGTCATCTCTTCAACCTGGGCATCAGTTTCCTCGGCGGATTTGTACATTCGATGCGTCTGCAGTTTGTCGAGTTTTTCACCAAATTTTTCCAGGCGGGAGGCAAGCCGTTTCGTCCCCTGAGGATGGAAGGCAAATATGCGGATTTTATTTGAGGGATTCATCTCCAAGTGAGGTTTAGGAGGAAAGGACCATGGATTTAGGTTTGACTCTGGCCATCGTTGGCGCCGCGGCGGCCTTCGTTTTCGCCGGTATTGGGTCGGCTATCGGGATCGGCTTGGCCGGCCAGGCGGCGAGCGGCGTGATGAGTGAAGATCCGGAAAAGTTCGGCAGCCTGCTGCTGCTCACCGCCCTTCCCGGAACCCAGGGCATCTACGGATTCCTGAGCGCCTTTCTGGTCATGCTCAAACTCGGCCTGATCTCGGGCGCGATCGCCAAGCCTACGATCCATCAGGGATGGCAGATCCTGATTTCCTGTCTCCCTGTGACGCTCGCCGGGCTGATTTCGGCGATCCACCAGGGAAAGGTCTGCGCGGCGGGGATTTACATGGTCGCCAAGCAGCCCAAGGATCTGGCCAAGCCGCTGGTCATGGGCGCTTTGGTCGAAACCTACGCCGTTCTCGGCCTTCTGATTACCGTCCTCCTGCTCAACGGGGTAAAGCTTTAGGTCATGAGTTTAGAGAAGATCGTCGACAGGATCCTCGCTGAGGCCCGGGCGGAAGCCGAGCGCATCGTCCTCGAGAGCCGGGAAAAAGCGGACGGGATCAGAGGAGCCGCGAAGAAAGAAGCCGAAGAAAAGGCCGCGGCCATCCTGGCTGAAGCGGAGAGAGAAGCCCGTCTTCAGGCGAGCCGGATCCTGAGCCAGGCCAAGCTCGAAAAAAAACTCCGTGTCCTCGAGCAAAAAAGGACGCTTCTGGAGGAGGTGTTGACCCAAGCCCTGGACAGCGAATCGCTCCGCCGTCTTTCGCTCAGAAAAAAAGTCGTCGCTAAAGATGGAGAGCAGGAGCAAGTCCTCGATCGAACCCAATTCCGGGAAGAGCTCAGGGCGCGGCTCGAATGCGATATCCTCGATCTCCTAAAAATATGAAAAAGTTTTCGCGTCTCGATTATGCCTATGCCGTCGGCCGTATCCGGGTGATGGAAAGGTCTCTCATTCAAAAGGCGATATTTTTAGAGGCCCTGGAGACGGCGGATTTCGCGTCGGCCTTGAAGGTCGTCTATGAAGCCGGCCGCTACCCTGAGGATTTAATCAAAGCGGGAAACCCGGCTGAGCTGGACGCCGTCCTGGAGGCCGAGAGTCGTACCTTGGATCAAGAGATGGCCGATTTGATTCCGGAAACGGATGTTCTCAACGCCTTCCTCCGGCGCGACGAGCCGGAGGTTGCTCTCCACGCCGCCAGGAGAAGCGGCTACCCGTTTCTGGTGGATTATCTCCGGCACCGGATCGACCTGGGGAATATCAAACTCCTTGTCCGGGCGAAATATTCAGGCCGCTCTTCCGATTTCCTCAAAGCCCGTCTCCTTCCGGGCGGGCGGATAGAACCCGAGACGCTGGTCGGCATTTTTTCCCTGCCGCTCGGCGAGATCGGCCAGGGATTGCGGGCCTCCGCCTACTTCGATATCCTGACGCACGGCGCGGACGCGCTCGAGGAAAGGGAGACGTTCGTCGTTCTGGAGAAGGAAATGGAGAACTTCCTGATGGCTTACCTCCGTGGGGCCCGTCGATTCACTTTCGGACCAGAGCCGGTATTCGCTTACGCTGAAGCCAAGCGAAAAGAGCACCGCCTGATCCGCCTCATCGGAGTGGGCAAGTTTCTCCTCTTGCCGGCGGATCGACTCAAAGAAAGAGTCAGTGAAACCTATGTCTGAGTTCAGCCGGATCGCGGTGGTCGGCGATGCCGATTGCGTCTTCGGTTTCCGCGTTCTGGGCGTGAGCACATTTTCTCCCGCCGATGTTGAAGAGGCGAAAAAGACGGCCGCCCAAGTTCTCAGGGGAGATTTTGCTCTCTGCTTGGTCGATCAGCGCTGGCTCGCTGTGTTCAAAGAAGAGGAAGCGGAAGCCGGCCGAAGACTTTGTCCCGTAATCGTCGGCTTTTCGGATTACCGGTCGCTGACCGACGAGCTCGAAAAACGGGTCCGCGCCATGGCGGTGAAGGCCACCGGATCGGATTCCATCATTAAGAGAAAGGGATAGCATGAGCGAAGCGAAGATTATTCGGGTTGCAGGTCCCCTGGTTGTGGCGTCCGGCTGCCTGGGGGCCAAGATGTACGATATGGTCAAGATCGGGAGCCTGGGCTTGTTCGGCGAGATCATCGAACTGCGCGAGGACCAGGCCTTCATTCAGGTCTATGAGGATACGACGGGCATCGGCCCTGGAGAGCCGGTCAAGCTCACGGGAAAGCCGCTGAGCGTCGAGCTCGGCCCCGGGCTCATCGGCTCGATCTACGACGGCATCCAGAGGCCTCTCGATATCATCCGGGCGAGACAGGGGGATTTCGTCAGCCGGGGAGTGGAAATGCCGGCGCTTGACCGGCAGAAAAAATGGGAATTCCGACCGGCCCGCAGGATCGGCGAAATCGTCGGGCCCGGCGATGTTCTGGGCGAGGTCGAGGAGACGCCGCTCGTCCGGCATCTGATCATGGTGCCTCCTCATATGAGGGGCGAAATCGCCGAGCTCAAGGCTGGTGCGTTCGCGGTCGAGGAACCCCTGAGCCGGATCAAGACGGCCGACGGCCTTCAAGAGGTGAGGTTGTTTCAGACCTGGCCCATCCGGAGACAGCGCCAGGTCAAAAGGCGTCTCATGCCCGACGAGCCGCTGACCACCGGTCAGCGCGTCCTGGATACGCTCTTCCCTCTGGCTAAGGGCGGCACGGCCTGCGTCCCCGGACCGTTCGGCAGCGGCAAGACGGTCGTCCAGCATCAGCTCGCCAAATGGTCCGACGCCCAGATCATCGTCTTTGTCGCTTGCGGCGAGCGCGGCAACGAAGTCGCCGATCTGCTGCTGAGTTTTCCCGAGCTCAAGGACCCGCGCACGGGTCGTCCTCTGCTCGAGCGCACGGTCATCATCGCCAATACCTCGAACATGCCGGTGGCGGCCCGGGAGGCGTCGATCTATACGGGAATGACGATCGCCGAGTACTTTCGCGATATGGGCTATTCGGTCGCCCTGATGGCCGATTCCTCGAGCCGCTGGGCCGAGGCGCTGCGTGAGATCTCCGGGCGGATGGAGGAAATGCCGGGAGAGGAGGGCTATCCGGCCTATCTCGCCAGCCGCATCGCCGAGTTCTATGAGCGAGCCGGCAAAGTCGTCTGCCTGAGTTCGGACGAGAGGCAGGGCGCGCTGAGCGTTATCGGCGCCGTCTCTCCCCCCGGAGGCGACCTTTCCGATCCCGTCGTCCAGGCCACCCTGAAAGTCGTTAAAGTGTTTTGGGCGCTTGACGACCGGCTGGCCAACATGCGTCATTTTCCCGCCATCAACTGGCTCCTCAGCTACTCGCTCTACAGCGAAAACCTCAAGGGCTATCTGAATACGAAAGTGGCGGAGGAATTTGCCGCCCTGCGGCAGGAGGCGATGCTTCTTCTCGAGCAGGAAGCCGAGCTTCAGGAAATCGCCCGACTGGTCGGTGTCGAATCGTTGTCTTCGAAAGAACGATTGATTCTCGAGTCGGCGCGCTCCATCCGGGAAGATTTCCTCCATCAAAACGCCTTTCATCCTCAGGACACCTACACCTCGATGAGAAAGCAATATCTCATGCTCCGGTCCATCCTCCACTTTTACCATCGGGGCCTGAAAGCCCTGGAAGACGGCCGGAGCCTGGATGAAATCGTTTCTCTCCCGGTCCGCGAGGCGATTGCCCAGATGAAATATCTGCCGGAGGACGACCCGGGCCGGCTCGAGACCTATCTGGAAATTGACCGTGCCTTCAAGGCACTCGAGGAAAAGAAGGAATGAGAGGCCGGAATGCATAAAGAATACTTGACCGTTTCCAATATTGTCGGCCCGCTCGTCGTCGTCGAAAAAATCGCCGATGTCAAATACGGCGAGCTGGTGGAGATCGAGAGCGCTCAGGGGTTTATCCGGCGCGGAACCGTCCTCGACGTGTCGACCGAACGGGCGGTCGTTCAAGTGTTCGAGGGGACAGCCGGACTGAACATCGACCGCTCCCGGGTTCGCTTCCTCGGCCGCTCCCAGAGACTCGGCGTGTCGGAGGAGATCATCGGCCGCGTCTTCGACGGCTCCGGCCGGCCAAAAGACGGAGGGCCGCAGATCATCGCTCGCCTTCAGCGCGATATCAACGGCAGCCCGATCAATCCTTACGCCCGCGATTATCCGTCCGAGTTCATCGAGACGGGGATCTCGTCGATCGACGGCATGAATCCTTTGGTTCGAGGTCAGAAGCTGCCCTTGTTTTCCGGAAGCGGCCTGCCGCACGCCCGGATCGCGGCCCAGATCGCCAGGCAGGCGAAAGTCCTGGGAAAAGAGGAGAAGTTTGCGGTCGTCTTCGGCGCGATGGGCATCACCTTCGAGGAAGCGAATTTTTTCATCGAGGACTTTCGCAACACGGGTTCGCTGGAAAGGGCCGTCCTGTTTTTGAACCTGGCCAACGAGCCGCCGATCGAGCGGATCGCGACCCCGCGGCTGGCCCTGACTTGCGCCGAATATCTGGCCTTCGATCTCGGAATGCATGTTCTGGTCATCCTGGTCGATATGACCTTTTATGCCGAGGCCTTGCGCGAGATCTCGGCGGCGCGGAAGGAGATTCCGGGCCGGCGCGGTTATCCGGGGTATCTCTATACCGACCTGGCCTCGATGTATGAGCGAGCGGGGAGGATCAAAGGAAAGCCGGGCTCGATCACTCTCATCCCCATCCTGACCATGCCGGAAGACGACAAGACCCATCCGATCGCCGACCTGACCGGCTATATTACGGAAGGCCAGGTCATGCTGAGCCGCGAGATCCACCGCAAGGGCATCTACCCGCCGATCGACGTTCTCCCCAGTCTTTCGCGGCTGAAGGACAAGGGCATAGGTGCGGGAAAGACGCGCGAGGATCACGCCGATGTCCTCAATCAGATTTTCGCCTGTTACGCGCGCGGCAAGGAAGCGCGCGAGCTGGCTCTGATCTTGGGCGAAGCGGCGCTCAGCGATCTTGATAAGATTTATCTCGCCTTTGCCGACGCCTATGAAAACGAGTATGTCCGTCAGGGGGAGTTCACCAGCCGCAGCGTGATCGAGACTCTGGAGCTCGGCTGGAAGCTGCTGCGCCTGATTCCTCGGGCGGAGCTTAAGCGCATTCGGCCCGAATATCTGAAAAAATATTATTAGGCGATGAAACTTCACGTCAACCCCAACCGAATGGAGTTGCTCCGACTCCGCCGCCGCCTCGGCCTGGCGGAGAGGGGACACAAACTCCTCAAAGACAAGCTCGAGGAGTTGATGCGCCAGTTCCTGGAAAATATTCGGCGGCTGGCTGAACTTCAGTCTCGGGTCAGTGAAAAACTCAACCAGGCCTTCCTCTCTTTCGGGCTGGCCAGGACGGGGAATTCATCGGCCGAGCTGGAGCGGCTTCTGCCCCCGGGGCGGCTGATTGTGAAAGCGGAGAAAGAACGCCTTCTCAACTTAGCCGTCCCTCGCCTTGAAATCAAGGAGATGGAAGTCTCGGATTATGATCTGATTCGTACGGAAGCCGAGCTCGATGTCGGGGTCAAGAAGATCCGCGAGGTCATGAAGGACCTTTTGGAAATGGCCAGGCTGTGGAAAGCCGCCGAGCTCCTTTCCGACGAACTCGAACTGACCAGGCGCCGGGTCAACGCCCTCGAATACATCCTGATTCCGAGCATCAGGGAAACGATCGCCGCGATCTCGAGCCGCCTTGAGGAGATGGAGCGCTCCTACCAGGTTCAGCTGATGCGGGTCAAAGAGATCATCCGCACCCACTGATCGGCCCGTTCCGTTTTCGGCCGCGCCGCGGACGTTGACAAGGGTTCGCGGTGAGTGATATGTTTTCTCCGCCCTTTGTTTTCGGTCCCCTGAGAGGGTGTGCGGTGATCGCATCTTGTCGCGGCGAGCGGACATCAGGAACACAGCAACCTTCGCTCTTTTCCGGACTCGGGCCGACGGCCTCGGCCGCCCCGCATTCTCGCCGTTTCGAAAGGACGCATCCTTCTCAGGGAGAGAACGCGGATCCGTCGCTTTTTCTAAGAAAGGCTGAAATGCGCCGGCGGCCCTCGGCAAATCCGTCGGGTTTATGCCGACGCATAAGCAATGGTCGTTCCTTAATTTTATCAAGGAGGGAGGAGGACCAATGAAAAAAATGACGGCGGTTGTCGCGCTCATGGCGGTCTTCTCGCTGGCCATCTGCTTTATCATCCTCGGGTCGATCTCCGTCGAGCTGATGAGCGCCCTGGGCATCAACGAGGGCCGATTCGGGTCCCTGGTCATGGCCCTGTTCCTGACGAGCTGCATCGTCCAGCTCGTCATCGGGCCCCTCGTCGACAAGCTGGGCTACAAGCCGATCGCCATCCTCGGGTTCGTGGTCACGAGCGGCAGCATGTTTCTGCTCGCTTTTGCCCGGAGCTACTCGCTCACCATGCTCGCCTGCATCCTGCTCGGGGTCGGCGCCATGAGCCTCAACACGGTCGGCAACACCCTGATTCCCGTCGTGCTCTTCGAGGGCAAGGATCCGGCCCGGGCCTCGAACTTCGGCAACGCCTTTTTCGGGCTTGGATACGTGCTCACGCCGCTTCTCTTTGTGTTTTTTCTCAAGACGCTCGCCCTGAGCTACAGCGTCTCCGTGGCCATCATCGGAGTTCTTGTCGCCGTCTTCCTGCTCTTTGCCCTGGCCACCAAGTTTCCCCAGGCCCCGACGGGCTATCAATTCGCCATGGCGGTCAGGCTCCTGGGCAAGGCCGCGGTGCTCGTCGCCGCCCTCGCCCTGTTCTGCTACATCGCGCTCGAGACGACCATGGGGACTTGGGTGAAGCCGTTCATGACCGAGCTCTTCGGCGGCGGCGATGCGGCCGGAGCCGCGACCCGGGCGGGGCTTGTGCTCAGCCTCTTCGGCGTGGCCATGATGCTCGGCCGGTTCCTGGCCTCGACGATGAAAAACCTGACGGTCATGGGCGCGAGAGTCATCACCGTGACGTCGTTCATCTCGCTCCTGGCCATCATCGTCATGATCGTCACGAAGAGCGCCGCCCTGGCGGTCGTCGCCGTGCTGCTCACCGGTCTGGCCTTCGCGCCGATCTTCCCGACGATCGTCGGCGTCACCTTCGCCAAGTTCGAGCCCAGGCTCTACGGCAGCATCTTCGGCATCATCTTCGCGGTCGGCCTGCTGGGAGGAACCTTCATCCCCAAGTTCATCGGCAACATGAGCGTCGGCCGGACGGTTCAGGGAAGCCTGCCCATCGCCGCGGTCATGGCCGGGATCCTCTTCCTGATCTCGCTCGTCATCGGGAAGGTGGGGATGCCGCCCAAACCGAAGTAAAGCCGAAGACAGGCTGGCGCTGTTTTCGATCACCCGGACGACGACGGCGATGTCAATTCTCGGCTGGTCCGGGGGGCCGGCGCTCCATTTGACATCCAATAACGCCCCGGCTTATCATTCGCCGCAATGGAGTGTCAAACACGTCCATCGTCTTTTCGAATCCGGTTCTGGACCATCGTCTGTCTTCATCTGGGCGTTGCTCTCCTTCTCAAGCACGGCCTGGGAATCGATATCGAGGCCGATCCGGACCGGCCATGGGATTATTTCTGGCAGACCATTCCGAGCGCTTTATTGAAATCCGGATTCTTCGAGAGCATCTGGAATCTTCATTCCCAGCCTCCTTTGCTCAATGTTTATGGCGGAATAGCTCTGATTCTATTCGGCAAATATCAGTTACAGGCGATACAGTACTTTTATATTCTCTTGGGTTCCCTTAGCTCGGGCATGATCTATGCCTTAGTGCAGCGAACGATTAGAAATAATGCCCTGGCTTTCATAATCGGATTCCTTCTCGCCCTCCACCCCTCTCTCTTTCTCTTTGAAGCCTACGTTCTTTATACCATTCCCAGCACATTTTTTATCATCGCCACTGTTTATTTTGTTTCTCGTTCCCGTGAATCCTCGCCGGAGAAAAATCTCTCTTTGGCCGTCCTCATGCTGAATCTGTTGGTTCTGACGAGAAGCACCTATCATGTCTTGATCCTTCCCGCGGCCATCGCCTATGCGGGATTTCTGAGCGGGAAAAGCTGGAAACGCGTGGTTCTCGTCTCTTTGCTGATATCGACGCTTTCTTTGACCTGGGTGGGAAAGAATTGGGTAAAATTCGGCTTTTTTGGTTCGAGCAGTTGGATGGGGTTTAACCTCTGGAACATCGCCCGTCAGTTTCAAGAGCAAGGATTCGATCCCTGGGTTAAGAATGGAGTGATCCATGAAATGGTGGCCAGGGTGCCGCCCTTCATGTCTCCCGTTTTCTATCGTCCCTATGGCTTTGCCAAAGAGTCGACGATTGCCGTCCTTTCTTCAGAGGATTTGCACAATATTAACGTGCCGGATGTTTCCCGAGTCTATGGAAAAGATGCCCTCAAGTTTATCGTCCACTCGCCCGCTCATTATATAAAGAATGTTTTCCGGGCCTACGACCTTTTTTGTCGGCCATCATGGGAATACGGGCATCTTCGTCTTAATGCGCAGAAATTGAAATTGCCTTTAAAAAGTCATTCCCTCAAGGGCCAATCGCTTACCGAGCTGCTCAAAGACCTGGGGCCGGGCTGGGTCTATTTCGCGCTGATCCCTTTTTCTCTGCTGATGTTCTGTCTGGACTGGATTCTTCGCTACGGATGGAACCTTGCCCGATGGAAAATCGGCTTGCGCCAGGAGGCCGTTCTTTTCTGCGCGGCTTTCTTTATTGTCTATACAACGGTGGTGAGCTGCGCAGCCGAGCTCGGTGAAAACGCGCGGTTCAAATTTCCGATCGAGCATCTCCTGTGGTTCTTTTCCATCAGCCTTGTCCAGCGATTTCTTGCCTCGGTGAAAGCCCGGGAGAGCAGAAGTCCCGCCCCCTGAACAGTCGGCGGTCGGTTATACCGTCGCTCTCTCAATCGGTCCGGGCGATGAATTGGCGTGAGGCCCGGAGGAGATGATCTCGGCCGCTGTTTTCGATCACCCGGACGACGACGGCGACGTAAATTCCCGGTCCCCATTTCGGCCCGCCTCGGGCGATTTTCTCGAGCTGATGCCGGCGCTCCGGATCGCCGGCCGACGAGACGGCGAGGAGGCTTTCTTCCCAGACCTCTTTGCCGTTGATCACCCAAACGCGGTCCGCGTCGAGCGTCGCCGGAAACGGGTTTCGATCTTCTGCCGTCACCCGGATGATGGCGGTGAGAGGTTGCCCGTCGGGAGGAGAAGGGGGCATGAAATCGCGATAGAGATCTGTCTCCAGGGTGTAAGTTCGACCGGCAATGACGATTCTCTCGGCTGCCGTCAGAAGATCGTCGAGATCGGGCGAAAAGAGGTCCTGGCAACTGCAGGCGAGGAGAAGAAGGAGCGCCAGCGGCCAGCCCTTCTGCACATTCATTCTCCAAATTATTTATAACACGGCCTCTTCCGGTCCGCAAGATCGACAGAAGTTCTAAAATCGGCGTTCAAGATTCTCGCTTCGACGAATTTTCTTTTGCTTTCGCTCGATCGAGGAGACGAGTGTTCGCGCTATAAACCGCGTTTTATTGGCACATTTTGTGCTTTCTTGATCGGCGGCGCGAGGTCGCCACAATTTGTTGAGTCCTTTTTCGAAGACACGCAAAAAAAAGTATAAAAAAGTATTGACATTTGAAAAAATTGATTTATATTACATAATGAATTTGGGAGAAGAGAAAAAAAATTCGCACGTCAGACAGCAAAGAATGATCAGTGAGCGGGGGATGTTTTATTACCACCGGCCAAGCCGAACGAGAGAAAAATGAGAATCGGTTTTCTTTTCAGCTCCAAAAACGGCGCGGCGGCCTCCCTCCAAAAACGGCTGGGGGAGAGAAAAGAGGAAGACGACCCTCCACTTGATTTCCTCGCCGAGTGCGACTCAGAGGAGACCATCGAGGCGATCGGCAAAGCGCTCGGCGAGAGGCACGAAGTTTTCCCGATCGAAGCCGACGAAGACGCCTATGTCCGTCTCAAAGAGCTGAAGCCGGATCTCGTCTTCAACATTGCCGAGGGACTTTTCGGTCCGAGCCGGGAATCGCACATTCCGACGATTTGCGAAATCCTGGAAATCCCTTATACCGGCTCCGATCCGCTCACCCTTGGAATTTGTCTCGATAAATCGCGGGCCAAGGAAATTCTCGCCTATCACCGGATTCCGACCCCGCCGTTTTTCGTCGTCGAGAAAGGATCCTCTCTTCCCAAGCGGGTCCGCTTGCCGGCGATCGTCAAGCCGCTCTATGAAGGATCGAGCAAGGGGATTAAAAACAACTCGGTCGTCCGAAGCCGGCGCGAGCTTGAGTCGCGCGTCCGGGAGATTCAGGAGCGATATGCTCAGCCGGTCATCGTCGAAAAATTCCTCTCCGGTCGGGAATTCACGGTCGGCGTCCTGGGCAATCCGCCGCGGCGCGAGATTCTGCCCATCGTCGAGATCGACCACAGTCAGCTCCCCGCCGAAGCGAATCCCATCTATTCTTACGAGGCGAAATGGATCTGGGATCGACCGGAAAAGCCGCTGGCCATTTTCCAATGCCCGGCCGACCTGGAAGACGAATTGAAAGAACGCATTGAGGGGGTGGTCAAAGAGACCTGCGATGTCCTGCGAATCAGAGATTGGTGCCGGATCGACCTCCGGCTGGATGACCGGGGCGAACCCAATATTTTAGAAGTCAACCCTCTGCCGGGAATTCTTCCCAACCCGGAAGACAATTCCTGTCTTCCCAAGGCCGCGCGGGCGGCCGGTTATTCCTATTCGGCGCTGCTTCATCGGGTTGTCGATGAGGCGGCGGCAAGGTACGGGATGAAAAAATGGACAAGGAAAACACGCTCGTCGGAATCGCTTATAACGCTTACGATCCGGTAACCTTTCGGATAGAAGAACGGGTTTCCGACGAATCGGTCGCTGAGGTCGCGGAATCCGTTCTTACCGCCCTCACTGAGGATGGGTGTTCGGCGGTCCTTCTTCCCCTCCACACGAGCTTGATGAGTTTTATCCGCCGCCTAAAGGAGCTGAGAGTCGACGTGCTGGTAAACCTGTGCGAAGGATTCCTCGGCCGGCCCCAGCTCGAGCCCAATGTCGCCGCCGTGTTCGAGGCGGTCGGCATTCCCTTCACCGGCAATTCGTCCCGAGCTCTGGCCATCTGCCAGGATAAGTTCAAGGCCAAAGCGATCCTGCATTCCTTCGGGCTTCCGACCGCCAGAGGCCGCCTGGTGACATCGGTCGGACAGAAAGTGGACATCCCGTTTCCGGCGATCGTCAAGCCCAATCAGGAAGACGCCAGCTCCGGAATTTACAAAGACGCCGTGGTCTACGATCGCGATTCGCTGGAGAAAAAAGTCGCCAAAATCATCGACGGCTATCGACAGCCGGCCCTGGTCGAGGAGTTCATCCAGGGCCGGGAATTCAATGTCGCTGTTCTTCAGAACGAAGGACTGCGGGCGCTTCCCGTCTCGGAGATCGACTTTTCCGGGATGCCCGAAGATTCCCCCCATATCTGCAGCTACGAAGCCAAATGGTTCCAGGATCATATCCTCTACTTGACGACGCCGGCGATCTGTCCGGCGCCGATCGACAACGCCCTGGCAGAGAAATTACAACAGTATGCCCTGGCCGCGTTCCAGGCCATGGGCTGCCGGGATTATGCCCGGGTGGATTTCCGCATGCGGCCGAACGGCGAGATTTTCGTTCTCGAGGTCAACCCCAACCCGGACGCCAGCCTTGATGCCGGCTATTGCCGGGCGCTGCGGGCGGCGGGAATCGACTACGCCGAATTCTGGCAGCAGATGATCGAGAACGCTCTCGGGCGAAGGGAAGAGCCGTGGTTCAGCTCCGATGATGTCCGGATCGACTATCCCTTTTTCTGGCATCAGCTGCTGGAAAAAGCCGTGCGCAAGAAAGGCGAGAGATGGTCCGGCCAATGAAGCGAGAGGATCGGGAGCGGGTGCTCGAGATCGTCCAGGCGACGGAGATATTCACTCCGGAAGAGATTTTCTTCGCTCGGGAACAGGTCGATATCTACCTGGATCAACCGCACCAGCGGGATTATTTCCTTGTCGTCGCCGAGGACGATGCCGGAAGAGTGGTCGGCTATATGTCTTACGGGCAGACGCCCCTCACCGATGCCGGCTACGATCTCTACTGGATGGCGGTGGCGCCCGACGCCCAGGGCCGCGGCTACGGCCGGGAATTGACGTCTTGGCTTGAAGGACGAGTGAAGGAAGCGGGCGGCCGGTGGATCATGATCGAGACTTCCTCGATGCCCAAATACGAAAGAACGCGCCGTTTCTATGTCGGCCGGGGCTACCGGGAGATCGCGCGCATTCCCGATTTCTACAAGCCCGGCGATGACCGGATCACCTATATCAAGTATTTTTCTTAGAAGGAGTTGACGGACAGATGGAAGAAGACGGCTGGCAACAGCTTCTCAAACGCAGTCTCAGATCTCCGGAAGAGATTGCCCGCTTCTTCGGCTTGGACAACGAAAAGGTCAGGCGGATCGCCCGCCATTTCAGGGTTCAGATCACGCCCTACTTCGCGAATTTGATCAAAGAGAAGGGCGACGCCCTCTTTCGTCAGGTCGTGCCGGACGCAAGAGAGCTCGAGGACGGCGCCGGCATGACCGATCCGCTCGCCGAGGACGAAGATTCTCCGGTGCCGAGCATCGTCCACCGCTATCCCGACCGGGTTCTATTCTTGGTCTCCCATCTCTGCGCGACCTATTGCCGGTTCTGTACCCGGAAAAGGAAAGTCGGCGACCCGAAGAAGATTCATCCCCGTTACATCGAGGACGGGGTGGATTATATCCGCCACCATCCTGAAGTCCGGGACGTCATCATCTCCGGCGGTGATCCGCTCATGCTCGGAGACCGGAAGCTCGAATCTATTCTCAAGCTTCTGCGTGCCGTTCCCCACGTCGAAATCCTGCGCCTCGGGACGCGCATGCCCTGCTTCCTTCCCCAGCGGATCACGCCGGAGCTCGCGGCCATGCTCAAAAAATATCATCCGCTTTATGTCAACGTTCATTTCAACCATCCGGATGAAATCACCGCGGAAGCCTCCCGGGCTCTCAACCTGCTGGCGGACGCCGGCATTCCGCTCGGCAACCAAACGGTGCTCCTCAAGGGCGTCAACGACGATCCGGCCGTGATGAAAAGACTGATGCAGAAACTTCTTGCGGTGCGCGTGCGTCCTTACTATATTTATCAGGCGGATCCCGTCAAAGGGACAGGGCATTTCCGAACGGCGGTGGAAAAAGGAATCGAAATCATGCAGGCTTTGCGCGGCTGGACATCGGGTCTTGCCGTCCCTTACTTTGTCATCGACGCGCCCGGCGGAGGCGGGAAAATCCCGATCGTCCCGAACTCTATCCAATCGATCAGCGACGAGCAGGTCGTCCTGAGAAACTACGCCGGCGAGCTTTTTGTCTATCCTCAGGTCCGACAGAAGCCGGCCCGCCGGCCGAGAATCGCTCCCTGCTACAACGTTCCGACTACCCCCTAACCCCTCCTTAATACCCCGGGGACGGCCCTCATCGAGGGCCGTCCCCCTCCTTTCTGGGCATCGTTTGAATCCGGGAGGGGAAAAATCCGCCAGCTCGCTAAAGGCGAGGTGCCTCCGCCTTGATGAACGTGATCGGGTCCGAGAATTCCTTGGCCGGATCAATAATTGACGGCCTACGGCAGGTCGTCGTAAAGAAGATATCGTTTTCTTTTTTCTCGAAATCGCTCCTCGTCTTCTTTCATCAAGCGAACGAGCTCGTCGAAACCAAGTTTTCCCTCGATGAATCGGCTTAAGGTCCGATCGCCGAACATCCGGTCGAGAGCCGGGCTCGAGACCGAAATCCGATCCGGATAGAGCTCTTTCAATGCCTGGATGATCTCGAGGGCGAAGCGCAGGCTGAAAAAGTTCTCCTCGTCCAGGATGCGGATGCGGAGCCCGCGGCAGGGTCGGTTTTTATAGGGCGGCTCGAGAACCTTTCCCGGCAGAGCTTCAGGCGTGTAGAGGACCGGTTCAAGCCGCGCCCGTATTTCCTCATCGCCGGGCAGGCGCCGGAGAAGCTCTTCGGGATCGAGCCAGGGCGCGCCGAGCAGAAGGAAGGGATGCGGAGTTCCAAGACCCTGGTTGATTTTGATCCCTCCGAACAGGCCGGTGCCCGGATAACAGAGCGCGGACTCAGGATTCGGGATGTTCGGCGAGGTCGGGATCCAGGGAAGGCCGGTGCCTTTCCAGGTTTGGCCTCGCTTCCAATGGGCCGTCTTGATGACCCGAACCCGGACATCGCGCGGCACCCAGCCTTCGCCCGCCATCATCAGCCCGAGCTCGCCGCAGGTCAGGCCGTAGCGTGTCGGAACAGGGAGGGCGGAGATAAAGGATTCAAGTCCCTTTTTCAGAATCGGCCCTTCGATGATCCTGCCGCCGAGCGGGTTCGGCCGGTCGAGGATGTAGACCGGAAGATCCGCTTCCGCGGCCGCTTCGAGAATATATTTCAGCGTCGTGATATAGGTATAGAACCGGGTGCCGATGTCCTGGAGATCATAGATCAGAGCATCGACGTGGCGGAGTTGTTCGGGAGTCGGGCGGACCTGCTTGCCGTAGAGGCTGAAAATTCGGATGTCATGCCAGCGTCCGTCGTCGATTTCCCGGCCGCCCTCGATATGGCCCCGCAGGCCGTGTTCGGGAGTGAAGATGGCCGCGACCCGGTGACCTTCCGCGAGGAGTTTTTCCTGGAGCGTCGGCCCCGCGGGGAGGACGGAGGTCTGGTTGATCACCAGTCCCAGCCGCCGGCCATGAAGCTCCTCGGGAAAAGAATCGAACAGGACCTCGTTCCCCAGCCGGACGCGGCGGGGAGAGATGGGATTCGGGCCCCTGTCGTCGGATCGAGAGGCCGATATGATCAATGAGAGGATCAAAGGAAAAAGAAGCGGGGCATGAGAGAACAGATAGCGGGTTCGATCGTCCTCGCGTCCGGCCGCCCGCCTCATGGATTGTCCTGGAAGGCCTCAAGATAGGCGGCGAGTCCCGGATCCCGCACCATCGCCAGCGCCTCTTCGTTCGAGAGGCCGCGGTTCTGCCGCAGGGATTCAAGAATGCGGATGATGGACAGAGCGACCTCGGCTGTCTGGCCGGCGCTGTCCTTGCGGTCCTTGAGGAAATGGATGGCCTCGAAGAGGACGGCGTTGGCCGCGCCGTAGGTGATCGGCTCACGGTAGCCATGAGCCCTGACCCACGAGGGACGGCCGATGACGTCGTTGACGTGGGAAAGGATCAGAAAGGTCGCCCGGCCGATGAGCTTGAGATTGCCGGGACTGACATTGGTCATCGTGTTGCCGATGACCCGGCCGAGCCGGGCCATCACCGCCGTCGAATGGGCGTTGAGGAGCATCTTGAGGCCGATCTGCCGGCGCACGCCGAACGGATCGTTTTCGGCGGCGAGCCGAAGCGTGATGAGCGGCCCTGAAGCCCCGGGGACCTCATCGGCCAGAGACACGGACGGTTTTTCGCCGACGATGATCATGGCGAGGCCGGCGCCGCCGCGGACCGCCAGTTCGGCAAACTTGCGCCAGGGGGATTCCGCCTTCCTCAGCTCCTGGTCCTCCGGCTGGACAAGGATCATCACGCCGAGATCTCCCTTTTTGAAGCCGCGCTTTTCGATGTTCGTTCCGGAAAAGGAAAAGTCGTAGAGGTTCTGCTCGGAGTTTCCGGCTTTCTTCAGGCTTTCGAGCGCGGCGGCCCGAAGGTAAGGATCCTCAATCTCGTTTTCAAAGGGCTTGAGGTAGAGTTCGGCGGCCAGGCCGCGGAAGGGGCGGCCCAGAAAAGCCTGCCAGGCTTCGTCGCGCCCCTCCGCCGGCGTCCAGACCTGGATCCAGCACTTTCTTTTGGGCTCGTTAACCGTATCGAGAGGGAAGAGGCGAAAGGTCGGGCTGCGCTCGGTGCTGTCGATGAACACGGTGATCATGGCCTGGCCGGCGAAATAAGTGGAAAAGCCGCCCCGGCCGTAGGTTTCAGCCTCGCGCGTCGTGAACGCGGCGATCTCCGGAAGGCACTTTCTGACTTCTTGGAGGATCGCCGGAAAAGCCGCCAACCTGTCCTCAAGCGAAGTCTCGGCGGTGAAGCCGGCCCGGACCATTTCTTTTCTGGTCAGGAATCGCCTGAGGACCCGCTCGACGGCCGTTTCAATGGCGCTTCCGATGACGAACGTCTCGATCGTCGTCGCCTGCATCCGCGTCGAACCGGTGATCGCCTGAGGTCCGGTCGTCAAATTGATCCGGGTAATCCCCGGCTCTTCGATCACCCGGCGGCTGCGCAGGAACGGGAGGAGGACTTCGTCCGGGTTGTTGTAAACGAAAAAGAGGCGGCGGCGGGTTTCCGCCGGGTCGTAAACTCCGTCCTCTTTCCAGGCGTCAAGGGCGGCGAGGATCGTGCCGATGACCGATGATGTCTCGCCTCCCTCGGTCACGCAGATGACGACGTCGCCGCGGCGGATATGGCGGTCGGCGAGCTGGAGACGGCCGATGAGGGGCAGGTCTTCGAATCCTTCGAGCGAGCTGATCAGGGCCCGATCGCCGCCCGTCATCTCGCCGATGAGCTCCTCCTCGATCGAGGCGGAAAGGGGAGGAGAAAGCCTGGCCCAGAGCCGGGAATCTGCCTTGATCCTCCGCCAGAACTGCCGCCAGAACTGGCTTTCCATCTGCTTGGCCAGGCGGCCGGTCGCGCCGCAGCCGTAGATGTAAATCGTCCGCTGATCGAGAACGGCCTGCTCGACGGCGGCGACGAGCTCGGTCAGGGCTTGCGGCTCGGCCGTCAGGGCCTTCAGACGTCGGGCGATGTCTTCGTCCACCGAAAAGAGCATCCTCAGCCCGTCCGCCGGGTCCTTCCGGACGCGCTGGCTGAGATTCCAGGTCTTGGGGTGGCGCTGCTCGGTCAGAAGAGTGTGCAGCTGGAACTGCGTTTTATTGCGGACATAATCGACCGATTCGGCGGAGGGGGCGATCCCCAGAAGCTTGAGCAGGTCGGTGCGGACGGTCGGCTGGGGCGGATCCTGTCCGGGGGCCGCGCTGATATTTAGTATTCCTATAAAATAGATAAAAAAAATAAGGAAAAAAATAGATCTCCGGCGTTTTTCATCTCTTCGCTGTCGGATCCGGAGGCGGCGGTCGGCCGGGAGCGGCCTGGGTCGAGGCTCATCCGCCGTACTGATGCTTGTCATCGAGGATGTCTCCTTCCGTCCACTCCCTGGCCCAGCGTTCGGTTCGAAAGATCCTTTTCTTCCCGTCGGCCGTCGAGCAAATGACCCGCTCGAGGCCGGCGTTGATGATCATTTTTTTACAGATGAAACAGGGGAAGGCGTTGATCGGCTTCGTCTCGCCGTAGACGCTGCCGTAGATGTACATGTCGCCGCCGAGGAGGCTGACTCCGGCCCGGGCGGCGTTGATGATGGCGTTCTGCTCGGCGTGGACGCTGCGGCAGAGCTCGTAGCGCTCACCGTGGGGGATGCCCAGCCGGTCGCGGAGGCAAAAGCCGTGCTCAAAGCTGTCGCGGGTCTTGCGCGGAGCGCCGACATAGCCGGTGGAGATGATCTGGTCGTCGCGGACGATGATGGCGCCGATCGAGCGCCGCCAGCAAGTCGACCGACGGGCGACTTCCTTGGCGATCCCGAGATAGTAATCGTCCTTTCCTACCCGTCTGGATTTCAGAGGAGGCATTGTTCCACCTTTCGCCGGAGAGCGGCCCGAGAGCCGTCGTTCCGGATGATAAGATCGGCCAGGGCCATCGTCCGCTGGAGCTGCTGTCCGGTCCGGCCGCCCGACATCTCTTCCTTTTCCTTGGCGATGAATTCCGCCAGCGAGCCCGCCGACTCCGACCTGCCCCGGCGGCGGACGCGGCGGAACCTCAGCTCGACCGGCGCATCGACGGCGACGAGGACGAATCCTTCCTGCCGGCGGAAATACGCGACTTCGCGGCCGGCGCGGATGCTGTCGATGACCGTCGGTCCCTTGATTTTTTTCATCACCCGGCGGGCCAAGATGTCGGGGCCGAAACGCCGACGCAGGGCGTTTCCGGCGGCGATGAGGTTGTCGCGCGTCGGCTCGATCCCCTTTTTCTTCAATTCGGCGCGGAGCTCGTCCGAAAGCGAGACATAGGCGTATCCCTTTCCCTGGAGAAAGGAGGCGATCTCGCTCTTTCCGGCCCCGTTCGTTCCGGTGAGACCGATCAGACGATGCTTGAGCATGGTTCGGACCTTCGTCTCCTGATTTCGCTCAACCGCCGAGGTCGTCCCCTTCTTTCTTTTTTCCCTTTCGCTTCTTCCGCTCGCTGCCGAAGAAAAAAGCGATGGCGATGCCGAGGCCGTAGAGGCCGAGCATCGGCACGGCCAGGATGCTTTGAGTGATCATGTCCGGAGTCGGGGTGATGACGGCAGCGATGACGAAAATCGCCAGGACGGCGTACTTGAAATTTTTGATCATCCAGCGCGAGGTGACGAGCCCGATCTTGGAGAGAAAGAAGACGAGGGTCGGAAGCTCGAACACCAGGGCGATGCCGAGCAGGACGCGGAGAGAAAAGCTGAAATAAGTGTCGACGGTGAGGACGGGGTTGAAATCTTTTCCCAGGCTGAGAAAGAACCGGCAGGCCCAGGGGAAGACGACGAAGTAGCCGAAAATCCCGCCGAGGAAAAAGAACACGGAGGTGAAAAGGACAAACGGAATGACGTATTTCTTCTCTTTTTGATAGAGCCCCGGGGCGACGAAATACCAGATCTGGAGGAAGATGAACGGCGCCGTGACAAAGAGGGCGGTGAGAAAAGAGACCTTGAGGTAGAGCATGAACGGGGCGGTCAGGCTGGTGTAGGCCATTTTTACGCCTTCGGGGAGATACCGGGTGACCGGCTTGGCCAGAACGGCATAGACATCGCGGCTGAAGATCCAGGCGGGGATGACGGCGATAAAAATGGCGAGGAAGGAGTACCAGAGCCGCTTGCGGAGGTCCTCGAGATGCTCGAGGAAGGTCATCTCGTCAGGAGACTTTCGGGCCTTCTTCATCCTTCGGTTCCTCGGTGATGTCCTTTTTGAGCTCGTCCCTGATTTCCCTGAATTCGTCGGCCCGGATTTCCTCCTCGATCCGATCCTTGATCTCGTCCGACGTGCGGCGGAATTCCCGGATCGCCCGGCCGATCGACCTGCCGACCTCGGGAAGCTTTTTCGGACCGAAAATGAGGAGAGCGATGGCCAGGATGATGACGAGTTCCGGGAATCCGATGTTTCCGAACATGGCGTCTGCCTGAAATGAAGAGTGCCACATGAAATATAACTTTTAGCGGAGCTGAAGTCAACCGGCTTTGACTTTACAACCGGCCGGGGCTTTGCTAAGATGAGAATCCCGAAGACGATGAAAAAGAACCTGGCCCTGGCCGTCCTGATCCTCCTTCTTCTGGCGAGTGTCGCCGCCCGGAACGAGGATATCTGGAACCTCTCTTTGGTCAAATTTTCTTCCCTCCTCGACCTGATCGAGAAGAACTACTACCGCGAAGTGGAGCCGGAGAAGCTCGTCTTTTCCTCGATCCGGGGCATGCTCGAGACGCTCGATCCGCACTCCTATTTCCTCGACCCGGACAGTTTTTCCCGGATGCGCGAGGAATATACGGGGAAATATTACGGCCTGGGCATCCAGATTCAGAAACAGCAGGAGAACCTGGTCGTCATTTCGCCGATCGAGGGGACTCCGGCCAGCCGTCTGGGGATTCTGCCGGGAGACGTCATCTCCCACATCAACGGCGAGAGCACAAAACCGATCTCAAGTTTCGAGGCGATGCAGAAGCTGCGCGGGCCGAAAGGAACGTCGGTCAGCATCACCATCGTTCGCGAAGGCCGCGATGAGCCCATCGAACTGACCATCGAGCGCGAGGAAATTCCGCTGCGCAGCGTTCCCTATGCCTTCATGCTCGATGGCGAAGTCGGATATCTCTTTATCCGCAATTTCGCCGAGACGACAACCCGGGAATTTGAGGAGAAAATGAAGGACCTGGCGGCCCAGGGAATGAAGAAACTCATCCTCGACCTGCGGGGCAATACGGGCGGCCCGTTTTTCCAGTCGATCGAGATTGCCGATGAATTTCTTCCCCCGGGCGCGGTTATCGTCTCGATCAAGGGCCGGAACAGGATTTACAACCGGGAATTCCGGGCCCAGCGAGACAATCAGTACGAGCAAATCCCGCTCGTCGTCCTGATCAACCGCGGCTCGGCGAGCGCCTCGGAGATCGTCAGCGGCGCCGTCATGGATAACGACCGCGGCTACATCGTCGGCGAAGATTCCTGGGGCAAGGGCCTCGTTCAGACCGTCTTCCCTCTCGGCGAGAACCTGGCGGTCGCCCTGACGACGGCCAAGTATCTGACGCCGAGCGGTCGTTCGATCCAGCGGGATTACGAGCATATCGAAGATTATATGCTCTATCGTCAGGCACCGGAGGAAAAAAGGGAAGTCAGGTTTACCGCCAAAGGCCGCAAAGTTCTCGGTCAGGGAGGAATCACTCCCGACTTCGAGGTGTCGCCGACGCTTTCCCAGCTGACCGCCGAGCTGATGTTCAAGGGCGCTTATTTCAGCTACGCGCGAAAACTCGTCGGCCGGGCGACCCCGCTCGGAAAAACGATCTCCATCGGCCGGGACTTCACTCCCGACTCCCGGGTGATCGAGGATTTCAAGGCCTACCTCCGAGCCAGTCAGATCGCCTTTGACGAGAAGGCGTTCAAAGAATCCGAGGCGGAGATCAAGCGGGAGCTCGAGCGGGAGATTTTTTCTTCCGCTCTGGGGATCGAGGAGGGGTGGAAGGCTTACCGGAAAACGGACGCCGTCATCCTCAAAGCTCTGGAGGTCATGCCGGAAGCCGCCAGGTTTGTGGCCGACAACAAAACGCCTTGAGAAAGGGAATGCCCTTTTTCTTTAATCCCGAAATCCGGCTGCGGAGGGTGCGGGAATGAAAATCGCCCTGGCTTCTGATCATGCCGGCTACGATCTCAAGAGCGCCGTTGTCGCCTATCTGGTCGACAGAGGAATCCCCCATCGGGACTTCGGCTGCGGCCCCGGCGAGGTCGTCGATTACGTGGATTTCGGCGTGGCTGCGCTCGAGAGCGTGAGCCGCGGGGAGTGCGACCGGAGCATCCTGTTCTGCGGGACAGGACTGGGAATGGCGATTGTCGCCAACAAATTCCGGGGGATTCGAGCGACGCCCTGCTGGAATGCTTTCACCGCGGAAGTCAGCCGCCGGCACAACGATTCGAACTGCCTGACCCTCGGCGGCCGGGTTCTCGGTCCGGCGGAGGCTCTGGCCATCGTCGAGGCCTGGATCGGCTTGCCCTTTGACGGCGGCCGGCATGAAAGGCGACTGGAAAAGGTCGCCCGGGTCGAAGACAGGAATTTTAAATAACCGTTGATTGAATAGAATCTGAGAGGAGATGGCGCCGATGTCTTTCTTCGAGGAAAAAGTTGCGGCTCTGGTCGAGAGGATGGAAGAGAACAACCGCTGGAGGCAGGGGGAATCCTTCAACCTCATTCCTTCGGAGACGACCCCTTCCCTCCTGGTGAAGATGTGCGAGATCTCGGACCCCTCCGGTCGCTACGCCGAGCACCGGACGATGAAAGGCGAGGAAGTCTATTTCTATCAGGGAATCGACTTCATCCGCCAGGTCGAACTTGAGGCCCAGAAAGAGCTGGGAGAGTATTTCGGTTCGACCGACGTCGAACTCAGGCCGATCAGCGGCCAGATGGCCAACGAAGTCGTCTTCAAGGGCATGGTCCGGTTCATCAACCGAGCACGGCCGGACGGCCGGCCGATGAGGCGGATGCGCCTGGTGATGAACAACGACCTGACCAAGGGCGGACACCTGAGCTCCCAGCCGATGGGAGCTCTGTTCAATCTGGTCGAGGAGGATGCCGCGACGGGAAAGGAAAACGTCGTCAATTTTCCCGTCATGGCCGAGAATCCCTACCGGGCCGACCTTGAGGCCTTGGGCAAAATTCTGGAGAAGCACCGCCCCGAGCTCGTCGTTTTCGGCAAAAGCATGTTCCTCTACCCCGAGCCGGTGGAATATGTCGCCCGGTTGGTCGGCGATTGGGCCGAACGGCCGGTCCTCATGTACGATATGGCTCACGTCCTCGGACTCTACGGAGCCTTCCAGCGGCCGTTTGAGGAAGGAGCGGATATCGTCACCGGCAGCACCCACAAGACGTTTTTCGGACCGCAGCGGGGAATCATTGCCGGACGTTTTCCCAAGGAAAGCCCGCTTCGGAATCTCTGGGTCGATATCAAGGGCCGGGCCTTCCCCGGTTCGACCAGCAACCATCACCTCGGCACCCTCCTCGCCCTGCTCATGGCGAGCTACGAGATGAACGCCTTCAAGCAGGAATACCAGTCGAAAGTCAGAGCGAACGCCAAAGCCTTCGCCCGGGCCCTCAAAGCGAACGGGATCGCCGTCGAAGGGGAGGAAAGAGACGGATTCACCGAGACGCATCAGGTTCTCATCCGGGTGCGGGCCCACGGAACGGGCCAGGAGATCGCCCGGCGGCTCGAGGAGAACAACATCATTGCCAATTATCAGGCGCTCCCCGACGACCAGAGCTTCCTCGACCCGAGCGGCATCCGGATGGGCGTCCAGGAAATGACCCGCTTCGGGATGGAGGAAAAAGATTTCGGCGTCCTGGCGGGTTATATCGCCGATGTCGTCTTGCGGAACCGGAAAATCAAGGACGACATTCGGCTGTGGCGGAAGAATTTTCTGGAGATGAAATACTGCCTCCCCGCCAAGAAGGCTGTTCCGCTTGCCGCCCGGGTTATAAAAAGTGTTTTTCCCCATCCGGGTTTGATCGACGACCTGGCTGCCGAGCTTCTCAGGTCATAAAATCGAGGCGGGGCGCGCGATGAAGATCTTAGTCATCGGTTCCGGCGGAAGAGAGCACGCCCTGGCCTGGAAGATCTCCCGGAGCCCTCATCTCGAGAAGCTTTACTGTGCGCCCGGGAATCCCGGCACCATGAGCCTGGGGGAGAATGTGCCGGTCAGCGAAACGGATATCCGCGGGCTGGCCGACTTGGCCGCCGAGAAAAAAATCGATCTGACCCTGGTCGGCCCCGAGCTTCCCCTGGCCATGGGGATCGTGGACGAATTCGAAAGCCGGGGGCTGCGGATTTTCGGCCCGACGAGGAAAGCGGCTGAAATCGAAAGCAGCAAGGTTTTTGCCAAGCAGTTCATGGAGCGCCACCGCATCCCTACGGCCCGCTTCAAGGTCGCCGACAGCCCGGCGGAGGCCATGCGCATCCTCAAGTCGGGCGAATTCTTTTTCCCTCTGGTCATCAAGGCGGACGGTCTCGCCGCTGGCAAAGGAGTCGTCGTCTGCCCGAGCCTGCGCAAAGCGGAAGAGGCGGTTGAGGCGATCATGGTCAAGAAGCAGTTCGGCGAATCCGGCCATCGGATTCTCGTCGAGGAGTTTCTCAAGGGGAAAGAGGTCTCCTTCATCGTCATTTCGGACGGGTCAAAGATTCAGCCCTTCGTCACGACCATGGACCACAAGGCCGTCTACGACGGCGATCGGGGACCGAACACGGGAGGGATGGGAGCGATTTCGCCTTCGCCGTTCATCACCCCCGAACTCTTTACCCGAATCGTCAACACGATCATCTTTCCGACGGTCAACCGGCTTCGCGAAGAGGGAAGGAAGTATAAAGGGGTCCTCTATGCCGGACTGATGCTGACCGAGGAGGGGCCGAAAGTCCTGGAATACAACTGCCGTTTCGGCGACCCGGAAACTCAGGTCCAGATGGTCCGGATGGAATCCGATCTCCTCGAGATCCTGCTCCATGCGGTCGAGGAAAACGTCCTCAAGGCCGAGATCAAATGGCAGGCCAGAGCTTCCGGCTGCGTCGTTCTGGCATCGGGCGGCTATCCTCTCGCCTACGAGAAAGGAAAATTGATCAAAGGGTTGAAAGAGATCTCGTCTCTTCCCGGAATCACGGTTTTTCACGCCGGAACGAAGGTTGAAGGCGAAGAATATTACACCAACGGCGGCCGGGTGCTCAACGTCTGCGGGGCGGGCGCGACTCTGGCCGAGGCGATGGAAAGCATTTACAGCGCCATCTCTCTGGTCTCGTTTGAGGGGATGCACTACCGCCGGGATATTGGAACCTCAAAATAGGAGGCAAGAATGAGCGTCGCGGTGTTCATCGGCAGCGAATCGGATTATGAGGTCGTCAGGGACGCGCTCGAACTCCTGAAGGAATTCGGCGTCGACGCCCGTCTTGAAATCACTTCCGCTCATCGCTCGCCGGAGCGGACGCGGGCTCTCATCGCCGAGTGTCAAAAGAAAGGGACGAAAATTTTCATCGCCGCCGCCGGCCGGGCGGCTCATCTCGCCGGGTTCGTCGCCGCCCACACCACGGCGCCGGTCATCGGCGTGCCGGTGGAAAGCCCCGGGCTGGGGGGATTGGACGCGCTTCTCTCGACGGTCCAGATGCCCAGGGGCGTCCCGGTGGCGACGATGGGCCTGGGGAAGGCCGGAGCGGCGAACGCCGCTGTCCTCGCCGTCCAGATCCTGGCGCTCGGCGAGCCGCGGCTGGGAAAGAAGCTCGCGGCGTATAAAAAAAGACTTGCCGCGGAGGTCGAGCGGGCGATGGAAAAAATTCCGCCGCGGAAATGACCTCCTTTGCTGTCCATAATTTCGGCTGCCGGGTGAACCAGGCGGAAGCTTCCGCCTGGGTGGAAGAGCTCGAGGCGGCCGGACTTAAAAGGAAAGACGATCCGGTCCGAGCCGATATCGTCATCGTCAATACCTGCACCC
>CAZNVB010000101.1:0-17789 GCA_964576265.1 uncultured Eubacteriales bacterium | reverse complement strand
ATCTTCTCCTCACCGGTGAGCTCCCGACCGACGCCGATGTGGCGGAAATCACCAAGGAATGGCAGAAGCGCAGTGCCCTCCCCGATTACCTGGTCAAGATCATGAACACCCTGCCTGTCGACATGCATCCGATGACCCAGTTCTCTCACGGCATCCTCGCTCTCCAGAAAGACTCGATCTTTGCCCAGAGATATACGGCCGGGATGCACAAGCTCGAATACTGGGATCCGATGTATGAAGACGTCATGAACCTTCTGGCCAAACTGCCGCTCATCGCCGCCTATATTTACCGCCGCACTTATAAGGGAGACAAGCACATCCCGGCCGACCCCAACCTCGACTGGGGCGGTAATCTGGCTCACATGATTGGTGTCGAGGATCCGGCGTTCAAGGAACTGATGCGCCTCTACCTCGTCATCCACAGCGATCACGAGGGAGGGAACGTCTCGGCTCACACCTGCCACCTCGTCGGGTCGGCTCTCTCTGACGCTTTCTACTCGCTGTCCGCGGCCATGAACGGACTCGCCGGGCCGCTCCACGGCCTGGCCAACCAGGAAGTCCTGCGCTGGATCATGGACCTGATGAAGGATCTGGGAGGAGTGCCGACAAAGGAGCAACTCGAGAAGTACATCTGGGACACCCTCAACGCCGGCAAGGTCGTTCCCGGCTACGGCCACGCTGTCCTGCGCAAGACCGACCCGCGCTACACGGCGCAGAGAGAATTCGCTCTCAAGCATCTTCCTGATGACCCGATTTTCAAGGTCGTCAGCATGGTCTACGAAGTGACGCCCGACATCCTGATGAAGCACGGCAAAGCCAAGAATCCGTGGCCCAACGTCGACGCTCATTCGGGCTGCCTCCTCTGGCATTACGGCGTCAAAGAGTACGACTTCTACACGGTCTTCTTCGGCGTGTCCCGGGCCCTCGGCGTCCTGGCGCAGCTGATCTGGAGCCGAGCCCTCGGGCTGCCGATCGAGAGACCGAAGAGCGTTACTACCGACTGGATCGAAGCTCAGATCAAAGCCGCAGCCGCGCCCCAGCAGTAAAGAAAAAATCGAATGAACTTCGGGGGACGGCCCTGAGCGGGGTCGTCCCCCGGATCTTTATTTTATTTTTGGCAACTGAGAGGATGGGTGTTTTTCTGAAAGATTAGGTGAGGGGCCGTTTTGCTTGACCCGATCATTTTGATATCAAAAAATGCCTCTCCCCGGCGGGAGAAGGAAAGTGAATGGGAGGCCAGAGACCATGGAAATCAAAGTCGGCTTGATCGGCTGCGGCACCGTCGGACGCGGTCTTCTCGAAATCCTGGAAAAGAAAAAAGACCATCTGAAGAACGCCTTCGATTTTGAACCGAAAATCGTGGCCATCTCGGACCTGAACAAAGGTTCGATTCTCGTCCCTGACGGAATCGAGATCCCGAAGCTTCTGGCCCTCCTCGATGCAGGCGGAAGAATCGACCAGTATTACGGGGAAGGCAACACCGCCGAGCTCCTCAACCCGCTCGACATGATCGAGCAGTGCGAAGCCGACATCATCGCCGAACTGACGTACACCGACATCCAAACAGGGGAGCCGGCCACCAGCTATATCAAAAAAGCCTTGCGGTCCGGCATGCATGTCGTCACCTCAAACAAAGGACCGGCGGCGCTTCATTACCATGAGCTTCACCGGCTGGCCGAACAGAACGATCTCTTTTTCCGGATCGAAGGCACGGTCATGAGCGGCACGCCGGTCTTCAGCCTGTTCGAAAGCGGTCTCGCTGGGAACGAAATCCGCGACATCAAAGGCATCCTCAACGGGACGACGAATTTCATCCTGAGCAAGATGGAGCAGGACGGGATGGACTACGCCGAGGCCCTGAAACTGGCTCAGCAACTCGGCTACGCCGAGGCCGACCCGACCGCAGACGTCGAGGGATACGACGCCGTCGCCAAAGTCGTCATCTTATCTAACGTTCTCCTCGGCGGGGAGATTGGCCCGCCCGATGTCCGAAGAGAAGGGATCACGGGCATCACCAGGGAACAGGTCCTGGCGGCAAAAGAGCAGGGTTTCCGCTACAAGCTCATCGCTCAGACGAAGAAAGCCGGCAGAAAAATCGAAGCCAGCGTCTCGCCGCAGAGAATTCCGCTCACCGATCCCCTCGCCGGCGTCATGGGAGCCCAGAACGCTCTGACCTTCGACCTTGATCTGATGGGAAAAGTCACCATCCAGGGAGCCGGGGCCGGCAAGATCGAAACCGGCTATTCCATCCTCTCCGACATGCTCGCCATCCACCGCCATCGAGGGGTCAGGTCTTGACCATGGACAAATCCGCCCTGAGCTCTCCATGTGAAATCATGGCTCATCCGACATAACGGTGGGTAAGAATAAGAGATGCGAAAGCACCCCAGGCCAGATTGAGACTCGGTCGGGAAATCGCCAATAAGGCAACTTACTGAAAAATCAAAGAGCGGCGAGATGTCGCGCTCAAACCGTCCTCTAACAATCTTTATCCACAGGCTCTTCATGGGAGTTCACAAATGGTTGGGATTCTCTTTCTTTACCCATAGAAAAACTGGAAGAGCCAATTTTTAAAGGGGCCGAGCTGGAGTTGACGAAGCCCAATAAAAAAGATATGAAAGGAAGAGAAAACGCGGAATTATAGGGAGGCAGCATGAGTTCCGATCAAAGCTACGGGCCGGGAGTCAGGCGCTATGTCGAAGAGGCGAAAAAGCTCCTCGCTCAGAGGCGGGCGCTCGTCGAGCGAGTGAAAAAGTACAAATTCGACACCATCGCCGTCCACGGCCTCTATTCGGTGGAGGAGGCCCTGACGCGCAATCAGGGGGCGATCATCGAACCCGTTTTTTTCGCCACTTCCCAAGCCTACCGGGATTCGGACGACCTCGAGGCGGCTCTGGCCTATCTCATTCCGACCTGGTGTTACACCCGGATCGCCAACCCGACGACCTACTTTCTCCAGGATACTCTGGCTCTTCTCGAAGGGTATAAGACCGGCTGCGATACGTCCTGCGTCGTCATGGCCTCCGGAATGGCCGCCATCTCCCTTTCCACCGACGCTTTTCTGATCAAACAAAAAAGCGGACCGGAAAAGATCAATTTCGTCAGCTCGGTCCAGCTCTACGGCGGGACCTTCCAGAACTTTAACGTCAGAAAAGGCCGGGAGCGGGGAATCGAGGTCCGCTGGGTCCTCCATCCGGACGACATTCAAGAATGGAAATCGAAAATCGACGAGGACACCCGTTTCCTCTACATGGAGGCGCCGAGCAACCCTCAGCAGTCGTTTTGCGATGTCCGAGCTCTGGCCGAACTGGCCCATTCCTGGGAAATTCCGTTTATCATCGACGCGACCTGCGCCACTCCGGCCCTGATGCGGCCGATCGCCCATGGGGCCGACATTGTCATCCATTCCCTCACCAAATCGATCACCTCGGGCGGACTGGCCATCGGCGGCGCGATGATCAGCCGCCAGCCGATCGTGACCAAGGTCAAGCACGATCATCCTCTTTTCAAAGAAAGCTTCGCCGAATATATCCAGTTCCTGCCCTACCGGGACCAAGGGCCGGCGGCCACGCCGATGAGCGCCTTGTTCGCGCTGAACGATCTGCGAACTCTCCGTTCCAAGATGGACCTGGTCAGCCGAAATTGCCAGAAGGTGGCCGAATCTGAGCCGGCATCCCCGTGTCTATCAGGTCGATTATCTGGGGCTGCCGAGCTTCCGCTTTCATCCTCTGGCCAAAAAGTACATGACCCTCGTCGACTCGGACGACGGCACAGGAAACGAGGTCAACCGCTACGGCCACCTGATGAGTTTCCGGGTCGACGGCCCGCCCGAAAACGCCCGTCAGGTCTTCGACAGATTCAAGATCATCTTCCGGGCGACCGACCTGGGGAGGATCAAAAGCGTGGCCACGATCCCGGCGATTTCCACCCACCAACAGCAAGGAGAAGAAGCGCGGCGCATGGCCGATGTCCCGCCTCAGCTCATCCGGCTGTGCGTCGGCGGCGAGGACCCGGACGACATCATCGCCGATCTCGACCAGGCCCTGGCGTCGCTGTGAAATCGAATCGACGCTTGTTGGCGAACAGGGAAGGAGCTTAGTGCCAAATGGACGGCCTGCCGCTCATTAAAAAAATCGGCCTGGGAATTCTTGCCTTCTTCTTTCTGGCGATCGCCGCCGGATACATTTTTGTCCGGCACATCGCGCGTCGGGCCCTCCCCGACTACAACCGCGATGTCGAGCTCGACCGCCTTCAAGACGAAGTCATCGTTTACCGCGACGCCCATGCCGTCCCGCATATCTATGCCAAAAACGAAGCCGACCTCCATCGCGCCGTCGGCTATGTCATGGCTCAGGATCGGCTCTGGCAGATGGACTTGATGCGTCGGGCGACCGAAGGCCGTCTGGCTGAAATCTTTGGCTCCGACCTTGTCGAGACCGATGTTTTCCTGCGGGCCCTCCGCATCCCGGAGAAATCGCGGCTTGTTCTCAGCCAGTCGAATGAACCACTGCGAAACAGCCTTGATGCCTTTTCTGACGGAGTCAATCAGTTCATTGACCATCACTTAAAAAAGTTGCCTCCTGAATTTGCCCTTCTCCGCTACAGGCCAGAAAAATGGGCCCCCGAGCACTCGATGAACCTCGCCGGCTATATGGCGTTGAACCTCGCCTCAGCGATGCAGACGGACCTTCTCTTATATAAGGTCGGGCAGAAGCTGCCTCTGGCCGAAGGAAGATACAGCGAGCTGATCCCCGACATCAGGAATCAAAAGACGGTCGTCTACCCTGAATTCACTGCCGCGCCGTCAATCCCTGACCTTCGCTCCACGCTCCTCGATGCCGGCCGTCGGATCGCCGATCTCGGGCTCCTCATCTTCACCGGCTCGAACAACTGGGCCGTCTCCGGAGCCCGAAGCGCCACCGGAAAACCCCTTCTGGCCAACGACATGCATCTCGGACTCTTCGCTCCGGGCATCTGGTACAAAATCCACGAGGTGGTGACAGGACGACTCGACCTCACCGGCGTCGCCCTGCCGGGCGCTCCTCTCGTCGTCGCCGGGCACAACGACCGGATCGCCTGGGGAATCACGAACGTCATGAATGACGATGTGGACTTTTACCGGGAAAAAATCAACCCCGCGAATCCCCTGGAATACGAATTCAACGGCGCCTGGCGTCGTCTCGAAGTAAGAAAAGAAACGATCAAGGTCCGAAAAGGGAAGCCTGTCGAGCGGGAGCTCCGCTTCACTCACCGCGGACCGATCATCTCGGAACTGAAGGGAATCGAGAACGCGGCGATCTCGATGCGCTGGGCAGGAAATGAGCCGAGCAATGAGGCTCAAGCCGTCTATCTTCTCAACCGAGCCTCGAACTGGGAGGAATTCAAGGCCGCCCTCCGGTCATTCCGTTCGCTGAGTCTGAACGTCATCTACGCCGATGTCGACGGGAACATCGGACTCTACTGTGTGGCCGGAATTCCCCTTAGAAAAGGAGGGATCGGCGTCGTCCCGGGCGAGACGGACGAATACGATTGGAAACGGAATGTCCCATTTGAGGAGTTACCGCATGTTTTCAACCCCCCCTCGGGAGAAGTCTCCTCGGCCAACAACAGAAGCGCAGCGGACAGCTATCCGCATTATATCAGCTATTTCTTCGACCCCGGCTACCGCATCGAGCGGATCCGTGCGATGCTCGCGGCCAAAGAAAAATTATCGCTCGAGGATTTTTGCCGCATCCAATCGGACGTCCGCTCCCATCTGGCGGAAAAGATCAACGATCGCCTCGTCTCCGCAGCCGGCAAGATCGGCGATCCGCGGCCAGAGGAAAGGAAGGCGCTGGCCCTCCTCGAATCCTGGGACGGGACGATGGCCGAAGACAGCGCCGCGGCCCTCCTATCGGCAAAAATTCACGGCCGCTTGCTCGTTAATCTTATTGAAGACGAACTCGGAGAAGAGCTGGCGAAAGAATATATCGCCAACCTAGGTCTTGCCTTCACCGCCAATATCCTCTCTCTGAGTTCCGCCGAGATCGTCGATGACGTCCGAACGCCGGAGATCAAAGAGACAGGCGAAGAGATTCTCGTCCGGAGCTTCCGGCAGGCCGTCGATGAGCTGAAAAAAGAGCTGGGCCCGGATGTCGAGGGCTGGCAGTGGGGCCGGCTCCACCGGCTGCGAATCGATCATCCGATGGGCACGGTTCGCCTTCTCGACCGGATCTTCCGCTTGAACCGCGGCCCCTTTCCCGTCCGGGGGAACTCGACGACGGTCTGCCCTTTCAGCCACCCGCTCGACGGAAGCGATTTCGATTCCAGGTTCGGCGCTTCCCAGCGCCACGTGTATTCTCTGGGAAACTGGGACGATTCATTGACTGTGCTGCCAACCGGAGAATCAGGCATTCCCTCAAGCCCGTTTTACTGCGATCAGACAAAGCTTTATCTTGAAAACAAATACCAGCGGGACGTGGTGAGCCGGGAACTCGTGGAGAAGAGCGCCAAGTTCAAGATGACGATGAGGAGGAAGAGCTCGAGCCCTTAGCTCCCGCCGAACCAATCCATCATGTCGATCCGCCTTGAATTTCCCGGCGGCTTATTCTAAAATCCACCCAGATGGAAAAAATCCGCATCGCAAGTGATCGCCGACTTCGGCTTCAGGGGAAGGTCAGGATCAGCGGATCAAAGAACGCCGGACTTCCCTCGATCGTCGCCTCACTTCTGACGGAGGAACCGCTGATTCTGAAAAATATCCCCAGAGTGAAAGATGTTTTTACGATCCTGACCCTGATGAAAGAGCTCGGCGCCGAATCCTCTCTGGAAGGAAATTCCCTTTCCATCGAGACCAAGACGATCATTTCTCCCGAGGCCTCCTATGAGCTCGTCCGCTCGATGCGGGCCTCCGTGCTCGTGCTCGGGCCTCTGCTCGCCCGCTACGGCAAGGCGATCGTCGCTCTGCCCGGAGGATGCGCCATCGGATCGAGACCGATCGACCTTCACATCAGCGGGCTGCAGAAGCTCGGCGCCTCGATCTCGCTCGAGCACGGCTATATCAAGGCCGAGGCCAATCGCCTGCGCGGGGGAGAGATCGAATTCGATAAGAAGACGGTGGGCGGAACAGAGAACCTTCTCATGGCCGCCACCCTGGCGGAAGGAGAAACGATCCTCAGAAATTGCGCTCTGGAACCGGAAATCGTCAATCTGGCCGAGCTGCTGATCAAGATGGGCGCCAGGATCGACGGCCTGGGCGAGGAAGTCCTGCGCATTCGGGGAGTGAAAGAACTCGGCGGAGCGACCCATGAGATCATCGCCGACCGCATCGAGGCCGGCACTTTTCTTGTTGCCGGCGCGCTGACCGGGGGCGAGCTCATCCTCGAAAACACGGTTCCCGGCCACGTCCGGACCATTATCGAGAAACTTCGCTTTTCCGGTGCCGGGATCGACGAGCTCGACGAACGCACCCTGAAAGTCGTCGGCAGCCAGGAGATCAAGCCGCAAGACATCACGACATCGCCCTACCCGGGATTTCCGACCGACATGCAGGCCCAGTTCATGGTCTTAATGACCCAGGCTTCAGGCACATCGATCATCACCGAGACGATCTTCGACCGGCGATTCTCCCATGTCAATGAGCTTCTCCGGCTCGGCGCCAATATCGAAGTCCAGGGCGACAAGGCCATCGTCAAGGGTCCGACGCCTCTTTCCGGAGCGGAAGTCATCGCCACGGATTTGCGCGCTTCGGCCTCGCTCATCCTGGCCGGACTCGTCGCCAGCGGAGAGACCGTAATCAACGAGGTCGAACACCTCGACCGAGGCTATGAGAGAATCGAGGAGAAGCTCAAGCTCCTCGGAGCCTCGATCGAGAGAATCACGGCCTCGGGGAATTGAAAAAGGAGGTGGCTTATGGAAATCACCTGGCTCGGTCATTCGGCCGTCAAAATCCAGGGATCGAGGACGATTTTCATCGACCCCTTCCTGACCGGAAACCCGGCCGCTTCGCTCTCGCCTCAGTCGATCAAGGAGGCCGATCTCATCATCGTCACTCATTACCACGGAGACCATGTCGGCGACGCCTTCGTCATCGCCAAACAGACCGGGGCGACGATTGTCGCCATTCATGAAATCGCCGTCGAGGCGCAATCGCAGGGCATCGAAGCGACGGGAATGAACATCGGCGGGACTGTGGAGGTCAAGGGAGTCAAGGTCCACATGGTCGTCGCCCACCACTCGGCCGAAAAAGGAAACGCCACCGGCGTTGTCATCGAGATGGACGGAAAGAAGATTTATCACGCCGGCGATACCGGTCTGACCTATGATATGAAGCTCATCGGCGAATTCTTCGAGCCGGATCTGAGCTTCATACCCATCGGCGACTGCTACACCATGGGCATCCCCTCGGCAGTTAAGGCGGTCGAGTTCGTGAAGGCCAAGCGAGTCATCCCGATTCACTATGACACTTTTCCGGTCGTCCGCTGCGACCCGCAAGAGTTCAAGCGCCGCGTCGGCTCTCTGGCCGAAGTCATCGTCCTCACGCCGGGCGGGTCATACACGCTCTGAGATTTAACCCGACGGCAAGAACTTCGGTCGTGATATGACCGGCGTGGCCATCATCGGGGCGGGAAGGCTGGGTTCTTCGCTCGGCCGCGCCCTCGCGGAGAAAGGCTATCCCATCGTCGCCGTCACCTGCCGCCGTCCGTCGTCGGCCGGGGAAAGCCGGAAGAAAATCGGACAGGGAAAAGCATTGACCGATAACGCGGCTGCAGTGAGGGCGGCCGGGCTGATCTTCCTCTGTCTCCCCGACGACGAAATCTGGCGAGAGGTCCAGTCCCTTTCGCGCGCCCTGTTCGACTGGTCGGGAAAAATCGTCTATCATACGAGCGGGTTTCTTTCCTCCCGGGTTCTCGAGCCGCTCAAAACAAAAGGAGCGATCATCGGCTCATTCCATCCCGCCCAATCCTTCCCCCGAAAGGCCATGCCCTCCTCCCGCTTCCGGGGCATATTCATCGGTTTGGAAGGAGACGATCGGGCTCTTTTTCGGGCGAAAGAAATCGTCCGCCGCCTAGGCGGCCGGGTTCTGATTCTCTCAGCCGGGGCCAAGCCCCTTTATCACGCCGCCTGCACCATGGCTTCAAATTCCCTCGTCGTCCTCATGTCCGCAACGACTCGGCTGCTATCCAGGGCGAGGATCGACGAAAAAACCGCCCTCCAGCTTCTCCTTCCGCTTGTTGAAGGAACTTTACAAAACGTCAAGAAACTTGGCCCAACCAGCTCCCTCTCCGGTCCCTTTGCCAGATTCGATTTCGGCACCGTCGAGGCCCATATTGAATCGCTCCGCGGCTCTCCGGACTTATTGTCTCTTTACAGAGAACTCGGCCTCGCCGCTCTGCGCATCGCCTCCGCCCGCGGAATCCCCCCGAAGAAAATCAGGGCATTGAGGCGTTTGCTGGGAGATAGATCACTTCTTCCATAAGATCGATCCCGAATTCGCTCCGGACTCTGGCCTTGAGTTCGGCGGCCAGCCGGAGGACATCCGCCGCCCTGGCCCGGCCGCGGTTGACAATGAAGTTGGCATGCCCGGCGTAGACGGCCGCTCCTCCCACGCTGAGGCTCTTCGCGCCCACTTTCTCCAGAAGATAGCCGGCGGCAATTTTCGTTCCGTCCGGCATGACCGGATTCTTGAAATAGCTCCCCGCATAAGCCAGGCGCGGAGAAGGATAGGGGCTCTTCCGCTTTTCCAGGTTTTTTTGAATTTCTTCGCGAATCCGGCTTCGGTCGCCCTTCTTCAGCCGGAAAACCGCCTTCAGAACAGGCCGGTGAAGGCTCTTCAGCGCCGAATGCCGGTAGCTGAAACCCAAATCTTCACTCGCGACCGCCACGGCGTCGCCTTTTCCGTCAAGAAGAACCGCCTGCTCAAGCCGGTCGGCGATGCAACTTCCCCAAGCCCCGGCGTTTCCAAACACCGCTCCCCCGACGGTCCCGGGAATCCCGGCCGCAAACTCGAGCCCTTCGTATCCTTCTTCCAGGCAAAACTCCACCAAATCAGAAAGTGCAGTCCCCGTTAGGGCCGCAATGTGTTCCTCATTCAGCCTCTCGATGCCGCATATCTGATTTTTGAGAATCAGCCCGCGGAACCCTTGGTCATCAAACAGGAGATTGGTTCCCGCGCCGATGAGATAGAAGGAAAGGGAATTCTCGCGGGCGAAACGAATACCGGCCCGAAGCTCCGCTTCCGAGCGAGCGGCGAAAAAATAGTCGGCCGGCCCTCCGATCCTAAAGCTCGAGTGCCGACGCAGGCTGACCGATCGCTCGAGCGGTTTCCCGACCGATCTCCGGAACCGCCGCGCGAGAGGGTCATCCGTCCTGAGCACGCGGCTATTCTATCAGATCGGCGATTGGCCCTCAACTCTCAGTTTGGCATGCTTCTTGCTGGTTTTAGCCTGAGGTGTATTGACATTCTTTCTTTTTTCCTGCTATCATGCCTAAAATTTTTTGGAGAGGTTCGAAATGATAAAAAGGACGCTTATTTTGTTCGCGATAATCTGCCTGCTCGTCCCGCTCCTTCGCGCCCAGACCGATCCCTGCGACGAGGCTTATATCAAGGCCATGACGGCCCAGTCGCCTGCCCAGAGAGCCCAGCTTCTCAAGGATTTTCTTTCGAAATGCGGCGGAAAGGGAAATCAGTACGAGAATTTTGCCTACGCCAACCTGTCTCTTCTCGAGTACCCCGGCAAAACAGCTGCCGAGGCGATAGCCAATGGAGAGAAAGCCCTGGCCCTGGGAGGACTCGACGACCTGACCAAGTGTCAGCTTCTCGTCCAGCTCTCCGCCATCTACACCCAGGGCGGCCAGAATATGGATAAGGCGAAAAGCTACGCCCAGCAGGTCACTGAAGTCGCCCGGGCGGCCAAAGCCAAGGAGACTGAAGGAAGCCCGACGAGCGCCGCGCAGTGGAACAAGCTGGCCGGGGCCGGGCTGTTCCTCCTGGGACAGGCCCAGGAAAAGACAAAAGACTACCAGGGAGCCGTGGATTCCTACTCCAATTCTTACGCTCTTCTCAAGGACGCAAAAATCCTGGCCAGCATCAAGAAACTGGGAAAAACTCTGTATGACGCCAAGGCCTATGATGCGGCCGAAAAAGCGTTCAAAGCGGCCTATACGGTTACAAAAGATATCGATATCGCCGTCATCTACGCCCAGGCGCTCTACCGAAACAATAAGGACAGCGAGGCTTTAGCTCTGTACAAGGAAATCTACGGCAAAAAGAAAAGCGGCGAGGTCGCCTATAATATCGGCATTATTCTTGCCAACCAGGCCAAGACCAACCCGGCTGTGACCGACGAGGCCATTCGCTATCTTCTGGAGGCCAGCTATACTTACCCGGCTCAATCGCAGCAGGCAATGAAATTCGCTGAAAACTTGTTTTTCGTCAACAACAAAGACTTGAAGTACAACGAGACCGTCGCCGCCATTCAGGAGAAGAACAAAAAGATCGAAGAGTTGACCAAAACCTTCAATACCAAGTTCGGCAATAAAGATGAAGAAGACCTGAGCGATGCCGAAAAAAAGGAGTTGAAGCAGATCATGGCCGATATCGAAGCCGAAAAAAAGGCCATCGAAAAACTTCAAGCCGAGCAGAGCCTGGCCATCGCCAAGTTCAATCAACTTTTAGAGCAGACCAAATCCCGGTTGGGCATTAAATAAAGGGATTAGCGATTATTTTCTCTTTGGCGGGGGAAAGGCGATGTCTCAGTCTCTCTCTCGGGAGCAGGCGGCCAAACGAATCGCCAGGCTCAGAGAAGAGATCGTCTACCACGAGAAAAAATATTACGTCGACAATGATCCCCAGATCTCCGATTACGAGTTTGACCTTCTCGTCCGCGAGCTGAAAGATCTTGAGGCGCTCTATCCCGATCTCATCACCCCGGATTCTCCGACCCAGAGGGTCGGAGAGAAGCCCGTTGAAGGATTCCCGACCGTAACTCACGCCCTACCCATGCTCAGCCTGGACAATTGCTACACGGTCGAGGAGCTCCGGGAATTCGAAGAAAGAATTCGGAAGCTTCTTCCAGGGCAACAAATCTCTTACACCGCGGAACTTAAGATCGACGGTCTGGGTATTTCCATCCTCTTCCGCGATGGTCGGTTTGATCGGGCAGTGACCCGGGGAGACGGCTTTCGGGGCGACGACGTTACGGCCAACGTCAAGACCATCCGCAGCCTCCCTCTGAAAATTCGAGAGAGGAGAGAAGTCGAGGTCAGGGGCGAAATCTTTCTCCCCTTTGACTCTTTTCAAAAGCTGAATAAAAAACAGGAACAGGAAGGCCGCCCTCTTTTCGCCAACCCCCGCAATGCCGCTTCCGGCTCCATCCGCCAGCTTGACCCACGGGAGGTCGCCTCCCGCAATCTCGACGCTTTTCTCTATTACGTCTTCATCGAAGGTCGGGAGCCCGACTCTCAGTGGGAAGGCCTCCAGAAGCTCAAAGATCTGGGATTTAAAATCAACCCGCATTCTCGCCGCTGCAAGAATCTCGATGAGGTGATCGATTTCTGGGAGGAATTCCGGGAAAAGCGGGACAGCCTCGACTACGACACCGACGGGATCGTCGTCAAAGTCGATTCGGCCGCTCAGAGACAGGCTCTGGGAACGACGGCCAAGTCTCCCCGCTGGGCGATTTCTTTCAAATTCCCCGCCCGCCAAGCAACGACCAGAATCAACGACATCCGCGTCCAGGTAGGAAGAACGGGGGCTCTGACGCCGGTGGCGCTTCTCGAGCCGGTGAAGCTCTCCGGCATTACCATCACCCGTTCCACTCTGCACAACGAGGAGGAGATCAAAAGAAAAGACATCCGGATCGGCGACTGGGTTCTGATCGAGCGAAGCGGCGACGTCATTCCCAAGGTTGTCGCGGTGATGAAGGACCGGCGCACAGGCAAGGAAAAAAAGTTCAAATTCCCCGACCGTTGTCCTGTCTGCCGCTCGGCGACTTTCCGGCCCGAGGGAGAGGCCATTTCGCGCTGCACCAATCCATCCTGTCCGGCTCGACTCAGAGAATCTTTGCTTCACTTTGCCTCGCGACGGGCGATGAATATCGAGGGGCTCGGAGAGGCCCTCGTGGACCAGCTCTTGGCGAAGAATCTGGTCCGCTCGATTCCCGACATCTACTCACTCTCCTTGGAGGACCTGGTGGAGTTGGAAAGGATGGGACCGAAGAGCGCCCAGAACCTCCTTGATGAGATCGAGGCGTCCAAAGCCCGCGACCTGGCCGCGCTTCTCTTCGCCCTCGGGATCCGGCATGTCGGCGAGCGGCTGGCCCGGACGCTGGCCGACCGCTTCGAGACTCTCAATGGCCTCGCCGAAGCGACACTCGAAGAGTTGACCGAAGTCGAGGATGTCGGCCCGACGGTAGCGGAAAGCATTGTTTTCTTTTTCCGGCAGCCCGAGAACCGTGAGCTCATCCGTCGGCTTCAGGAGGCGGGAGTCAACGTCCGTTCCCGGAGGCAAGCGGCGGGAAAACGGCCCCTCGAAGGAAAATCTTTCGTCATTACCGGCACTTTAGATAGCTTCTCCCGGGACGAAGCCAAAGAGTTGATTGAAAGTTTGGGCGGTAAAGTCCTGTCTTCCGTCTCCCGTCAGACCGACTATCTGATTGTCGGCGAATCTCCCGGCTCCAAGCTCCAAAAAGCCCGGGAGCTCGGCATCGAAACCTTGAGCGAAGAAGATCTCCTGGCCTTGATCGGGAAGCGCTAGACGGGGCTACTTTTTCCCTTTTTTGGAGCCGAAAAGGTCCATCGAAAGAAGGCTTTTCAGCCCCTTTTTCCTCTCCCCTCCGGTCATCGCCTCAAGCTCTTTGCGGGCCACGGCGTGATCGGCATCGAACTCGAGGGCTTTTTGAAACTGGCGGGTCGCTTTGGTCGTCATTCCCTCTTGCTTGTAAAGCATTCCCAGCCCGACAAAGGCCTCGGCATTCCAGGGTTCGAGCTCCTGAGCCTTGAGGAAGCTCTGTTCCGCCTGTTTCCTTAAGGCCGGAATTTTGGCCTGGGCCATGCCGAGAAGAAGGAAATAGCTGCCTTTATTTTTGACCAGCCGGACGACCTCTTCAAGGTAGACGACCGCCTCCTCATAGCGAGCCATATGGAAGAGCGTTTTGGCCTGACGAAATTTTGTCTCCGCAATTTTGACGACATCTTTGGCCTCTCCGGCCGGCCTTTCCGGTGCCTTATGGTCGTACTGCTTCCGCAACTCCGGGTTAATTAGGGTCCGGTACGCTTTGGTGATCTTATCGAAAACCTCATCGATCCTGGCGTGATCGTCGGCGCTTACGGACCGGTCGAAGCGGTCCGGGTGGAATTTGCGCGCCAGGTTGAAGTATGCTTTCTTAATTTCTTCCTCAGATGCGCTTTTGGGTACGCCTAAAATCTGATAGTAGTTAAGGTTGGGAATCCGATTCAGGAAGGAAGTGACTTCGTCCAGCTTTTCCTGCGTTTCCGCCGGGCGCGGCGGCTCGGGCTCCTCAGGTGAAAGAGAGGCGGTTTGGATCTCGCGGTCGGTGAAATCGACCAGGTTGAGGCAGTACATCAAATACAGGGTTCTCCAGAAAAATTCGGGGTTATATTTAAGCGCCCGCCAGAGGGCGTCACTTGTCATGCTTCCTTTAATCTGAGAGAGGAGCTCTTTTTCTTCCTGGGTCAGGAGATGGATAAATTCCCGATCTCTTTGGAAAGGAATCCTCTTGGCCAGAAACTTCTCAATCTCGGGCCGGAATTTCATCCGCCGGATTCCGTCTTCGATCAGGTAAGGCAGGTTCAGCCGGGCGGAAAACGTCTGCTCTCGGAGGGCCACATTCTCTTGGAAGGTAAAAGAGCCGTCAAAATAGGGAAACAACCCCAGGGTGATTTCGCGCAGCTGGTAAATCAGGCCGTCGACGATATTCCTCTGCGAGGTCAGCCCTTTGCTGGCCAACGACCTGCCGATCGGGAGGTGGGAATCGGCATAACGTTCGAGCTCAGCATGAACTTCCTCCGAAATCTTTCCCAGCTTGAAGAGGATCTCGCCCAGCCTTTCCTCGGGCTGATTCGTTTTCGCCTGGACAAGATCTCCGTTCTGGAAAAAGAGCTGTTTTTGGACGCTCTCTCTTTTGAAGGACAGGACGCCGCTCAAGTGCTGCAAGTAAATGTTGCGCAGATGGAGAGCAATGTGATCCAATAGAGGTGCCACTTTTATATTTATAACCGAAGAAGAAAAAAATTTCAAAGTCGAGCCCTCTGAAGTTTGAAAAGCGCCTATAATTATGATAGTTTTTTATCATGAAAATCGCCCTCGCTCAGATCTCTCCTCATCTTGGCGACCTGGAAAAGAACCTCGAAATCCATCTCCGCCGAATCGAGGACTCGCGCCGGAAAAAGGCCGACCTCGTGGTTTTCCCCGAGCTCAGCCTGACCGGCTACACTCTGATGGATCTCGTCCCCGAAGTCGCTCTTCATCCCGGCCGCCATACCCTTTTCAAAAAATTCAGCCAGGAGAGCCTGGGGATCGACATCGTCGCCGGGTTTGTCGAAGAGAAGGAACCGGGACTGTTTTACAACTCGGCCGTCTATCTCTCGGGCGGCGAGATCGTCCATCTCCACCGCAAGGTCTTTCTTCCGACCTTCGGAATGTTCGAAGAGGCGAAATTTTTTGCCGCAGGAAGAAGCTTTAAAACCTTCGACACTCGGTTCGGCCGGACCGGGCTGATGATCTGTCGGGACTTCCTGAGCTACGGAGCCGGCTATCTGCTTCTTGCCGGCGGGGCGGACATCATTATCGTCGTCAGCGCCGCTCCCGGCCGGGGGGCTACCTCAGGGCCGAGCTTCGGCACGGCTCGGATGTGGGAACTGATGGGGGAGGCCATGGCGTTTTTCTCCACGGCCTTGGTGATTTATGTCAACCGGGTCGGATACGAAGACGGAAAAATCTTTGCCGGCGGTTCGTTCGTTTTCGGCCCGTCCGGAAAGCTCGAAGCGAAGGCTTCGAACCTTGAAGAAGAGCTCCTCATCGTCGATCTCGACCTGGAAGAGATCAAGCGGGCGCGAAAGAAATGGACCTTCCGGCGGGACGACCGGCCCGAGATCATTCTCCAGAATCTCAGGAGAATCGTCGAACGCAATGAAGATTGACGCGGCCTTCGTTACCAAAATCCTCTGCGGGTTCATCCGCGAAGAGCTGCACAAATTCGGTTATAAAAAGGGCCTCTTGGGCCTTTCCGGCGGTTTGGATTCCTCGGTCTGTGCGACTCTTGCCGCCCGGGCTCTCGGTCCGAAAAATGTCGTTGGCGCGATTCTGCCTTACAAGAACTCTTTCCGCCTGGATGTGCGGCATGCCCGGAGGCTCGCCGAGCGGCTGGGCATCCGCTACCTCGTGATCGATATTTCTCCCATGATCGACGCCTATTTTTCACGCTATCCCACGGACAACAACATCCGGATCGGAAACAAGATGGCCCGAGAGCGGATGTCGATCCTTTACGACCTTTCAGTCATCGAAAAGGCCTTGATTCTTGGAACAAGCAATAAAACCGAGCTCCTCATCGGCTACGGAACGATCCACGGCGACATGGCCTGCGCCATCAATCCCCTCGGCGATTTGTACAAAACGCAGATCTATGCGCTGGCAGCTTATCTGAAAGTTCCGGCGACGATCCGAAAGAAGAAACCGACCGCAGGCCTTTGGCCGGGCCAGACGGACGAAGGAGAGATCGGCCTGACCTATGAGGAAATCGACACCATCCTTTTCGAACTCGTCGACGGGCGCAAATCCGTCGAAGACCTCGTCCGAGCCGGCTTCTCCCGCCAGAACGTCGAGCGCATCGCCGGAATGATCCGCAACTCGGAATTCAAAAGAAAAATGCCTCCCATCGCCAAGATTTCGGGGAGGACGGTCGGTCACGATTTCCTCTACTCTTATGACCGGAACCGTTAGCCGATGGGAGAACCTTCATCTCGGCCTCGGAAAAAGGGCAACCTCTACATCGTTGCCACGCCCATCGGTAACCTCGAAGACCTCACCTTTCGGGCTCGCCGGGTTCTCGGCGAAGTCGGCGCCATCGCCTGCGAAGACACCCGCCAGACGCTCAAGCTCCTGAACGCCTACGGCCTGCGCAAGAAACTCATCAGCTATTACGCTCCGCGGGAAGGACAGAAGGTTCCGATGATTCTGGCGCTCCTTGAGAGCGGGCAGGACGTCGCCCTCGTTTCCGACGCCGGAACGCCGGGCATATCCGACCCGGGATTCCGGCTGATCCGGGAAGCCGTCAGGTCGGGAATCTCGATCATTCCGGTCCCGGGAGCGTCGGCCATGACGGCAGCTCTGGCCGCCTCCGGCCTGCCCAGCCATCACTTCACTTTTCTCGGCTTTCCGCCGCCCCGGGAATCGAAGCTCAGGAGCCTCCTTCAATCCGTCAGCCGGCAGGAAGCCACGCTGATTTTTTATTTGCCTCTTCGACGGCTGCTTTCATTCTTGGAGATCGCCAGGGAGGAGCTGGGCGACCGGCAGGCCGTCATCGCCCGGGAAATGACCAAGATCCACGAGGAATTCTTGCGAGGAAAAATCAGCCGGCTCATCCAGGAACTCAGGCAGAATCCGAGAAAAGGCGAATCCACGGTTCTCATCGAGGGATATGGAAAGGGCTGAGCAAGCATCCCTTCTTATTACCGCCTTTCCAAAATCCACTGAATAGACAGGACACCTATCTGGGGAGATAACCCCCCTTGGAGATTCGCTTAACCGCGCTGATCCTCCAAGGGAAATGAAGCCATCCCCTTAAGAC
>CAZNVB010000100.1:0-8534 GCA_964576265.1 uncultured Eubacteriales bacterium | reverse complement strand
GAAGAAGAGATTTCAGGTAAAACCAGACGGTGAGAAAAAGGAGAGCGAAGAGAAGAAAGGTCCCGACAAAATTCCGCCACCAGCTCCGCGTCTCTCGAAGATTCTGGTTGATAACGCGAATCCACATCAGAGCTTCGGCGGTCGCCTCGTCGCCCTTGCGGATGATCACTTTGCCCTTTTTAATTTTGTAAAAGACGGTTTCGACCCGCTCCCGCGACCGGGCTCTTCGGGCGTCCGTTTCGATTTTGTTGTAGGTGATATTGGGCGTGATCAGGAGACCGGCCAGGGTGCGCAGCAGCCGTTTGTTCCGAGTCGAGAGCTCGAGCGTTTCCGTCTCTCGCCCGAACCGGTCAAGACTTTCTTTGATGTCAAGAACCTCCTCGATCCTGGTCAATTTTTCCTTGCCCGGCCCTCTGACCAGGATGAAGCCGCGTTCTGGCTCGCGCCGAATAAAAAGATTCTTGGAAACAATCACGCCCGGCGAGGCGATCTTGCCGAGCAGGCCGGTCAGCGTTTCTTGAAGTTCGGCGGAAAAGTTGGCCCGGATGAGAGAGTCGAGGTCGGCCGCCGGGATTTCCAGCCCGAACGTCTCGGAGATTTTTTCTCTCAGAGCGGCCGCATTTCGGGCGTCGACCGGCTTGCGCAGCCACTCGCGGCCGAATTCGAAGAGCTGGCGGATTCTTTCCTCCGTGTTCAGGTAAGCGTTTTCGTCGAAGGAATAAACAGGGAGAACAGCTTCCTCCGCTTCGGCTCTCCTTTTTTCCGTCGTCTCCAGGTCTTCAATCGTCAGGTCGAGAGGAGAGATGATGTCGGTTTGGGCGATCTCTCCTTCTTTGATCTCGGGAAGAGCGGCGGAAGGAATGTAGGAGAGAAAATAGGAGACCATGAGGACAAAGAGGATGAGATAGAAAAACGGACTCTGAAACAATCGGCTCCACCCTGAAGGCTTGGCTCTTTTCTCCGCTCCCGGCACCGGACCGTTCTTCACCTTGGGAGGTCCGGTTCCCTTGAAGAGCTTCAGGCGTTTGAAGGAGATGAAATTCATTCGTCTTTCGAGGCCCTGGAGTCCGCCCGGTCATAGGCTTTGATGATCTTTTGAACCAGGGGATGACGGACGACATCTTTCTCATTAAAGTAAATGAAAGCGATTTCCTCGATGGGGGCGAGAAGTCGCATCGCCTCGAGGACGCCCGACTTTTTCGGCTGAGGAAGGTCGATCTGAGTGATGTCGGCTGTGACGACGACCTTGGATCCGAAACCGGCCCGGGTGAGGAGCATTTTCATCTGTTCGCGGGTCGTGTTCTGGGCTTCGTCCAGGATGATAAAAGAGTCATTGAGGGTCCGGCCGCGCATAAAAGCCAGAGGCGCGATTTCGATGATGCCTCTTTCGATCAAGTTATTGGCCTGGTCGGTCCGGGTCAGGTCGAATAGGGCGTCGTAAAGAGGACGCAGATAGGGGTTGATTTTCTGGTACATATCCCCGGGGAGAAAACCGAGCTTTTCCCCCGCCTCGACGGCCGGGCGGGTGAGGATGATCCGATTGACAAGTTTGTCCTGGAGGAAACTCAAAGCCATGGCCATGGCTAAATATGTCTTGCCGGTTCCGGCCGGACCGATTCCGAAGACGAGGTCGAAATTGCGGATGGCCTGGATATAATCCCGCTGGTTGAGACTTTTGGGATTGACCGATTTTCGCGACAGGCTTAAGGCGGGCGAGGGGAGATGATCCTCGAGGGACCCGGCTTCGCCCCCCTCGAAAAGATCGAGGGCGATGTGAAAATCTTCTTCCTTCAGGTCCAAACCGCGTTCGCCGAGCTCCGTCATTCGCTCGAAATAGAGCTTGGCAAAATGGACCTTTCTTGGATCCCCGTCGATCAACAGACTGTCCCCACGGATGGAAAGATCAACTCCCAGCCGGCCCTCCAATTTTTTGAGGTTTCGGTCCAAGACGCCGGAAAAGGCGCTTTTTCGGATATAGGGGTGGGTGATTTTTTCCATCCTAAAAGGCAGGACCGGACTCTTCAGGCATGCTCTATGAATAATTAACCTCAAACGCCCGGCGTTTGTCAAGGCGCGATGGCCACAGGCCGGCCCGGTGTTGCAAAAAAACGGCATCTGGTATATATAATGATTTCATTTTGTGTGATTTAGGCCAGAGGATGTTTTGCCGTTCGGCCTGACAAGGAGACATGATGGACGAAGAACTCATGACCGTCTCCATTCCGGCCTCCCTCTACAGAAAAATCGAGGCGCTGATCAAAGGAACCGAAACAGCCTCGGTTTCGAGCTATGTGATCAGGGTTCTTAGGGAGAAGCTTAGCCAGGAAAAAGACGCCGGCGAGGTCTTCAGCAAGGAGGATGAGGAGAAGATCAAAGAACGGCTGAAGGCGCTGGGCTATATCGACTGACCCTAAAGCGGGGATCGTCTGGCCACGCCACAATGGATTTTGAGCCTGAAGCCCGGAGGAAAAATGATCCCACCCCACGGCGGAAAGCTCGTTGAAAGAATCCTCGAGGAGAAGAAGAAAAGAGACATCCTCTCGGATCGGGAGCGCTTTCCTGTTCTGACTATCGATCAGGATACGGTGTCCGATGTCGAGAATATCGCCGCGGGCATTTTTTCTCCCCTCGAAGGCTTCATGAGCCGGGCCGATTTCCGGAGCGTCCTCGACCAGATGAGACTTCCGAACGACCTTCCGTGGACGATTCCGATCGTCCTCGATGCGAGTCATGAAGAAGCCGATAAACTGAGAGTGGGAACGGATGTCCTTCTCTCTGATCCTCAAGGTCGCCCGGTGGCCGTTTTTCACCTGGAAGAGAAATATGAATACGACAGAGGGGAACTGGCGGAGAAGGTTTTTCTCACAAGAGACACGGTTCATCCCGGGGTGGCCAAAGTCGCCGTGATGAAGGATGTCCTTCTTGCCGGACCGGTCGACCTGCTCGAGGTCACTCCGACTCCGTTTGACCGCTACAAGCTCAGTCCCAAGGAGACGAGAATCCTGTTCAAAGAAAAAGGCTGGAAGACGATCGTCGCCTTCCAGACAAGGAATACGCCGCACATCGGACACGAATATGTTCAGAAGACGGCCTTGACCTTTACCGACGGGATTTTCGTCAACCCGGTCATCGGGAGGAAGAAAAGAGGGGATTTCAAGGACGAAGTCATCCTTGCTTCTTATGACGAGCTGATCCGATCCTATTACCTTAAAGAACGGGCGGTTATGGCGATTCTGCAGATGGAGATGCGCTACGCCGGTCCCAGGGAAGCGATTTTTCACGCCATCGTTCGGAAAAATTTCGGTTGCACTCATATCATCATCGGCCGGGATCATGCTGGAGTGGGGGATTTCTATCCTCCTTACGCCGCGCAGGATATTTTCGAGGAATTTCCCGACCTCGGGATCGTTCCGCTATTTTTCCGAGCTTTTTATTATTGCAAAAAGTGCCAGTCCGTCGTCAATGAGAAGATCTGTCCCCATCCTCCTTCCGAACAGATTCAGTTCAGCGGGACAAAAATCAGGGATTTGCTTATCCAAGGGGAGATTCCGCCGCCCGAGTTGATGCGGCCCGAAGTCGCCAGGGTGATTATGAGGTTTCCGAACCCGTTTGTCGAGTGAGGGCAGGGCGCAATCGTGATCCGAAGGGAAGATCGAGTTGGCTCTCGGACGGCGGCGGGAGCGAGAAAAATTTAGTTTGGAGAACTCATTGAACATGCCCCAGACAAAGTGCAGAGAGCGAGGGTTCACCCTTTGGTTTACCGGCTTGCCCTGTTCAGGAAAGTCGGCCGTGGCGGACCGGGTGGCTGAAGCCTTACGGGAACGCGGCTTGCGGGTCGAAAGGCTTGACGGCGATATCGTCCGCCAGGATCTGACCCGCGATCTGGGTTTCTCCCGCGAAGACCGGAACGAGAATATCCGCCGGGTCACCTTTGTGGCCAAGCTTCTGACCCGGAACGGCGTCGCTGTTCTGACCTCGTTTATTTCTCCCTACCGCGATATCCGGGCTCGCGCCCGTCAGGAGATCGGGAATTTTATCGAGGTATACACGAAGTGCTCTCTTGACACGTGCGTCGCGAGAGACGTCAAGGGCATGTACCAGAAGGCCATCCGAGGGGAGATCAAAGAATTTACCGGCATCTCCGATCCCTATGAGGAGCCCGAAAATCCTGAGATTTTGCTGGAAACCGACCGGGAGACGCTCGATGAAAGCGTGGCCAAAGTGCTTCGCCGCCTCGAGGAATTAGGCTATTTGTGAGGCCGCCGTGAGGGTTGAGCCGTTGGCCGTTTCGGAGCTCGGATGAACAGCTTTCTGGTGACGGGGGGAGCCGGTTTTATCGGCTCCCATATCGTCGAAGAGCTGGTCGGCAGAGGAGATCGAGTCCGGGTTCTGGACAATTTTTTGACGGGCAAAAAGGAGAACCTCGGTCCTTTTCTGGAAAAGATCGAATTCATCGAGGGCGATATCCGGGACCTGGAGACCTGTCGCCGAGCCGTTCGGGACATCGATTTTGTCCTCCATCAGGCCGCCCTTCCCTCAGTGCCGCGGTCAATTGAAGATCCTCTCCTGACCAGCGAAATCAATATCCGCGGGACTCTGAACATGCTCTGGGCCTCTGTCGAGGCAAGAGTTAAGAAATTCGTCTTTGCCTCGTCTTCCTCTGTGTACGGCGACGAGGAGCGCCTTCCTCAGAAGGAAGGAAATGAGGGAAAAGTTCTCTCGCCCTATGCCTTGACCAAGCTTGTCGGCGAGAAATATTGCCGCCTTTTCCGGGATGTCTACGGCCTGGAGACGATCGCTCTTCGCTATTTTAATGTCTTCGGGCCTCGCCAGGATCCGTTGTCCCAGTATGCGGCCGTCGTTCCGCTGTTCATCACCGCCGTCCTTCACGGCCAAAGGCCGCGGATTTTCGGCGACGGCGAGCAATCCAGAGATTTCACCTATGTCGCCAATGCGGTGTCCGCCAACTTAAGGGCGGTGGAGGCGCCGGCTGAAGCGGCGGGCGGCGTTTTCAACATCGCCTGCGGAAAAAGCGCCACGGTCAATAAACTGGCGGCCGAGATCAACCGTCTGGCCGGGACTTCGATTGAGCCTCTCCATGTCGAGCCTCGGCCCGGCGATATCCGCCATTCTTTGGCCGATATCAGCCGCGCCGAAAAAATGCTTTTCTTCCGCCCCCCGGTGAGCTTTGAGGAAGGGTTGAAAAAAACTCTCGCCTGGTACAGGGAAAGGAGCTTGAATGAATCGCGACCATGATCGCTTGGCTCAAAAAATCCGCCAGAAGAGGGCTCGAATCGGCGTCATCGGGCTCGGCTATGTCGGCCTGCCTCTGGTGAAGCTGTTCCTCCAGAGTGGCTTTGAGGTCGTCGGTTTTGACATTGACCCGAACAAGGTGGCCTCCCTGAATCGGGGCCGGAGCTATATCCGCCACGTCTCGACCGACGAGCTCCTCAATTTCTTAGCCCAGAGAAAGTTCAGGGCGACGAACGATTTTTCCCTGCTTTCGGCGACAGATGTCATCCTGATCTGTGTCCCGACCCCCCTCGATTCCCACCGCAATCCCGATCTCTCCTTCGTTCTCCGCACGACCGAGACGATTTCCCGTTATCTGCGGAAAGGTCAGCTGATCATTCTGGAGAGTACGACCTATCCCGGAACGACCCGAGAGGAAATGCTCCCCCTTCTCGAAAAAAAAGGCTTGCGGGCGGGAAAAGACTTTTTCCTTGCCTTTTCACCGGAAAGGGAAGACCCGGGCAACACGAGATATTCGACGGCCATGGTCCCCAAGGTGGTCGGAGGTCTGACGATCCGATGTCGTCATCTGGCCAAGCTCCTTTATGATCAGGTTTTTGCCAAAACCGTTCCCGTCTCATCGCCTCAGGTGGCCGAGGCGACGAAACTCTTGGAAAATATTTTCCGCTCGGTCAACATCGCTCTGGTCAACGAGCTCAAGATCATCTTCGAGCGGATGGGGATCGATATCTGGGAAGTCATCCAGGCGGCTTCGACGAAACCGTTCGGTTTCATGCCTTTTTATCCGGGCCCAGGTCTGGGCGGCCATTGCATCCCCATCGATCCTTTCTACCTGACTTGGAAGGCCAAGGAGGTCGATTATCCGACGAAGTTCATCGAACTGGCCGGCGAGATCAACACCCGGATGCCTTATTATGTCGTGGATAAAGCCGTCGAGGCTCTGAATCGGAAGGGGAAATCGATCCGGGGAGCCAGAGTTCTTGTCCTCGGAATCGCCTATAAGAAAGACATCGACGACCAGCGGGAGTCGCCGGCTTTAAAAATCATCAGCCTGTTGATGGAAAAAGGGGCCAGAGTCGCCTACCATGATCCCTATGTTCCCCGTTCTTTTGGTCATCGCGAGTACCCGGATCTCGATCTCAAGTCCGTCCCGCTCACGCCAAGACGGCTCCGGGCGAGCGACGCCGTCATCATCGCCACCGATCACTCTGTTTTTGACTATGACTCGATCGTCCGGAACGCGCCGCTGGTCATCGATACGCGGAACGCCGTCCAAAGGAAAAGGGCGAACGTGATCAAAGCTTGAGGGAGGTGGAGATGAAAATCGCCGTGATTGGAACAGGCTACGTCGGGCTGGTGACGGCCGCCGGTCTGGCCGAGCTGGGCCATCAGGTCATCGGCACGGATAAGGACGGCGACAAGATCGCCAAAATCGGTCGGGGCATCGTCCCTATCTATGAGCCCGGTTTGGAAGAGCTGCTCCATTCCAACGTCGAATCCGGTCGGCTGTCTTTTGATGCCGATCTTGACCGGACAATTCGGGAGGGCGACGTGATCTTCGTCTGTGTCGGGACGCCCCAGCATGAGGACGGAAGCGCCGATATGAGCCAGATCGAAGAGGTGTCCCGTCAGATCGCCGCCAATCTCGACCGCTACAAGCTCGTCGTCGAAAAAAGCACGGTTCCGGTGAAAACCTCTTTCTGGATCAAGCGAACGATCGGGCTTTACAAAAAGACGGACATCGCCTGCGACATCGCCTCTAACCCCGAGTTTTTACGCGAAGGCTCGGCGGTCTCCGATTTCCTCCATCCCGATCGGATCATCATCGGCGCCGAGACCGAGAAAGCGAAAGAGATCCTCTGCCGCATCTATGAGCGCTTCCGCGACCGTCTCGTCGTCACCAATATCGACACCGCCGAGCTGATCAAACACGCTTCCAATTCTTTTCTCGCTCTGAAAATCTCCTACATCAACCTCATCTCCGACATCTGTGAAAAAACGGATGCCGATATCGAGCTTGTGGCGCAAGGAATGGGCCTCGATCCGAGGATCGGTCCGCACTTTCTCAAGGCCGGGATCGGCTACGGCGGATCCTGTTTCCCCAAGGATATCAAAGCCCTGGTCAAAATCGGAGAAGATCTCGGAGTCGACATGAGCCTTCTCAGGGAGGCCGATCGAATAAACTTCGACCGGGTCCGGGTTCTGGTCGACAAGATCAAGCAGGCGCTCTGGATCCTCAAAGATAAGACCATCGCCCTTCTCGGACTGGCCTTTAAGCCCGAAACCGACGACATCAGGGAAGCCCCAAGCATCAGGGTGATCAGGGAGCTTCGCCGAGAGGGGGCGAGGCTTCGCCTCTATGACCCGCAGGCGATGGAAAATATGAAGCGACTCTTTCCTGAAGAGGAAAACCGAATCGCCTATTGCTCGTCGGCCGTGGAAGCGGCTCAAGGAGCGAATGCCCTGGTCATCCTGACGGAGTGGGAGGAATTTTCTCGCCTCGACTTCAGGGAGATTAAAAAAGTTGTCGCCAACCCGATCATCATCGATGGAAGAAATGTGCTCCCCGGTCCAACGGTGAAAAAACTCGGTTTCGAATATTATTCGATCGGCCGCAAATAGCCCGGTTTTTTTCTTCTTCCTAATTTCGCCCAAAATTCAACGGCGAAAGACGAATTTTATGGAGCTCGCTTTTCGAGCGGTTTATTCCCCCCGCCGCCGTTCGACCTCGACGCGATGCGGACGGAAGTCCGAAGCGAACGAGATCGAGTCGTCCTCATTGAGGCTTGACCATTCGACGGGGATTTCCTGCCCGTCCATGAGGACGCGTATCTTTTTCCTCCCGCTTTCGAGGTTTTCGAATCCGAACAGCGGCCAGGGGAGGAGGAGTCGGACTTTTCCAGCCGAGGGGAAATTGCTCCGGTAGCGAAAGACAATTTTCTGGCCGCCGGAGTCCGGTTGATAATCGTAGGCCACGTAGAGGTCGGCCGCCGGAAAATAGAAATGAACTTTAGCCCAGTCCTCGCCCAGCCGCGGCGCGATCTCGAGACCGTTCATTCCGAGGCTCAGCCCGAAGTAGCCTTCGAACACAGCTCTGGCAAGACTCCCGGCGCTACCGGCGTAATAGTCGCTTCCCCTGCCTGCGCCTTCTTTGGTGTCCCATTCGTAGAGGCCGGCGTTATTGATATTTTTTCGACAAATCTCAAGGAGTTTGGCCTTGGCCGTGCGGCTGAAACCCGTCTTGAACATCCCCAAGATCAGCCGGCCGCCGAACCAGTCCC
>CAZNVB010000099.1:0-23540 GCA_964576265.1 uncultured Eubacteriales bacterium | reverse complement strand
GAGGTATATTATAATGAAAAAGGATTTTCTCTCGAAAAGAGGCCGCTGATTTTCGACGATAAGCCCGACCTGTTCAAACATGTCTTCAGCCTGGCTGTCTCTATCGCCGTTCACGGAGTTCTCATTTATGTCCTGGCGGCTCATTTCGTTTCGGTCAAGCTCATCGATTTCGGCACCCGGGTGACCGAAGCCGTAATCGCGCCTCCGCCGACGGCCGGACTCCGACTGCCTGGCGGATCCGGTCTCCCGGCCAATCTTCCGGCCGTAGAGCCTGATTTTCCCGACTTCCTTCCTCTGAGGACTCGCCTCCCGAAACCCTTCATCCTCGAGCCGGCAGAAACAGGAGGAGCTTCCGGTCCTGAAAAGCCCGTCGATGCCCGGCTGACTTCCGGGTTCCGGCTGGATCAGAATCCGCCTCCCCAGCCGGGCCCCGCCTCCGGCGCAAGCCTGCGTCTTCCCATCGCCGAGCGCAGCGGCGGAGTTGGCGGCGGCGTAAAAGGATATTTTCCTTCGCCGAAGGCCGGCGATCTGCGTAAATATCTTTATGGGGGCATGACGGGGAGTGGAGAGGTTTCCTGGGGTTATTTCCCCGGAGGGAGTTCTGGGCGGACCGGCGTGCGGGGACGTTCTGCCGTTCCGTCTTCCGTCAAACGCTACGATTTGACGGCTTGGGCTCAGGCCGTCATCGAGCTCATCCAGAAAAACTGGCTGACTCCTCCGGCCGCGGCGGCGGATAAAGATCTGAGTGTCGAAATTTTAGTCGTTGTCCTAAAGAGCGGCTCTCTTTCCGCCCTTATCCCTATCTCGTCCTCGGACGACCGGATGTTCGACCAGGCGGCCAAAGATGCCATCGAGGAAAGCCTTCCATTCCCCCCTCTTCCAACCGATTTTCCCGAATCCAGCTTGGAAATTTCTTTTGTCTTCACCCGCCAATGATGAACAAGATCGTTGTTCTCGCCCTCCTTTTCCGGCTCGCCGCCGCCGCTCCGGCCGGTGATTGGCGGTCGGAGGTGGCCGGGTTCCTGGATGGAAAGCGGCCGGAGGGATATGCGGCGGCTAGGGAATACCTTGCCGAAGTGTTCGATTCGCTCGCTGCCGAAGACAAGCCGGTGGCCTGCGGACTGCTGGCCTATCTTTGCTCTCGGGTCGGCGATCAAAAAGAAGAATACGCCCGGCTGGGTGAGTATTTCGAAAAATACGGCTCTCTCGACGCGGGATTTTATTTTCTCCTTCCTGCCGTTCGGGCCGATGCCTCACGCTATCTCAGAAGCTGGCAGCTCCGCTATCCCTGGGTGCTCAAAATCGGACTCGTCTGCTCGAGCGAGCAAATACCCGGCTCATTCCCGAACCCGCCGGAAAAGCTTCTTCTCGGCGTGGAAATGGCCAATCCCGTTCTCTATAAACTCAGCTCGGGTGAAAACGTGATCAAAGGCGGCGAGTTCCGCCGGGGATTTAACGCGCTCCCTCTCGGAACAAAAGATCTTCTCGACCAACCCGGCGCCCACGTCTATGTTCTGGAATTCAAGGCCGAAAACTTGATCGTCAGGAGAGAGATCCTCCTCGCCGTCGAGACGAGCGCTTCCGGCGTTATGAAAAAACAGCCTCCTCCGGGCCGGCCGGCCGATTATCTCGTCAAGATGTTCCTTGGGGAGACCCTTCTGGCGTCAAGCCGTAAATCGCAGCCCGTCTCGCTGAACGCCGAAATCGAAGCGCCTCCGCCGACGGGCGAATATGACCCCTACGGTCCCGGCTATCAGAACGAACCGAAATTTCCCAGCTCTTTTCCCATCATGGCCATCCCCGCCGTGATTAAGGAGTTGATCGATCAATTCAAGAAAAAAGATGAAGCTGAGCCCGTCCCGGCGGTTGAGCTAAGGTCGGAAACGACCTTCGTTTTCCGACAAGCAAACGCCATCGGACGCGAAATCGAGGTCCGGGCCCATCTGACTCTCGGACTCCGGAACATTTCCTTTCTTCCTTATTCGAAAGGAGACGATCCGGCGCCGGCGCCTTCAGCCGCGTTCCCCTGAGAATTAGAGATAAAAACGGTAGACGAGCGCGACTCCCCACTCGGTGCCGCCGAGATTGACCTGGAAACCGGGAGCGTCCGTTTTGGCCAGGCCGTACTTGAAATAGCCTTTTAACGATAGGGAGGGCGAAAGATGGTAATACCCGCCGCTCGTGATGTGGAAGCCGGCCTCACTTCCTTCGACGGAGTCCACCGGAAACGTCTCGGCGTATGTTTCCTTGTACATCACATAATCCATTCCCGGTCCGAGGAAGAGAGCAAATTTGCCGGTTTCGAACGAATAGCGCACGGAAAAAGATAAGCTTTCGATCCGCAGCTTTGTTTCCTCTCGCGTATAAGAGGTCTTGCCTTTGGCCTGAAGAAAACGGCCGCCCAGGAGAAAATCCAGGCCGTGAGGATCGAGGATCGGAAAGCGGAACGTGAGATGCGGTCCGAACACCGGCAGGCTGTCCCCATAAATCTGGCGGAAGACCTCGTCCTTGGAAAAGAAAAACCCGCCGCTCAGAGCGATGGTGAGATATTTTTCTTCATCGGGAAGGAATTTGATCTTCTCCCGGGTTTGTGACCACGAAGGGACGAAAAGGAGGGCGACAGAGACAAGCCAGGCGGCGATTCTTCTCATTAAACCCCTTTCCAATTCAAGCTCCTGAACACGCTCTTGACGCGATCACCCTGCAACGCGCTCCCGCCGACGACGGCGTAAGCCGGCTCGCTCTCGCTTCCTCCCTCATCGACGGCCGTGATGCCAAAACGGTACGTTTTCGCCTTGTCCACGTTCCGGATGGTCCATTCGAACTGATTCCCGGGAACCTCGGCCAAAAGAGTCCAGCCGGAATCGATTTTATAAAGTCGGTATTTCTGAACATTCGTGTTGAGCGGGTTCGGTTCCCAGTTCAGTTCAATCAACGACTCGCGGTAGAAAAGGGCCTTGTTCTCCTTCTTCACTCCCCGGAAATTCAGCGGGGGAGAGATCATGGTCACCTGAATTTTCTGCCCCGGCGCCAGGCTGAGATAAGTTCTCTCCCGGCCGTCGAGAAAAGTCACCCGGAGATCATATCGTGCCCCGCCGGCCGAAGGGGCTCCAAAGTGGGCGAAGGGCATGTCCTGACCGAGATAGCCGTATTCTCCCTGAATTTCGCGATACCCCTTGAGATAGGCTTTCTTGCCGAGCTGACCGGCGGTGTAAAGGTCGATCTTGGAGTTCAGGCCGCCGTAGGAACCGGTGTGATCACTGACGATTTCCACCTGGATCCAGTCGGAATTGTTCCGCTCGTTCCGAAAAAAAAGGTTATAGCCCCTCTTGTCTGTGAGATAGATATCCAGATCACCGTCGCCGTCGAAATCGCCGGCGGCGCAACCTCTTGGATCGACGGCGGTCAGGGAAGCCGCCAGCCCGGAAACGGAAGCGGGAACGACGGTGAAATGGCCCGTGCCGTCGTTCTCGTAAATGTTTTCGCCCGAAAGATAGAGCTCGAGGATCCCGTCGTTATCGAAGTCGGCGATGCAGCAATGCGCGACGCCGCCCGTTCTTGAAGAAAGGATGACTTCGTATTTAGAAAAAGACGTCCCCGTATTCCGGTAAAGAGTAACCGCGCCTTCGCCGACAATCGCCAGATCCAGATCGCCGTCGTTGTCGAGGTCGGCAAAAACCATTGCGTTGTCGAAGACGTTCGCCGTCGCCGGAAGCCCAATCAGGCTTCCGACGTTCAGGAAATTCCCGTTCCCGTCGTTTCGGTAGATGGTCGACGGCGGCCCCCACTTGGCCTCGGCAAGATCGATATCGCCGTCGTTATCGAAATCGACCGCGCTCACGCCCTGAGTAAATCCGGTCCAGTCGACCCCGCGATAGGCAAGAGTGAAAGTCCCGTCTCCATTGTTGATCAGAAAATTGGCCAGGGATTTCGGCGGAGACGGATACGGATTGGCCGGATCGGGATCAGACAGGGGATTGGAGAAATAAAAATCGATATCCCCGTCGCGGTCAAAATCACCCGCCGCAACCCCCCGCGTCGTCGTGTTGAGAGGTGGCGAAGGAAGGATGGCGGAACTGAAATCCTGGAAGAACCCGTTACCGGTGTTGCGGTAAAGATGATTGAACACTCCCTTCGAAGTGTAGTAGGTCGTCGAAGCGAAAAGGTCGAGGTTCCTGTCTTTGTTGAAGTCGGCGAAAACGGCACCGTGCGTGCCTTCCGCGTAGGCATCCGCTACCCCTCGCAGAGTCGCTTCGTCCAAAAAATAGGTCCCATAATTTATATACAGGATGTCGGGGGGATTCGGCACGGTCGCCGAGCTGACGTTTTTTACGTAAAGGTCGAGGCGACCGTCGCGGTTGATGTCAACCCAGGCCGCGCCGTGGCCGCCGAAAAAGCTGTAGCCTCTCACCATGTAGAGCTGGCTGACTTCCGTGAACCGAAGCTGAGCGAAAGAAGCGGACGAAAGCGCCAGAAAGAGGGCGATAAGTGCCAGGTCGCTTTTTCGACCGGAAGGGACACGATTTTTCAAGCCCATGGTTTTTTCTCGGAAGGAAGCACTCCGACTCGCCATGAGTTTGCCAACACTCGGAGGATTTGTCAAGCCGGCGGGGTTTCGGCTTTTCTTGGCGCTGCGAAACTCCGGACGGTCGATTTTTTCCGCAATCCCCGTTTCTTGGCTGCATTTCCCCGGCCGCGAGTTCTTCTCGTGTTCCGGCAGTTCATACGCCTGCCGGCGCAGGTTCCGCGTTGCTTTTTCTCGAAACGCCGACCTGATGGAGTCCCCCTTGGATTGGTCAAGAGAGGGGAAGAGGATAGGTCTGGGAGAGTTCCGCTCAGGCGAAACCTTCAACTCTCGCTGCCGCGGTCGGCGGCTGATCTTGTCCTAGGGTTTGATATTTGGGCGGCTTTTCGCCGCCGAGCCCAAGGATTCTTGACATGGAAACGGAGTTCTCTGATACTCAAGGGGAATGAAAAAACCTGTCTTGGCCATCGCTTGGACCAATCTCCTCTTTGCCCTCGGCGTCGCCATTTTTTTCAGCCTTTTCCTCCAAAGCCGTCACTTTACCATCCTCGACCACTCTCTCCGTTTCGACGCTGCTTTCTTCATTTCATGGGCAGCGGCCTATATCCTAATCTTTTCCGCCTCGAAGTGGATGGCCGCCGGAAGATTCGGCCGGGTGCGGAGCGGCGGGGCGGAAGCGGCGGGAAAATGGGAAAATGCGAGCTTGTTCCCTTTAGTTTTTTTTCTCTTCAGCCCGCTGCTTCTTCATTTCTATACGAGCCGGAGCGACTTTCGCCTCCGACTGAAGCTCCTGGCGCTTTTCATCGCCGCCGCCATTTTCCTCCTCGAGGTCGCTCGCCTCTCCCGCCGTGCGGCTCCCCTGGCCTCAAAACTCGACCGGGCAGTTTCGAAGTTCGGCTCTCTTCCCCTGAGGAAGAAGCTGATCCTGCTTTTCCTGGCTGCTTTTCTTGTCTACCAGGCAGTGGCGGTGATTCTTGTCCTCCAGGGAATTTCGTTCTCGGGCGATGAGCCCTATTATCTACTCACCTCGCACAGCCTTCTCAAAGAAGGAGACATCAATGTCGCCGATAACTATGCCCGGCAGGACTATTTCCACTTCTATTCAAAAAAAGACAATCCCCGGCTCAAGCTCGGAATCTACGGACGCCAAGGCCGGAAAGGCCCGGGCTTTATCTATCCGATCAACCTCCCCGGCATCTCTGTCTTGATCCTGCCGTTTTACTGGTTGAGCCATTTTTTCTCCGGCCGCTGGCTGACCTACATTCTCAAGATGAGCCTCTCCCCTTGGGCCGCCCTTCTCGGCATCCAAATCTATCTCTACGCCAAGGATCTCTGGGGCAGAGAAAAACTGGCCCTCGGGCTGTGGGCCCTGTATTCGTTCAGCTCTCCGATCCTTTTTTTTGCCGTTCACCTCTACCCCGAAGTTCCGGCCGCCTTGATCTGCTTCTATGTCTACAGGAAAGTCACCGGTCGTCGCCCTCTTCCCGTCCTTCGCTTGTTTGCGCTCGGCCTTCTTCTGGGACTCCTCCCCTGGTTCGGGCTGAAGTTCAGTTTCTTTTTCTGGCCGCTGCTCGCCATTTCCCTCTATTTTCTTTGGACTGAACACCGGATTCGATGGCCAGCCTTGGCTTTCGCCGCTCCGGCGATCGCTTCGATGGCTCTTTTTTATCTCTTCATCTATTCCCTTTACGGAACATTTTCGCCCATCGCCGTCTATGAAGGCGTGCTGACGCCGTCGCGGACCGAAGCCTTCAAACAGACGTTTCTGGCCATTCCCTGGCGGGCCCGGGTCGACGCCTTTCTCGATTACTTTCTCGATCAGCGGGACGGACTTCTGCTCTATTCGCCGGCCTACTTTTTTTCCTTTCTCGGGATGGTCGAAATTTGGCGCCGGAAGAAAAAGGATTTCTGGTGCTTCCTTTTCCTTTCCCTTCCTTTCTTGGCCAATTACGCGCTATTCACGCACCGCCAGGGAGCCTCGCCGCAGGGCCGGGTCTTGACCCCTCTGACCTGGATCGGGCTTATCGCCAGCGGATATTTTCTTGTCCATCACCGAAGAAAAATCTTCGCCTTTCTTTTCGGTCTCGCCGCGGCGGCCGGCCTCGTTCTGGCGGCGCTTTTGCTTGCCCAACCGTCGTTCCTCTATCAGCCGACGACCCACGAGTTCACCTCTCGTCCCGGCGACCTTTTTCTCTCTCTCAGCAACCTCCATTTCCTTCTTCCGTCCTTTCTCCCCTCCTTCATCAAGGTCGACAACTCGCGCTACTGGCCGAATTATCTCTGGCTTCTCGGCCTGGCGCTGTTCGTCCTGGCCTATGCTCTTTCCCGGCGGGAAAAACCTCTCGCCCCCGCCGCGCCCGTTTTTTGCCTTTATGCCTTCTTAACGGTGGCCTTCTTTCTCTGGGTTCTTTTTCCTCGGACCGTTCTCTTTCCGGTCAAGACGATCGAGTATTCACCCCAACGATCCCTGGGATTCTACACTTTTCCGATCGGAAAAGGGGTGATCAGCAAAAGCCAGGGAGATTTCTATCTTCACCTCGAGCGAAATTATCGTTTTGTCTTCGGCTCGAGACGAAAGCTCGACCGGATCAGATTGAAACTCGGGTCGGCGAGCGGCGAGTACGATTTCGCTCTCTCCCTTTTTGACCTCCCCCTCTTCAAAGGAACGGCGGAGCGCGAAACAAAGGAGTTTGTCTTCGCTCCGGCCGCCTTCTATCTCCGGCGGAATCTTTTTCTCTATGAAATCAACCTTCGGTTGAAGCACCGATCGACCGAATCCATGCTTCTCGAGCCTTTTCTTTTCCAGGTCATCCCGCTGCGCGAATGAAACGGGGATAGGCGTCGAGTTCGAGGTCGAGCCGGGGCTTCTTCGTCCGCCTGAGCTTTTCCAGAGCCAGGGCCCCCACCATGGCGGCATTATCGGTGCAAAATCGGGGCGCCGGGACAAAAGCGGCCAGGCCGGAAGACCGGGCCAGAGCCTCAAACTCCGTGCGCAACCTTTTATTCCGGGCGACGCCGCCGCAGAGGATAAGGGAAACCGGCCGAAGCTCAGCGAGCGCCGCCGCAAGCTTCTCGATCAGAGCCCGGACCACCGCCGCCTCAAAACCGGCCAGGAAATCGGCAAGTCCGGAGTGATCTTTGGACATTCCCGTCTCGGCAATGCATTTCAGAGCCGCCGTCTTCAGCCCGCTGAAGCTGAAATCAAGACTCGAGTCTTTCATTCTCGGCCGGGAAAAACGATACCGTTCCGGATCCCCCCCGACCGCCATTTTCTCGATGACCGGACCGCCGGGATAGCCAAGGTCGAGGAATTTGGCGATTTTGTCCAGGGCTTCCCCGGCCGCATCATCCCTCGTCCGACCGAGAAGTCTGTATCGTAGCCGCTTCTCCAGGAAGAAGAGAGAGGTATGTCCTCCGGAGACGACGAGGGCCACCGCCGGGAAAGAAACCTTCCGCCCTTCAAGGAAGGCCGCCTCGATATGGGACTCGAGGTGATCGATTCCGACGAGCGGTTTCTTAAAATAATAGGCCAGGCCTTTGGCAAAGGACAGGCCGACGAGAAGCGAGCCAATGAGTCCGGGTCCCTGAGTGACCGCAAAAGCGTCGAGGCGATCGACCCCAAGCGAGGCGCGCCTCAGGCTTTCTCCGACCACATATCCGATGGACTGAAGATGCCGCCGCGAAGCAAGCTCAGGGACGACCCCGCCGTAAGGCGCATGAATTTCGTCCTGGGAAAGGACGATGCTGCTCAAGAGGCTTCGGTCAGAGCCGAGGACGGCGGCGGCCGTTTCGTCGCACGATGTCTCGATCGCCAGAAGGTTCATCAAAAAAGGCTTAATTCCTCCTCATTTTTTTCCCGCCAGGGGCGAAGGCTTTTCGAATAGGGCGGCCGGGCGATCCCGCGCTCGGAAATGATGGCGCTGACGAGTTTCCCCGGCGTCACGTCAAAAGCCGGGTTGCGAACCGGGACATGGGGCAGGGTGACGGTGCAACCTCCGACTGCTCGGACTTCGACGCTGGGTCGTTCCTCGATCGGAATGTCGCCGCCGTCCCGGAGGCTGAAATCGAACGAGCTGAGCGGCGCGGCGATATAAAAGGGAAGCCTATGGTGCCGGGCCAGCACGGCAATCGAATATGTTCCGATCTTATTGGCCGCATCGCCGTTCGAGGCGATCCGATCGGCACCGGTGATCGCCAGATGGATTTCCCCTTTTTTCATCAGCCAGCCAGCCATGTTGTCGGTGATCAGGGTGAAGGGAATCCCCAACCGATCGAGTTCCCAAGCCGTCAGTCTCGCCCCCTGGAGAAAAGGCCGCGTTTCGTCGACAAAGACATGGATTCTTTTGCCCTGCTCGAACGCGGCCCGGATGATTCCGATCGCGGTTCCGTAGCCGGCTGTGGCCAGCCCGCCCGCGTTGCAGTGCGTCAGCACCGAGTTCCCGTCTCGGATAAGTTCTCGGCCCAAAAGGCCGATTTTCTTGTTTCTTTCGAGATCATCCTTCTCGATTGCCTGAGCCTCGCGGACAAGCCTCAGGGCGAGCGCTCCGCAAGGCAGGCGCCGGTTTTCTTCAAAAACCCTTTTCATCCTTTCGAGCGCCCAGAAGAGATTCCGGGCCGTCGGCCGCGTTCGGGCGAGACGGCCGATGATCTGACCGAACCTTGCGGCCAGGTCTTCCTCCGGCCTCACCTGTAAAAGCCCCAGCGCGACGCCGTAGGCGGCGGCTACTCCGATCGCCGGGGCGCCGCGAATGGCCAGGCTCTCGATCGCCTCGGCGACCTCGTTTTCGTCCCGGCATTCAAGATAGACTTCCTCGAGCGGCAGTCGCCGCTGATCGATGAGGACGATTTTTCCTTCTTTCCATTCGATCGTCGGACGCATTATCTTACCCGGGGCGAGGCGCAGGTTCGCCTCTTGCCCTTCTTGAGGATGATGATCTCTAGCCCGCCTATTGACCGGCACGCGATCATCGTCATCGAGAAGTCATCTTGGCAGAAAGCCGGAAGCGAGTCAACCTGCGCCAGGAGGTGAGGCCGCCATCGCCGTCACGGTCTTATTGACTTTTCCCGGCCGTTCGAGTAGTTTTGTCATATCGAACGAAAACTCCGGGCCGGTTGAGGATAGTGCCTCAAAGGAGGTCATGATGTTTCTTTTCGGACCTGTTGGGCCGACTGAGCTTCTTCTTATTCTTTTGATTGTCATCATCATCTTCGGCGCGCGCCGCCTGCCTGAGCTCGGAAGGGGCATCGGTGAAGGGATCCGGAATTTCCGCAAAGGGATGAGCGGCAAAGAGACGAAAGATTCGGAAGAGAAAAAGTCAGACATGGAAAAGCCCGCTCCTCCTTCCAAGGAATAATGAAACGGACTCTGGAAAAGCTCGCTCAAGAGCGTCAGGAGATTGAAAAGGCTTTCGCCCAAAAACTCGAAGAAATCAAGGCGGAACTTCCTCTTTTAAAAAAAAGGCGGTCTCTGCTCGGTCGTTCAAACACCTCCGTCCAAAAATGGCTTGAGAAACTCACCGAACTCGTCGCGATCCAATCCGCTCTCATCGACGCCAAGGACAAGGAATGGGACGCCCTGGGAAGCCACCACGTCGGTTTGATCTTCAAGAGCCTGGAATGGCGGGTCGATCAGCTGGCCGCTGAGGCGGAAGACGCCAGGGCCCTGATGAAGAAGTTCATCCTCCTGAGGGAAAAGCTCGATCGGTTGCTTGCCGCCCTCGAAACCCGTCAACTGCCGGAAGCATCCTCGATCAAGGACATCCTGGAGCCGCTTGAAGACTGCAGATATGCCGGGTTTGAAAACCGCTTTCGGGGCACGGCGGAAGACGTCAAATCCCAGTTGCGCGGCTATCTTTCCTATTTTCCGAGAGGAAGAACCGTCCTCGATCTGGGATGCGGGCGGGGAGAATTTCTGGAGCTTCTCCGGGAGAACGGAATCGAAGCCGAGGGAATCGACATCAACAGCCAGATGGTCGATCTCTGTCTCGAGAAGGGGTTGCGCTGCGAAAAAGGCGACCTGCTCATAAAGCTCTCCGAGAGACAGGAAGCGTCTCTGGGGGGGATTTTTGCCTCCCAGGTGATCGAGCACCTGAAGCCGGCCGAGCTGAAAAACCTCATCGAACTCAGCCGCCGCAAGCTCGCCTCCGGAGGCGTGATCGTTCTTGAGACGGTCAATCCGACCTCCGTTTTCGCCCTGGTCCAGATTTTCTATCTCGACCCGTCGCATCAAAAGCCCGTCCACCCTCAGGCCCTGAAATACCTTCTGGAAACAGAAGGGTTTTCCGAAGTCAAGATCATTCATTCTTCTCCCTTGGTCCAGGAGCGCCTGCAGAACCTGCCGGGCGCGGATGAGAAGACCGCCGTCCTCAACCGCAACATCGACGCTCTGAACGAGCTTCTCTTTGCGCCACCGAACTACGCCGCTGTAGCCAAAAAGATTTGACCATGCCTTTTTATGCCGGTTTCGATGTCGGCGGGACGGCAATCAAATACGGCCTGATCGACGAGCGCGGCCGAGTCGTTTACAAAAACGAGGTCTCCTCCCCCGGCTCCGGCGGCGAATTGCTCGCTCTTTTCATTGCTCTGTGGCAGAGGTTGAGGGAAATCGGTCGAAAAAAAATCAAGGCTGCCGGTTTCGGCCTTCCCGGAATCTTTCATCTGACCGAGCAAAAAATCCTCCAATCGCCCAACTTTCCCGCTCTCGACGGATTCCCCTTCCGTCCCCGTCTGGCGAGACGGATTGATGTCCCTTTCTGGATCGATAACGACGCCAATCTCGCCGCTTATGGCGAATTCCGGTGGGGGGCGGGGAAAGGCGTCCGGAATCTCGTGCTCTTAACCCTGGGCACGGGGATCGGGTCGGGAATCATCATCGACGGCAAACTTGTGCATGGAACCCGCGGGTTCGCCGCCGAGATGGGGCATCTCATCGTCAACCCCGAGGGGGAGCGTTGCGCCTGCGGCTCTCGCGGTTGTCTTGAAACCGAGGCCTCCGCCGGCTCGATCGTCCGCAATTATCGCCGATTCAGCGGCTCAAAAGAGCGCTTGACGGTGAAGGAAATCGCCGCCAGGGCAAGACAGGGAGATCGGGCCGCTCTTCGCAGCTTCGCCAGGGCCGCCTTCTATTTGGGCATCGGCCTCGGCAGCGCCATCAATCTCCTCAACCCCGAAAAAATCCTCCTCGGCGGCGGAGTGATGCGGAGTCCTAAACTTATCCTTCCCGAGGCGATCAGGGAAGCCCGACGAAGATGCTATCCTCCTTCTTTCGCCTGCTGTTCGATCGAAAAGGCCGGACTCGGAAACGACGCCGGGTTCATCGGCGCTGCCTCTTGGGCCGGGGACAGGATGGAAGCCCGGCCCTGAAGATTCATCCGCTCGGGCCGTTCTATTTCTTCATCTTCTCGATGGCGGCGATGACGTTTTTGACCTGCGCCGCCTCGGGATTCTCGGGATCCAGCTGAACGAAGGCGTTGAAATTTTCCAGAGATTTGGCGAAATCCCCCTTGTTCAGATAGGCATAGCCGAGCTTGAGATAGGGCTTGGACCAATCCTTCTTGATCTGGATCGCCAGCTCGAAATATTTGACGGCCTCGTCGACCTGCTGGTTGGAGAAAAGAACCTCCCCGACATTGTAGGCCGCCACCTCGTCCCGGGGGGAAATCTCGAGCGCCTGGCTGAAATGCCCCCTGGCGGTCTCGAAATCCCCCTTTTTCAAGGCGATCTCTCCGAGCCCGGAAAAGGCGCGGAAGGTCGCCTCAGCGTCTCTTTTATAATTGCCATGGGCCAGGAGAGCTTTTTCCAGAACGTACTCGAACTCGAATTTCGCCTTATCCAGTTCGTCCTTTTTCAGATAGCAGGTTCCGATATTCAGATGGACCTGATAGATCTCGGGATATTTCGTCAGAAACTCCTCGAACAGCTTGAGAGCCTCGTCATACTGGCCTTCTTTGATCAGAGCGTTTCCCTTATCAAAGAGAGCAAACGCCGCCTCATCTTCTTTCAGGGCGGAGAATCCCGACAATTTCTTCAGTGTCAAAGTGATCGGTGGATTCGCCTGAAGCTGACTGACGTTCATTTCGAGTGAGGAACTTGCATAGCCCGCTTTAGAACCTTCAATGCGCCACATTCCGGTGCCCAACCCGGCCACGGCGAAATGGCCTTTCTTATCGGATTTTCCCTCGAGCTTTGTCCCTGTCCTCAGGTTTTCGACAGTAATCCGGGCATCTTCCACAGGACGGCCGTTCTCGTCCACGACCTCACCGTTGATTCGGCCCCGGCCCAGACTTTCCTGCCCGGAGAGGGCCAGGGCCGCGACCGTGCCGCTGAGAAGAAAGCCGAACAGAAGAAAAACGCAGGGCAAAGAAAATCCCTTGGAATCGCGAAAAGAAAGTCTTTTCATCCGTCCGCCTCCCGATCGGAAATTATCCGCGCCCGCCTTCCTATCCCCGTTTACTATAATCTTTTTCGCCGGCCCTGCCAATAAGATTGCTCTTTTTTCCTCGCCTTCCGGGCCGATCGATCAACCGCCTGCGGGAACAGGCATCTTCAAAAGATAACCTCCAGCACCTTTTTCAGGCTGTCATTGCCGGTGAAGTTGGTCAAATTGCAGTACAGGCGGTTTTTCCCTTGACGCAACCTCTCCAAGTCGCCCTCCAGGAAAAAAGGGATTTCTCTCCGGAAGGACTTGCCGCTCTTCCCTTTGAGCTCCTCCTCAGGAACGGCCACTTCGAACCGATCCCTGAATTCCCAAAACAGTCCTCCGTCCGCGTGCCGAAGCTCGAAGTGGGCTTCCATCTCCGTCCGGAGCAGGCCGCCTTCTTCCCTGAACCAGATTCCGGCATAGGGAATCTCGAGCTCGATCTTCCCGCGGATCCCGGCCGGTTCGTCCTCCCCCCGGCGGACTCGCCAGCGGAAATCAAAGAATTCCTTCTCCTGCTTGAAAGTTTTTTGAGCCTGGGCCTGGGCAATGTTGAGTTCGTGCATGTACATCAGGTTGATTTCCCGCAGGGCTGAGAGGTCGTAGGTCACGAGCTCGTACTGACCGCTGCAGTTCTGGTCGCGGAAAACGACCGGGAAATTGCCGTAATACCAGACTTCGCTGCACCGGCCCGAGGCGTTTCCGATCGAATCGGTGATTCGATCGAGCGGCGGGCCGAAAAGGATGTAGATTCTTCCCCGGTCGGTGAGCCAGCCCGGCTTGCCCTCGCCGGAGAACAACCGCTCGGCGTTTTCCATCCGGTCGAAGTACTCCATCTTGAACTCGTTCTCCTCGGTATCCGGGTCAGGGTCGCGACGCTTCCAGAATTCCTCGATGAAGGCGTCCTTTTCGGAGTCGGGGAGCTCGAGAAAGATTTTCCTTTCCTGCTTCGTCATGATATAGCGAACTTTACTCATGAAATCTTCATAAGGCGGGGAAAGCCTCTGCTCAAGGCGATAGAGCCGGCAGGAAACCCCGAAGATCGAGGAGACGAGCAGAATCCCCGAGACCACGAGGGCCCGTCTCTTTTTTTCCCGGAGGAGCTCGCCGAAGCCGCCACTCAGACATTCAATTTCCGACCTGAAGTCGAAGAGAACGGTCATGGCTACGGACCCAAGGTGAATTCGACGATTTTCGTCATCTGCTCTTTGCCCGTCAAATTCCGGAGCACGATTTCGAGCTTGTTTCGGCCGGCCTTCAAAGCGGCCGCGCCTTCCGAAACTCTGATCGGGACTTCCACCAGGAATTTTTTGTCTTTTTTCTCTCCCAGTTCTCGAGCGGTCAGGGAAATGTCGTAACGGCTCTGATGTTCCCAACGGACAATGTTTTGGCTGTCTTTGAGCTCCATTTTCAATTCCAGGGTCGTCTTGAGCCTGTCGCCCTCGGCACTGAGCCAGATGGCAGAATAAGGAACCTCGATTTCGACCAGACCGTCAAACTCGGTCTCGTGGGCAAATCTCTTTTTGACCCGGACGTCGAAGTTCACGTAAACCCCCGGCGCCCGCGTCCGCTTGCCTGACGGAGGGGAGGCCAACCGGATTAGGCTTAAGTTTTCGATCGGGCTCAGATCGAAAGTGGCCAGGACGAACACCCCTCGGCAAGCCGTGTCGATGAAAACCACGGGGAAGTTCCCGTAATACCATACTTCCTGACACCGTCCGTAAGCGTCCCGAGTAAGGGGGCCGTATTGACGATCGCTCGGAGACCCGTAAAGAACATAGATCCTTCCCCTGTCCGTCAGCCAGCCTTCCCGCCCCTCGCCCATAAATAGCCTGCTGGCCTCGGAAAGCCGCTTGTAATATTCGTCCCGAAAAATGTTCTCGGGCGTCTCGGGGTCGGGGTCGCGGCGCCGCCAGAAATCTTCGATGAATTTGCTCCTCTCGCCGGCGCTCAGCCGGCGAAAAGCCTGCTGTTCCTCGGCGGTGATGAGATAGCGGACCTCGGACAAGAATTTTTCTTCCTCCGGGGCAAGTTTGGCCTCATAGTCTCCGCTCCGGCAGCCGATCAAACCGGTCAGAATTAAAAATCCAACGAGCAGGACGGCAGATTTCCCCCTCATTTTTGCCCTCTCAATGCGTCCACGGCCCGGCGAATCTCGGGCTGGTCGGGATTGAGCTCGAGGGATTTCCCCCAGGCCGCAAGAGCGGCCTGGCGGTCGCCTTTGCCGAGATAGCATTCCCCAACCGAATTCAATATCACGGCGTTGATTCCGTAAATTGAGACCGCTTCGTCATAGGTCGAGATCGCCTGATCCCAATTTCTGGCTTTTTGAAAAGCCTTCCCTCGAAGAAGATAGAGTTCGTATCTCGCCGGCTTTTCCTGGCCGAAGAACGGACGAAGGAGCGGCTCGACTCTCAGGAATTCCCCGCGTGCGAGATAGGCCTGGGCAAGACTCTGAGCGAAATCCTCCGCTTCGGGCTTCGATCGCCAAGCCCTCTCCAGCCGGGCTACAGACTGTTCGATCCTGCCGAGGTTGAAATACTGGACGCCGGCAAAATAATCATAAACCGGATCGGACGAGGGCGGGAAAACCTTGGCATAAACCCAAGGCCGGTTGACGGTCTCCCGATGGGTGATATCGAACTCTTCCCCGGCGCTCACGGCTTCGTTTCCGGCTATGATGAGCGAGGCTCGGAGTGTGTAGTGAGCCGGAGGGAAATCCGCCAGGGGGAATTCTTCGAAGACGTCGGGTAGGCTGAAGAGCTCGCCGACCGGCCGTGAAATCTGGCGAAAAATCCCGGTATCGGTGGAAAAAACATAGCGAATCTCTGCCTCATCCCTCGCTTCCGGCGCCAGCCCGTGAACCTGAAAGGCGAGGCAGAGCGTCTCTTTGGGGGTGAAAACACGGTTGGGTTGACAGTACACTTGGGTGGCTCCGAAGCGGAACGGCTTGAGACCGGGTGAGACCTTTTCCAGCCGGGTCATTTTGTAGCCGAGGATCGGAGACGTCATCTGGAGAGGCGGGTCATCTCCCTGGACCGCTAGGTCGACTTCAAGCGAGCTGAATTCTTTAGAAACCTCGTTTTTGAAAAGGAGAGAGAACCGGTAGCGGCCCGGGACAAGCGGGAACATGTCATGGATGTTGAGGGGCTGCCGGCTCGCGGCCGAGATTTTCTCTTCATCAAAGTCAAGAGAATAAGACCTCTCGAATTGAAAGACCGGCTTCCCCTCGTCGGTCGTCACGCTGCCGTTCAATTTAAGCGTCGCGTAATATTTCTTTTCATACTGGCCGACAGACAGCCGGGACGGCTCAAGGACGAGGTGAACGAAATAAAGCCCGCCTGGGTCTTTGACCAGCTTGATCAGGAAGTCGCTGTCGATATAGTTGGCGGTGTATTCCACCTCAACGAGATCTTTGTATTGGAGGAATTTCTGGGCGTACTTTTCTTCGACCATTCTCTGGGGCGTCGTCTCCACCCGCTGAAGCAAGATGTCGGAGGAAAGCGAAGGCCGGCCGATCATGCTCGCCTCGCCTTCCCCGGGAATCAAGGAAAGAGAGACATCGGCCAGCCCGGGCTCTAGCTCTTTCAGCTTGAGGTAGGCTGATACGTAATCCACCGGATCGCCCGCGTAGCTTGTCATGAGTGCCTGGGGGCCGTCGGTGCTCGGGCTGTAGAGTCTGTATTCGCCCACTCCACCCGGTTGAAAAAAAACGACATGAAAGCCCGGCGGCAGCCCGAATTTCGATTGATCCTGGTAGAACCAGATCTCCGCCGGATAGGTCTGCGTCTTGCCCTCGAACCGCTGAATATCGTTGGGCTCCCCGAGGATAATGTAGATCCGACCGCGGTCGGTTTTCCAGCCCGGCCTTGGCCCCTGCCGGCCGAAAAAATGATTGGCATACTGGATGCGGCGGTAGTGCTCCGTCTTGAACTCGTTTTCGGGCGTCGACGGGGTCGGGTCGCGGTGCTTCCAGAACGCTTCGATGAACAGGTCCCGTTCCCGGTCCGTAGTCAACTGGAGAAAAACTTCCCGCTCGAGCGAAGTCATGATGTAGACGACCTCCTCGTCCAGCCACTGCTGATAACGCTGGGGAAGTTTCTTTTCGTTAGCCTGAATCGACATCCAGTTTGAAGAAATCATCAAGCCGACCAGGCAGGCTCGACTGAACATTTTAAAGACCGCCCACTGCATCTTTTCGAGGCTTCCGTTTGACCGTTGCGACAACTTATAAAATACCGCGTTCCGCCGCTAAAAACAAGCGCCTGAACGGGAAGCTAAGGCCCCCCGAGGAGGAGGCTCCTGAGGTCATTGAACACGCGGTCCAGGATCCCCGGAACGAGATCCGCAGCCAAAGTTCTCTCTCTGCGGCATCTCGATTATGAGCGTCGACCGGAAAAGAGCCGCGGACGCTCTATTGATCTCTTCCCATATATAAGGCAAAATAAAACACAGAGGTAAGAAATGTTCGACGGCTTCCGCGTCGGCGTTTCTCTGCTTGCCCTTTCTTTGTGGTTTCATCCTGGCTGCGCCTCCTACAAAATCGTCAAGCCCTCCCTGGATCCTCAGAGTCAGGAATTCCTGGACATGATTCGCTACGTCTCCACTCCTCAGGAAGAGCGGATTTTCCGCGAGCTTCCGCCCGAGGACAGAGCTGAATTCGCGGCCGATTTCTGGAAAAGAAGGGACCCGACTCCCGCGACCGAGGTCAATGAATTCCGGGATCAGTACTATTCGAGACTCTCCCTGGCCGAAAGAGCCTTCCGGACGGGGATCCCGGGGTGGAAAACGGATCGAGGGCGAATCTTCATCCTACTGGGCCCTCCCATGGACGTGATCAAAAAAAGCATGGGAGAACACACAAGGGAGCTCAGTAAAGCGGGGAGAGATCTTAGTTCCGACATGCTTGAGGAAGGCGCCAGGACCGAACGGCCCACCGAGATCTGGGTTTACAATCAATACCCCGATTATTTCTCCGGTCCGTTAAGACTCGTCTTTGTCGACAATGACAGCGCCGGAGATTACAAATTGACCACGGATGTGGAAGTCAAACCTTTTTCCATGATGAGCTACGCCCAGAGCGATTCCAATATGGTGAAGTACCAATGGATCGGGCGGATCGAGAGCGACGAATCTCTGGCCAGAATCCTCCCCTTCCTGGATTTCGGGAAATCCCTGGGAAAAATCGAAAAGAGCAAAAAAGAAGATTACACGGTCGACTGCATTTTTGAAATCCCGTTCGGAGCCGTCAACTATCTGAGGAAAGACGGAGCCTTCGCCTACGATCTCGAGCTGAGCGTCGACGTTCAGCACGTCGAGCGAAAAAGCACCTATAGAGAGAACAAAGAAATTGGGGGACGGTTTTCGGCGGAGGACCTGAAAAGAAGCATCAAGGAAGGCCTTTCCCTGAGGGAAGCGATCATGATTCCCCTGGAAAGGGGAACCAACAGAATCTACTTTTCCGTCCGGGACCGGGTGTCGCAAAAAAGACTGCGCAAACTGGAGATCATAAAGATCAGCGAGTCGAACCAGGCCGGCTGAGAGGCAAAACCTCTCCCCTCCGCTGACACCTCCTCAAACTCTTCCGGGGCGGCGCGCCTTCAGGGATCGCCCTTTTAGCTCCGCGGCTTGCGAGACGGACCGCTCAGGGACGACCGCAACCGCAAGATCGCGAAATGCAAGCGGCCGCCGCCTGGCGGCGGCCCAAAGGCCCAGATTACTGCCGGCACTGTTCGATGAGAGCGTCCAGTTTTTCCCTGTCGGCCGAAGACAGGCGGCCGGAGTATCGCTTTTTGAACTCGATGAGCAGATCCAGGGCCCTGGCTTTGTTCCCGGCATTGATATGGGCCATGGCGAGATCAAGATGCGCCTGGCGGAAACCGGGATCGGCTTCCAGGGCTTTTTCCCAGCAGTAGATTGCGCCTTCCAGGTTTCCCTGTTGCCTGTAAGCGTGGCCCAAGCCGTAGTAGGGCGCGGGATACCCGGGATCCAGTTCGATGGCCTTTTTGTAATATTCGAAGCATCGGAAATAAAGGGAGGCGTCCTTCAGCTTCAGGCCCTGGGAATAACACGCATTCGCCAGGTTGTTGCAGAGCTCAGGATGCCGATCGTCCAGCGAAAGGCCCGTTTCGAAAGCCTTGATCGCTTCCTCGAAATCGCCTTTTTTGGCATAGGCGGTTCCAAGGTTATTCCATATTTCAGGATCGTATTCGGCCTCTCTCAGGTTCATTTTTCCGAAAGAGGCGATGATTTTGTCGTATTGTTGGGCGGAAAGGAGCGCCTTCATGTATTCGATGTAAATTTCATAGCTTGAGGGAAGGGCGTCGAGCCCTCTCTCGAGGATCAGGATGGCCTCTTCCGTGTTCCCCTTCTCTTGATAGATCGAGGCGAGTTGTTTATAGGCCAGGTCGATATCGTTCCGCTCTGCGATGACTCCCTTGATGACCTCGATGCCCGCGTCCTCTTTCCCCTCTTTATAGAGCTTCCAGCCTTCGCCGATCCTGTTGATCAAAGGGAGGAGGACTTTCACATCGTCCCGAACGCCGAAATCCGTCTTGGGAGAGAATCGGACGCTCCCGACGTAGCCCAGGCTGGCCATTTTCTCCCGCGTCTCCCGGTCGGCCCGCTCGGAAGCGTCGATTTTTCCGGGAGGGGACAGGGCCCGGATGATTTTTTCGAGCTGGGATGCGAGAGGCGCGATATCTTTTTCCCCGGCTAGGTTTCTGAGCTCATCAAAATCCCGGTCGAGATCATAGAGCTCGGGAATCGGCGAGTCGATGAATTTCGTCTTCTTAGAAACCAACCCCCTTAGGGGCGCCCAACCGCGGCTGTAGTACGGATGCAGCGATTCGAAGTAGATCGGCCTTTCCGGCATCTTTTTCCCCTTCAAGGCCGGAAGGAGAGAGCTCCCCTGGAGAAAGGACGGCTTTTTGATTCCCAGGGCGTCACAGGCCGTCGGGAAGATATCGACGTGGCTGACGTAGTCTTCGACCCGGCCCCGGGCCGTTTCCGGAGTCGAGATGATGAGAGGGATCCAGAGGGAGGAATTGTAGGCGAAAAAACCGTGCGTTTCCTCTCCATGCTGGCCCAAGGACTCGCCGTGGTCTCCGGTCAACACGATGACCGTCGAATCAAGCAGACCGCTCTCTTTGAGATAATCGAGGAGAGTTCCCAGGGCCAGATCGACATAGGCCACTTCTCCTTCGTACGGATGATCTTGATATTGAGTCTTGAAGGGCTCCGGGGGATCGTAGGGGCTGTGCGGATCCCAGCAGTGGATCCACAGGAACCAGGGGGATGCGCGATCTTTGAGCCACTCCAGGGCGGCCCCGACCACGGCTTCCGCCTTCCTTTCCAGGGAGGAGAGGTTGACCGAGTGAAGGCGGTTGTAATCGTCGTCGTAAACGTCGAACCCCTGAGACAACCCGAACCTCGAGTCCAGGGGGTAAGCTCCGACGAAGGCTCCGGTTGAATAGCCGTTTTCTTTGAGGTGTTCAGCCAGGGTCAGCGATTCCGGGCGGATGATGAAATTCAGGTTTTCATGGACGCCATGATGGTTCGGGGTCGTGCCGAGAAGAATGTTCGCATGGGACGGAAGCGTGGTCGAGGTGTTGGCGAAGGCCCTGGCAAAGAGCACGCCCCTCTCCGAGAGGCCGTCGATATTCGGTGTTCTGGGGAATCGGCTGCCGTAGCAGCTCAGCCGGTCGGCCCTTAGCGTGTCGATGGTGATGAGGAGAAGATTCGGCTTTATTTTTTCCTTTTCCAAAGAAGAGACGAACGGCGAGGCCGACATCATTCCGAGAAGAAAAAGCAGCGGCCAAAAAAACTTCGGAAGGCGAATCTCTTCCCTCAATTTTGAAATATCCGGCATCCGTCTTTTATTCTACAGGAAAACGGTGTTTTTTTCTCCGGCCGAGGCAGCGGACAATTCCCCTCAATCTCCACCCGCACCGCGACATCTCTGTGAGTCCTTACAGAGCTGGCCCTGCCTGAGACGCCCCTACGGTCTCTGTCCGGACCTTCTTAAAATGATCCAAACGCAATAAATCGAGTGGCATCCCGAGGACCGGAGCGACGAAGCCGACACCGGCTAACAGGCATAGACGCCTTCCCTCTCGCCAGTCGCCCGGAATATCGGTGTAAAAAAACCTAAAGCCTTCGTCTCAAAACGAGAATTTGGCCCCCAGACGGAAAGAACGGTTTCCGTAGCAGCTCGTCACGAGTCCATAGTTTGTGGCAATCACGTATCTCGGCGGATTCTCATAGGGATAGAGATAGGGAGCCGGGTCCCGGTTGACATTGATGCCGCTTCTTCCTCCGATGTTGAAGATATCGGCATAGAGACTCAACCTGCCGAGATCGCTGAAAGTGAAATCTTTCTCCAGCCTCATGTCCAGCATGCTGTAGGGAGCGTTCCTTCGTGTTCCGTCGGGCTCGGCGCGGACCGAAACGTAGCTGTCCTGAGTCGCGATGTAGCCGGGGTAGGCGGAGGTGGGAAAATAGACGCGCCCGATCGTCCTTCCCCAAGCCGCCCCCGAAAAGTACTGCAGATAGCCGGTGAGGACGATGTCATAAGGGAGCACCACAGAGCCCATGAGCTTGATCTGGAGCGGGCGGTCAAAAGACACCCGGCCGTAAGAGTTGATCAACTCATTGGGGCTGTCAAACGCCGTGGACTCGCCTTCCGTGGCGTCATATCCGGGGTCGCAATTGCCCTTGAAGGCAGAATACACGATCGAGCCCTGCATCTGCCACCGGTTGGACATCCTCTTCTCGACGGTCAACACCGCGGCCGTGTATTCTCTCTTGGCTTCGGGCGGGTTCGTGCCTTTGTAAGTCCGGGTGGGAGCGTAGGAAGCCAGGCCGTAAACGGTCATATTCTGATCGTCGGACGTGCCCCAGACTCGATCCCACCCCGGGTCGACGAAATTGTACGGCAGCCAAATGGGCCGCCCCTGGCTATCCACGGCGTTGGGGTCGTAACCGTTATTCTTATCGACATCCTCGACGATGTTTTTATTCAGCTTATAGACGAACTGGAACCCCAGCTTGAAGTCTTTGGCCAGCTCGTGCTCGATTCCGGCCATGAATTCGTGCATGTAAGGAGCTTTCAGGTCTTTATCGTAGTACATATAGTTAGGGTCTTGGACATCGTAAGCGGTCAACCTGTAATAATCTCCGTTCGGATCAAGGTACTTGGGATCGGCGGGGGAGCCGTACCTTCCGTTGGGAACGGGGAGGTCCATGTAGCCGTTCCGGTTCTGGTCGTACCAGTACCAGTTCATGGCCTGGCCGCTCATGATGTTGCTGGCGTTGTACTTGGCGGACCAGATGGGCTCGTAGTAGCGGCTGAAAGAGGCTTTCAGGGCCGTCTTCCCGTTGCCGAAGAGATCGTAAACCAGCCCGATTCTCGGAGAGAGCGTCGTGAACTCGACGATTTTTTTATAGGGCGTGGTTATCGGATCGAGAGCCGAGACCTGGTTGAACTCGATGCTCGGATCGTTGTGGTACTGGTCGTTCAGCGCTTTGAGCAGGATGTTGGGATCGATCGCCGCCAGGGCGGGGTTCATGAACTCCGGCCCCATTCTGTACCGGTCGTACATGGCGGGCCGTGACTGCTCGGGTTCGTACTGGTAGCCGTAATCGAGCCGGAGACCGACGTTGATTGCGAACCTTCCCGCCACAATGCTGTCCTGGACGAAGCCGGAGAAACGGCGCGTGTTGTCGTATTTCCAGACGACGCCCCGCTCGGCGAAAGGACGCATCCTCAGCCGGCCCTGCGGCGGCGAGGCCGTGGGTGAATAGTAATACTTATTGCCGGCGTTGTAATCATACCAGTACGTGTAGTAGACATTGTCCCCTTTCTCGTAGCCCTTGAACCTGTCGAGCCCGTAGATCGTGTCTTCCCATTCGCCGCCGAGCTTGAATTCGTGGCTCGCTCCGAGAAGGCGATCCGCGAAGTGGGTGAGCGAGATCGAAGCCAGACCTTTTTTGCGGATATAATCGTCCGAGTAATACGTATTTCCCCAGCTAATCGCATACTTCCGGTCGTAAACCTGATAGTTGTCTTTGAATTCCGGCCGCTGAAGAATGGGAAAATGGCGGTAGACATAGGTCCCGCGGGCATCGACGAACGTATTCTGGTTCAGAACCCAGTTCACCTGATGAGTCGTGGTATGGGTGTTCTCATGGTCCCAGACAATCGTCAGCGCAAAGGAGTAGTCATTGCCCGTGCGGTTCGAGTACACGGGCTCATAGATGTTATTCCAATGGTACATGCCCATGTACCGGATGCTCTTGCCGAGCTGGAAGGTCAGCTTGCCGAAGCCCAGCCACTCTTGATGGTCGATATCATAATGCTGAAGCTCCGCGGGAGTGAAAGTCCATTCCCTCAACTGGATATTTCTCAGCCGGACGTCATGCGTCTCAGGGTTGGCCTGCCCCCAGAGGAGGCGGCGGCCGCTCAGGAAGAACCAGATTTTGTCCTTGACGATTGGGCCGCCCAAGTTCAGAGAAAAGTCCTTATAATCCGTGTAGGACTCAGGAGGGTTGACGGCGAGAGCCTGCATCTGCTCCCGAGTTAGCAGATTCTCGTTGAAA
>CAZNVB010000098.1:0-8162 GCA_964576265.1 uncultured Eubacteriales bacterium | reverse complement strand
CCTTAAGGCCGCGGCGGCGGAATTCCTGCCAGATGGCGATCATCGCCTTTTTCATCAGGTCGGCAGCCGAGCCTTGGATCGGGGCATTGAGGGCGATCCGGCGGCCAGCCTGCTGAACGAGGCGATCTTTTTGCTGAAGCTCCGGCACCTGGCGGCGGCGCCCGAAAATCGTTTCCGTATAGCCGCGCTCGACGGCCTCCTGAACCGTCTTTTCCAGGAAAGCCTCGACCTGGGGGTGCTGGTCGAAGTATCGATCGATAAATTTCTGGGCTTCATGGGTGGAGGTGCCTAACTCTTTGGCCAGAGAAAACGCCGAAGTTCCATAGAGAATGCTGAAATTGATGATCTTGGCCTTTCGCCTCCATTCATCCTTGAGATGAGGCAGCGCCTCTCCGAAGACCCGACGCGCCGTTTCTTCATGGACATCCCGGTCGGCGAGAAAGGTCTCGACCAAGGCCGAATCGCCGGAGAGATGGGCCAGCACCCGGAGTTCGATCTGAGAATAGTCGGCCGCGAGGAGAAGATCGCCGGGCTCGGGGATAAACGCTTGGCGGAAACGCTGTCCGAGTTCGCCGCGTGTCGGGATGTTCTGGAGGTTAGGGTCGGAGCTCGATAGTCGACCCGTTGCCGTCACGGTCTGGTTGTATGAAGTGTGGATCCGTCCGGTTTCTGGGTTGATGAGGAGAGGAAGGGCGTCGGCATAGCCGGATTTAAGCTTGGCCAGCTGCCTGTACTCAAGCGCATACTGAGCCAGCGGATGGATGGGGGCGAGCTCCTGAAGGACGTCGATAGACGTTGAATACCGCCTGGTGATTTTCGTCTTGCGGGTCGGCTGAAGTTGGATCTTGCGAAAAAGGATGTCGGCGAGTTGCTGCGGGGAATTGATGTTGAATTCGACGCCGCTCACTTCATAGATCTTCTTCTCCAAGCGCTCGAGATCGGCCGAGAGCTCGCTGGAGAGGCGTTCAAGCGAATCTCGGGCGACCTTGACTCCCCAGATTTCCATCTCGGCCAGAAGGCGGATCAGCGGCTGCTCGATCTCGCGATAGAGACGGTCGAGTTTCTTCGTCTCGACCATGGGCCAGAGAAGAAGGCTCAATTCCAGGGCGAGATCGGCATCCTGGCAAGCATAGGGGACGACTTTCTCCACCGGAACGGCGTTCATCGAGACGGCGTCCTTCCCTTTGCCGACGACGTCTTCATAGGGGATCGCCTGAACTTGGAGGTAAGCGAGGGCGAGTTTTTCCAGGTTGTGCTTGCCCCAGTTCGGCTCAAGAAGATACGAAAGAACCATGGTGTCGAGGTCGATTCCCTCGAGTTCGAGCCCTTCTCGCTTCAGGACGATATAATCGAATTTGATGTTCTGGCCGGATTTCTTGATTTTTGGGTCAGCGAGGACTTTCCGGAGAATCCGGAAAGCTCTTTCTTTGGGGATTTGGGGCGGAGCTCCCGGATAGTCGTGTCTGAGAGGAAGATAGAAGGCTTCACCGGGTTTGACGCAGAACGACATGCCGACCAAGCGAGCGCGAATCGGGGAAGGGCTGTCCGTTTCCGTATCGAGCGCGACTGCCCCGGCGAGCATGATGGCTTCGACCAGAGAACGGAGTTCTTCTTCCTTGAGGATCAAACGATAGTTTTTCCGGGTTTCGTCGGGTTTCTTAACCAGATCGGCCAGAAGGGAGGTGAACTCCAGCTCCTGGAACAGCCGGCCGAGCTCGGCGGTATCGGGAGAGGACGTGGCGAAATCATCGATTCGAAAGGGAATATCGAGATCTCTTTCGATCGTCACCAGACGCCGGCTGAGCTCGAGCGATTCCAGGTTGCGGCTGATCTGCTCTCTCAGCCGCGGGTTTTTAACGGCGGAAAGATTGCGCAGGAGGTTGTCCACCGAACCGAATTCGGCGACGAGCTTCTTCGAAGTCTTTTCGCCGATTCCCGGAACGCCGGGAATGTTGTCTGTCGGATCGCCCCACAAAGCCAGGACATCGACGACTTGAGCCGGGGGGACTCCGAAGAAATCCTTTACCTTGTCTTCATCGAGGTAAATCTCTTTAGCCGGATTGTAGATCACGGTGTTCCGGTCGACGATCTGGAGAAGATCCTTGTCGGTCGTAACGATCACGGTCGGGATTTTGTTCTCCGCCGCCTTCTTGGCCAGGCTGCCGAGGACATCGTCGGCCTCGTAGTTTTCGAATTCGAAAAGGGGAATCTTCATCGCCCGAATGACTTTTTTCAGGACCGGGACCTGGGGAATCAGGTCTTCAGGCATCGGCTTGCGATGGGCCTTGTATTCCTTAAAGACTTGGTGCCGGATGGTCGGACGGCCGGTGTCGAAGACGATTCCGATGTGAGATGGCCGGGCCTCGTTGATGATCTTGCGCAGCGTGTTGACAAAGCCGTAGACGGCGTTGGTGGGAAATCCGGCTGAGGTGGACAGGCGCTGGATCGCATAGTAGGAGCGATAAAGGAGAGAATTTCCGTCGACCAGAAAGAGACGCTTTTCCCTCATGGAGGTAGGATTCTCTTGGCCTCCAGGCATCAGGCTTGATCGCCCGGGCCGAGTTTTTCCTCGGCCGTGAGATAGTGTTCGAACTTGCCGGCGGCGATTTCCTTGAGAATGGCGCTGTGTTGTTCTTCGAGAATTTGGCGGATCTTTTCTTGCAGCTCCGGACTTCCCAGAAAGGAAGCGTAAGAAGTTCGGCGCGACGTCAAGAGCTTTCCCGATTTATAGATCAGGGTTTCGACCAGCCGGCCGGGGGCGCCAAGGTCTTGAGTTTGAACATGAAAGACGGCCCCCTTGTATTTCGCCTCGCTGTTGATGCCGGACATTCATTTCTATTATATCCGGCGGCGGGTCATAATCAAGCCCGCGAAGGCTTTATAACAAAAAGTGTGGCCACGACAAAAAGGATGAGAGATCGATCGGGCGGAGTTCCGCAGCGCCGAGAAAAACGTCTCGGGAACGGCGTTAAGAATCTGAGCGGGAGCGCCGACATTCCCACGCTGATTGAGTCATTCATCCCGCGTTTGGAGATGCACGCGCCGATCCGGCCGGGTTTGACATTGAGGGGTCAGATGGTATAATAGGACGAACTTCCGACGAGAAAAACAACCAAAATGATTATCGATATTGATCAAATTCCTAGAGAGGGATTGGCCGTGGAGAAGGATTTCGAATTCCTGGCCATCGACCTGGTCGAGGAAAGCGCGGTCTTCCTCTCTCCGACTCATGCCGAGGTCGTTATCCGCCGCGTTGGCGAGGAGGTCTGGATCAAGGGCCGCCTGACCGCCCTGCTGAGTTTCCTCTGCAGTCGCTGCCTAAGTCCGTTTGAGTTCCCCGTCGATTCCAGGTTCGATCTGATTTGCCTTCCCGAAGAGATGGACATGAGGAAAGAAGAGCTCGACGAAGAGGACATGGATAAGAGCTTTTTCCGGAACGGCCAGATCGACCTGCGGGAAATCATCCTCGAACAGATCAACCTGTCATTCCCCCTGAAGCCTCTCTGTTCGCCCGAGTGCGAAGGCATTTGCCCTGTCTGCGGCGGGATCCGTCGGGACGGATATTGCGGTTGTCAGACGGCCGAGGAAGATCCGAGATGGGCAAAACTCAAATCTTTGATGAGAGATAAAAACTAAATGCCGAACCCGAAAAGAAGACATTCTCATTCCCGAAAAGGGAGACGCCGGGCTCATGACGGCCTCGCCCTTCCTTCTTTTTCCGTTTGCTCGAACTGCGGCACGCCGAAGCTGCCTCACCGGGCCTGTCCGGAGTGCGGATTCTACCGCGGCCGTCAGGTGATCGAGGAAGCGGAAACCGAATAGGGAAGAGTCGATGATTAAGCCTGCCGATCGGGAGTCCGGTTGGCGGTTTTGTTTTCGATCGAGGAGAAGACGTTGAGTCTGACTTTTTCCGGAAAAGTCGCTTTAATCACCGGAGCCTCGCAAGGCATCGGGGAGCGGATTGCGGTCGAAATTGCGGCCGCGGGAGCGCTGACCACACTCGTCGATGTTCAGAAAGAGAAACTCGAGGCGGTGGTCGATAAAATAAGACAGGGCGGCGGAAGAGCCGTCGCTTTTGAGGCCGATGTCGTTCGTTTCGAGCGGGCGGCGGCGGTCGTGGAAGAGGTCGTTCAAGCCCACGGGAGGCTCGATTACCTCGTCAATAACGCCGGAATTGCCAGAGATAATCTCCTTATGCGGATGCGCGAGGAGGAGTGGGATGCCGTCCTCGCCGTTAATTTGAAGGGCGTCTTCAATTACTGCCGGGCGGCCGTCCGCACGATGGTCGCCAGCCGTTTCGGCCGGATCGTCAATATCTCATCGGGCGTCGGCGTTATGGGAAATGCCGGACAGGCCAATTACTCCGCCTCCAAGGCCGGAGTTATCGGCCTGACGAAATCTCTGGCCCGGGAAGTCGCCGGACGCGGCGTCACGGTCAACTGCGTAGCGCCCGGCTATATCGAGACGGCGATGACAGAGGGCCTCCCCGAGGCCGTCAAGAAAGCTTTTCTCGAGATGATTCCGATGAAGCGAATGGGAACGCCCGAAGATGTAGCCCCGGCGGTCATGTTTCTTCTCTCCGACCAGGCATCGTACATCACAGGCCAGGTCATCCACGTCAACGGCGGGATGTATACCTGACGGCTTGAGATAGATCGAGGAGGTGAACATGGACAGAGAAGAGCTCTTAAAAAAGGTCAAAGCGATTGTCGCCGACAAGCTGAGTATCGGAGAAGACCAGGTCACGGAGAGCGCTTCGTTCATCGAAGACTTGGGCGCCGATTCGCTGGATACCGTGGAGCTCGTGATGGCCCTGGAGGACGAGTTCAAGCTCGACATCCCCGACGAGGATGCGGAAAAATTGACCACCGTCGGCAAAGCCCTCGACTACATTCTCTCTCGAGTCAAATAAACGATTCCGTCTTTCTATGGACGTCTTCCGCTCTTCCCCGAAGGTGATTTCCGCCCGCCGGGTCGTCGTGACGGGGATCGGGCTGGTCACGCCTCTCGGCGTCGGGACGAAGACAAGCTGGCAAGCCATTTTGCGGGGCGAGAGCGGAATCGGTCCGATCACGAGGTTTGACGCTTCCCAGTATTCGACGCGCATCGCCGGCCAAGTTCCCGGTTTCGACCCTCTCTGCTTCATCGACCGGAAAGAAGTCCGCAAGATCGACTTGTTCATTCAGTTTGCCCTCGCGGCGGCAGCCCTGGCCGTAGAGGATGCGGGCATCGACTTGGCTCTCCTGGAGGGCGAAAGGACGGGCGTTTATATCGGCTCCGGGATCGGCGGGCTGGGGTCGATCGAAGCCAGCCATCGCGTTCTCCTAGAGAAGGGACCCGATCGCGTTTCTCCCTTCTTTCTGGTCTCGATCATCATCAACGAAGCCGCCGGGCACATCTCGATCAAGTACCGAAGCAAGGGGCCGAACTCAGCCACGGCGACGGCGTGCGCCACCAGCACGCATGCTCTCGGCGATTCTTACCGCCTGATCGCGCGAGGAGACGCCGACCGGATGCTGGCCGGCGGGGCCGAGGCGCCGATCACGCCGCTCGGAATGGCGGGGTTCTGCGCCATCCGGGCCCTTTCGGAGCGAAACGACGAGCCCCAGCGGGCGTCCCGGCCTTTCGACGCTCAGCGGGATGGGTTTGTCATGAGCGAAGGCGCCGGGGTATTGCTCCTGGAAGAGCTCGGCGCGGCCCTGAAGCGAAACGCAAAAATTTATGCCGAGATCGTCGGCTATGGGATGAATGCCGACGCCTACCATGTAACTGCCCCTTCGCTTGACGGAGAGGGCGCCAAAGGAGTCATGCTCCGGGCGCTGGCGGACGGCGGCGTCGATCCGGCGGAAGTCGGCTATATCAACGCCCACGGGACATCCACGCCTTACAACGACAAGGTCGAAACCCTGGCCATCAAAAAGGCCTTTGGAGAGCACGCTTACCGGATCGGTGTCAGCTCGACGAAGTCGATGATCGGTCATCTCCTCGGGGCGGCGGGCGCTGTCGAAGCCGGGATCACCGCTCTTTGCCTGGCCGAGCAGGTCATGACGCCGACAATCAACTACGAACATCCCGATCCCGAATGCGACCTGGATTACGTTCCCAACCAGGCCCGGCCGGCGGAGATTGTCTGCGCCCTGAGCAATTCGTTCGGGTTCGGCGGGACGAACGGATGCCTCGTTCTGAAACGTTACCAAGAGAGGGGAAAATGAACATTCAGGTCTTCGTTAAAAGAGTTCCCGACACGGAATCCAGGATCGCCATTAACCGCGAAGGCCAGGCGATCGTCGAGGAGGGGCTGAATTTCATCATCAGCCCCTATGATGAGTACGCGGTGGAAGAAGGGCTGCGGATTCGGGAGCTGAAAGGCGGCAAAGTCACGGCGGTCAGCGTGGGGGGAGAAAGCTCGCTCGTCATCCTGCGAAAATGTCTGGCCATGGGAGCGGACGAAGCCGTCCTGCTCAAAGACCCGCTTCCCGAAACTTATGACGGCCTGAGGGTCGCGCGTATCATCGCCGCTTATGTCAAGACCAAGGCTCCGGACTTCGCCCTGCTTCTCTTCGGCAAGCAATCGGTCGGGGCGGACAATTCTCAGGTCCCATCGATGGTGGCGGAGCTTCTAGGTGTCGGGCAGGCGAATGTCGCCGTCAAGCTCGAGATCGAGGGCTCGGGCGCCGTGGCGCTGAGAGAAATCGAGGGGGCCCAGGAAAAAGTCGTCCTCGAGCTCCCGGCCGTCGTCAGCGCCCAGAAAGGATTGAACGAGCCTCGTTATGAGACCCTAAAGGGGATCATGGCGGCGAAAAAGAAACCAATTCCTATTATTCCTATAGAAGAACTCGGAATAGCGCCGGAAGATCTGGTTCCGAAGGTCGTGATGACCGGGCTCGAGCTCCCGGCGGCGCGGGCAGCCGGCCGGGTGGTGAGCGGGCCGCCGGAAGAGACGGCTAAGCAGCTCGTCGATTTTCTGCACAACGAAGCGAAATTGATCTAAGGAGTTGGGATATGATCCTGACCGTGATCGAAATCCGGGAGAACCGAATCAAGAAAGCGTCCCTTGAGGCCGCTTCGGAAGCGAAGCGCCGGGCGGATGAGCTGGGAGCAGAGACGGCGGCCGTTCTCCTTGGAGCCGGAATCGAAGGGCTGGCCGCCGAGGTTTTTCCCTGCGGTGTCTCCAGGGTTTACCTCCTCGATCAGCCGGATCTCGCCGCCTATTCCGCGGAGACCTATGCTGGCGCTCTGGCCGGGCTGATCAAGAAATCCAATCCTCAGGCGGTATTTTTCTCGGCGACGGCGATGGGCAAAGATCTGGCGCCCCGCCTCGCGGCCCGGCTCGGCGTCGGGATGGCCTCGGATTGCACGGCCGTGACCGTCAAGGACGGCCGGCTCGAGTTCAAGCGGCCGATATTCGCCGGCAAAGTTTTTCTTTCCCTCCGCCTGACCTCATCCCCCCAGATCGCCACTCTCCGGCCGAATGTCTTCCCGATTCTTTCCGCAGCCGGGACAGCTGCCGAGGTGATCAGAGAATCGGCCGAGCTCCCGGCGGCCGGCCCGAAAGCCCGGGTTTCTGAAATCGTCGGCGAGAGCGGCGGAGAGATCGACGTCAGTGAAGCGGATGTCGTCATCTCCGGCGGCCGCGGGATGAAAGGAGCGGAAAATTTCGCCCTCCTCAAAGAGATCTCGGCGCTTATTCCCCGCTCCGCCGTGGGCGCCTCCCGCTCGGCCGTCGATTCCGGCTGGATCGACCACCAGCATCAGGTTGGCCAGACCGGAAAGACTGTCTCGCCCAACCTCTACATGGCGTTCGGCATATCCGGCGCCATCCAGCACCTGGCCGGCATGAGCTCTTCCAAGGTCATCGTGGCTGTCAACAAGGACCCGGACGCGCCCATCTTCAAGGTGGCGGACTTCGGGGTCGTGGGAGACCTTTTCCAGGTCATTCCGGCGCTCAAGGAGGAGATCCAGAAGCTCCGTTCGGAATGACGCCCGGAGACGCCGCCCTCAATACGGAGGGCTTATTGGAATGGCTCCTCGGGCAAAGCCTGCGGCTTGAGGATTTCGAGGAGGAGGCGGTTTTTCGCGGAGCGCGTCTCGCCGATGCTGGTCACGTAGATGGCGGGAGCGTCAACGACGGGGCACTTGTTCTCGCAGATGCCGCAGCCGAT
>CAZNVB010000097.1:0-27651 GCA_964576265.1 uncultured Eubacteriales bacterium | reverse complement strand
GTAAAAATACTGTCCATCAAAAGTGAAGCGAGCCCTGACAGTCAAATCGCCGGACGGCTCCCGAACGAGACCGTCGAGCGTTTGTTCAACAGGGAAAGCTTCGATCTCCTGCCAATCGTCGAGTTTTCCGTCGACGAGCGGGGCTCTGGCCGCCTCGAAGATGGTCTTGATCCCGGAGGTCGGCGGGTTCGAGAACATGAGTCCCCAAGTTGCAAGAAGAACGAGAAAACATAAAAACGCTGTCTTCGACCGATCTTTCATGAATGATTGTCCTCTTTTCGACGAACCGAATCTAGTTTTTTATCTTACCGAAAAGAGCTCTTTTTAGCAATTCTCCCTCCACCATGTTTGACCGATATGCGAACACGCCATGGGTCACGACTCTTTGAGATTTTGGCCGCGGCGATGCCGATTGACTTCACCCGGCTGTGGCCATATAATCGAGTCGGAAATTGAGATAGGAAGAACGAGCCGCGTGTCTCAGGAAACAAGGATTCATCCTCTGGAGAGCTTTGAGAAGGCTTCTCGCCTCGGTCCCTCCGTCGTCATCCAGGGAGAGCTCTCGGCGGCCGAAGATCTTTTTATTCAGGGACAGGTCAAAGGGAAGATCGACTTTCCCCATAGCGATATCCTGATTGATGAACAGGGCCGGGTCGAAGCGGAGATCCATGTCCGCAACATTATCATTCGGGGAGAGGTCCACGGCAATATTGCGGCCTCAGGAAAAATCACCATCGAGAAAAGCGGCCGGATGAGGGGAGACATAGCCGCCTCCGTCATTTCCATCGAGGATGGTGCCCAATTCCGGGGAAGCATAAAAATCCGGGGAAAAACTTAGCTCCGGCTCCCCGCCCGCTTCCCCTCCTGGTATAATACATCTCGATGAACCACTTCGAACTCCAGGCTGACTTTGAACCCTGCGGCGATCAGGTCCGGGCGATCTCTGAGCTTTCTGAGGGTATCGCGGCAGGCAAGAAAGCCCAGGTTCTCATGGGTGTGACAGGGTCGGGGAAGACGTTCACCATGGCCAATGTCATCGCTCATGCCGGCCGGCCGGTCCTGGTCATTTCCCACAACAAGACTCTCGCCGCGCAACTCTACCAGGAATTCCGGCGTTTTTTTCCCCGGAATGCCGTCGAATATTTTGTCAGCTACTACGATTATTATCAGCCCGAGGCCTACATCCCCGCAAGCAACACCTACATCGCCAAGGAGGCAACGATCAACGACGAGATCGACCGGATGCGCCTCTGTGCCACGAATTCGCTCTTCACTCGCCGGGACGTCATCATTGTCGCTTCCGTCTCCTGCATCTACGGCATCGGGGCGCCCGAGAGCTATTCCTCGATGAGCTTCAAGCTGGCCGCCGGAATGGAACTATCCCGGAGGGAGCTTCTTCAGGGGCTGGTCGATATGCAGTATGAAAGAGAGCCCGGTGAAATCAAGCGCGGTTCTTTTCGGGTGCGCGGCAATGTCGTCGATATTTTTCCTGCTTATGAAGACTTCGCTTACCGCATCGAACTCGATGACCGCGGAGTCGCCTCCATTGCTTCGATCGATCCCCTGCTCGGCCGGACCATCGAACGATTCGACCGAATCATCATCCATCCTCGAACCTTTTTCTCCACGCCTCGAAGCGTCCTCGACTCGGCCATCGCCGGGATCGAAGCGGAACTCGCCGAGCGGATTGCTTTTTTCAGAACGCAGGGCAAACCCATGGAAGCCGAGCGAATCGAAGAGCGGACCCTTTTCGACCTCGAGATGCTGCGTGAATTCGGCTACTGCCCCGGAATCGAGAACTATTCTTTGTATTTGAGCGGCCGCCGGCCGGGAGAACCGCCCTACACTTTGCTCGATTACTTCCCGGATGATTTTTTGACGATTATCGACGAGTCGCACGTCACCGTTCCCCAGATCGGCGGGATGTACCATGGGGACCGTTCACGCAAGTTGACCCTGGTGGAGCACGGCTTCCGGCTGCCTTCAGCTTTGGACAACCGACCGCTCAACTTCAAGGAATTTGAAGCTCGGACAAACCAGACTCTCTACGTCTCGGCGACACCCGGTCCTTATGAAGTTCAGCGTGCGGGCGGCAAAATCACCGAGCAAATCATCCGTCCGACCGGGTTGACCGATCCCGAAGTCGAAATCCGACCGGTAAAGGGGCAGATCGACGACCTCCGAACCGAAATCGCCGCCCGGGCCGAGAGAGAGGAAAGGACTCTGGTCACCACCCTGACCAAAAGGATGGCGGAAGACCTGACAAGACATTATCATGAGCTCGGCCTTCGGGTCCGGTATCTTCATTCAGAAATCGACACCCTCGATCGGGTCAACATCCTCCGTGACCTCAGGAAAGGAAAATTCGATGCCCTGATCGGCATCAACCTCCTGCGCGAAGGACTCGACCTTCCCGAAGTCTCCCTGGTGGCGATTTTGGACGCCGACAAAGAAGGCTTCCTTCGCTCGACGACCTCGCTCATTCAGACGTTCGGCCGCGCGGCCAGGAATGTTTCGGGCAAAGCGATCCTCTATGCCGATGTTCCGACAGAATCGATAAAACGGGCCATCGAAGAAACAAACCGCCGCCGGCGCATCCAAATGGAATACAACCAAGAGCACGGAATCACCCCCCAATCGATCCGCAAGGCGATTGAGGAGGTCCTGTCGAGCGTCTATGAGCGGGATTACCTCGATTACGCCAAGATCGCGGAAGAAAAAGACATCTTTTTCTCTCCAGAAAAGAGGCGGGAAAGAATGGAAGAATTGGAAAAATTGATGAGAGAAGCCGCCCGCAACCTGGAATTCGAGAAGGCGGCGAAATTCCGCGATGAGCTGGTCAGGCTGAAACGACGGGAGCTCGAGCTTGGCCTTTAAGGCGAAGATTAGGCAAAGTGAAGGGAAGGATCGCTGACCCATGAAGCCCGAGTTCAAGGCCAGAGTTGAGGAGCTCCCCGACAGACCGGGAGTCTATTATTTCAAGAACGGAAAGGGGGAGATCATTTACGTCGGCAAGGCCCAGTCGCTCAAAAACAGAGTCCGGTCATATTTCCAGCCTTCGCCCGACCCGAGAGTCGGAAGCCTTGTCGCTGAAGCCGCCGCAGTCGACTTTATCCTCACCGGCTCGGAAAGGGAGGCCGCCTTCCTGGAAAACAATTTCATCCAGCGCTATCAGCCGAAATACAACCTGCGTCTCAAGGATGATAAGAGCTTTCCCTACCTCAAGCTGACCCTGACCGAACGATTCCCTGGCGTCTATCTGACGCGAAAAGTCGAACCCGGCGGGTCGAGGTATTTTGGACCCTTCAGCCCGGCCACCGGAGCCCGAAAGACCGTCGCCCTGCTGAAAAAATTTTTTGGCCTTCGGACCTGCAACGAGGCCATTCCGGGAAAACGCCGGCGTGCCTGCCTCGAATATGACCTCAAGCTCTGCAGCGCGCCGTGCGTCGGATTGATCGACGAGTCCGCGTACAAGGAGAGAGTCGCCGACGCCATCCTTTTCCTTGAGGGAAAAACAAACCGTTTGCGCCAAATCATCGAAGCAAAAATGAAACAGGCGGCCGACCGGATGGACTTTGAACTGGCCGCCAACTGGCGGGACCTCATCCGGACGATCGATTCCGTCAGAGACAGACCGAAGCTGATCTCGGTCGGCCTCGAGGATGCCGACATTTTCGGCTTCGCCAAGCTGAAGGACCGCGCCGCCGTCTGCGTTTTCCTAATGAGAAGAGGCAAGGTCCGGGAAGCGAAAAAAAATGATTACCGAATCGGCGAGTCCATAGAGGAAAAATCCGCCTTGAGCGATTTTCTCCAAAATCATTATAATCGGACGTCCGACATTCCGAGCCGGATTCTCCTACCTTTCTCTTGTCCGTCGGATTCCGAGCTCAGCGTGAGCCTCGGTCAAAAAAAGGGCTCCCGGGTGCAGATCGTCGTCCCCCGGAAAGGCCGAGACCGAAGGCTGGTCGAGCTTGCAACGCGCAACGCCGAAAATCTTCTCCAGCGCGGCGCCGAGGGGCTCGATGCCCTTGCCGAACTCAGCGCGATCGCCGGGCTCCATTCTCCTCCCCGCCGCATCGAAGGGTTCGACATCTCCAATACAGGCGGGGATGAATCGGTCGGGTCGGTTGTCGTCTTCGAAGCGGGCCGGCCGAGGAGAGACGAATACAGAAAATACAAAATTCAAGGTGTGGTCGGTCCGAACGACGTCCGGAGCCTGGCTGAGGTCGTCCGGCGCCGCTATGCCCGCCTTCTTCGGGAGAAAGGGTGTTTTCCCGACCTCATCCTTGTGGATGGCGGCAAAGGTCAGCTTCATGCGGCCCGAAGGGCACTCGGCGAATTGAAGCTCGACCGTCCGCCGGTAATCTCGCTCGCCAAGAAGCAGGAGACGATCTTCATCCAGGGAAGAAAAAACGGAGTTCATCTCGAAAGGACATCGCCCGCCCTCAAACTCTTGCAGCATATCCGGGACGAGGCCCATCGCTTTGCCGTCTCCTTCCATCGGCGGCGAAGGCAAAAAAAGAGCTTTGAGTCCTGGCTCGAAGGGATTTCCGGCTTGGGAAAGAAGCGACGGGAAACGCTGCTTTCGCGCTACCGCAGCCCGGCGGAAATCCAGGCGGCACGAATCAACGAGCTCTCCGCCCTTGTCGGGAAAACCGTCGCCCTTAGATTGAAGCGGTCTCTATAAAATCAGGCGAACAAGAAATCCGGCGACGACCGCGACGAGAATGCTCAGCCCGGCTGAAAGAAAGGCCGCCTTCTTTCCGATTTCTTTCCAGAGAATGGCAAAGGTCGAAAGGCAGGGGATAAAAAAGCTGATAAAGACGGTGAAAACGAGGATCTGCTCCCTGGTAATGACGGTCAAGAGGGATTGGTAATCGACCCCCAGAGCCTGGAGCATCATGATCAAGGACAGCTCTTTTCGCAGGAACCCGAAAACGAGGGTGATCCCGAGCTCCCGGGGAAGTCCGAGGCCGTGGACGATCAAAGGAGAAAACGCCGCATTCAGCACCCGATCTAAGTTGAAATAGTGCAGCAAACTCAAGACCGTGCTTCCGCCGACGAGGAGAGGCCAGGCGAATTTGACGAAAGATTTGAGCTCGACGAAAGTTTTTTCCGCCATCGCTTTCGGGGAAGGCGCCTTGAGCGAGGGAATTTCGAGGATCAACCCGGGAGAAGGAGACTTGAGAAAAAGAGTCAGAAGCCTGCCGATACCGCCGATGAGCAGGATGTTTAGAAAATAGAAGCCGAGCGCCCAGAATGGACCGAGATAAAATGCCACCAGAGCCAGGATGATCGTCGTCCGAGCAGAGCAGGGAATAAACGGGATGAGGATCGAAGTGATCAGCCGGTCCCGGGGGGATTCGAGAATTCTCGTCGAAAGCACGGCCGGGACATTGCAGCCGAAGCCGAGGATGAACGGCGAGACGGATTTACCGTGGAGTCCGATCCGGTGCATGAACGTGTCCAGCAAAAAGCCCGCCCTGGCGAGATAGCCCAGGTCCTCAAGAAAGGCCATGAAAAAAAGGAGCGGAATAAAATAGGGCATGACGATGGCTAAGCCTCCGCCAAACCCCTGAAGAAGACCGTCGAAAAGGTAAAAGAGAACGCCAGAGCCGAGATGGCTGGAAAGCGAGGCCCGGAGCTCGCTGAACGGCTTGAGCAACATCGTCTCTAGGGGGCTGCCGATTTTGAAGATCAGGAAAAAGAAAAGAAGAAAAATGCCGATCAGGATAAAATAACCGAGGATAGGATGCATCAACACGGCATCGATCCGCCGGTCCCATCTCGGCCGGACCGCTCTCCGAACCCGACTTGTCTTTTCAAAAAGCTTCATCGCCAAATGGTGACGCTCGGCGGCGATAACTTCATAGGCAGGAACGCCTCGTCGAGCTTCGATTCTTTCTCGGGCTAAACGGGCTTCTCGCTCCAGCTCGGAAGGGATCTTATCTTGGGAACCGACCAAGAAGAGCTCGCTTTTCTCGATAAGCTTAATGGCCGTAAAGCGCCGGCCCGCTGAGGCGGCGAGGTCCGGCGGGATTCGCTCGGCCAGCCGCCCCACCTCCTCTTCGACATCGCGCGACCATTTCATGGCCGATCCAGGACAACCCCTATCCAGGCAATCGAAGACGGCTTCGAGAAGCGCCCTGGTTCCTCTTCCTTGAGAAGCAATCGTCGGCACGACTCGGATTCCAAGATTCTTCTCCAGTTCGAGCGCATCGACCTCGATACCCTTCCTTTCCGCCAGGTCGATCATGTTCAGAGCCATGACCATCGGATATCCCAGTTCGAGGAGCTCGATGGTCAGCTCAAGGCTACGGCCCAGGATCGAGGCATCGACGACATTGACTACGAGATCCGGTTTCTCATCAAAAAGATGCGTCAGCACGACTTTCTCCGCCGGCTCTGACGGGTTGAGGGAATAGGTGCCCGGCAGATCGATGATATTCAGCAGCCGACCTTCAATGCTGACGGCGCTGTGAGTGTGGCGGAAGCTTGTCCCCGGGAAATTCGATGTTTCGGCCTTAGGACCGGCGATGCTGTTAAAGAGTGTGCTTTTGCCGCTGTTCGGCTGGCCGATAAAAACGACGGCGGGAAGCTCAGGTCTCATCCTGGGGTGCTCCTCCCCCGCTCGGAAGCACCTCGACGACGATTTTCTGGGCGATTCCCCGGCCCAGGGCAACACTGACGTCGGAAGTCAGGTTTTTCACCAGAAGAGGACCGCGCAGGATTCCCCGGGCCTGAATCTCGACGATGTCCCCCTGATGAAAACCCAGGACAAACAAGCGACGCCGGACTCCTTCGCCGCCGTGAATCGCCGTGATTTTCAGGCTGCAGCCGGCGGGGGCCAGGGCCAAAGGAAGCTTCTCGCTCATCGCCAGCCTTGGAAAATATTGAGAATGATTCGCATTATCAACTATGACTTTAGCCTAAACTCCCCCCTTTGTCAATCCCGGGACAAAATTGACATCCCGGGAAGTTTCTGATAATAAATAGAAAATGGTCAACTGGCTGATTTCAAAAATCTTCGGGACCAAAAACGAACGGGACCTGAAAAAGCTCCGGCCTCTTGTCGCCGCGATCAACGAACTCGAGCCCCGGATCCTGAAGCTTACGGATGAAGAGCTGCGGGCGAAGACCGCCGAATTTAAAGAGAAGCTGAGTCAGGGGGCAAGCCTTGAAGACATTCTGATCGAGAGTTTCGCCGTCGTCCGGGAGGTGGCTCGCCGGACCGTCCGCATGCGTCACTTCGACGTCCAGCTCATCGGCGGTATCGTCCTTCACCAGGGCAAGATCGCCGAGATGAAGACCGGCGAGGGGAAAACCTTGGTCGCCACCCTCCCCGCTTACCTGAATGCCTTAGAGGGAAAAGGCGTTCACATCGTCACGGTCAACGATTATCTGGCCAAGCGCGACACCGAATGGATGGGACCCATTTATACTTTTCTCGGCCTCACGGTGGGAACCATTCAACATGAAATGAACGACGCCGAGCGCAAGACCGCCTACAACTGCGATATCACCTATGGAACGAACAATGAATTCGGGTTCGACTACCTTCGAGACAACATGAAATTCCGGCTTTCGGACCTCGTTCAGCGCGGCCATCATTATGCCATCGTCGATGAAGTCGACAGCATCCTGATCGACGAAGCCCGGACGCCGCTGATTATTTCCGGTCCGACCGACGAATCGACGGCTCTCTATTATAAAATCGACACCCTCGTCCGGCGCTTCCACAAGGAGAAGCACTACAAGGTCGATGAAAAAACGCGCACCGTGTCCCTTCTTGAAGAAGGAGTTGCCGAAGCGGAAAAATTTCTCGGCGTCTCGAACCTCTATGACCTGGCTCACATGGACCTCGTCCACCACATCAACCAGGCTCTCAAGGCTCACCATCTCTTCAAGCGGGACGTTGACTACATGGTCAAGGAGGGGAAAGTCATCATCGTCGATGAGTTTACCGGCCGGCTGATGCCCGGACGCCGCTACAGCGACGGCCTGCATCAGGCCCTGGAGGCGAAAGAAAAGGTGCGCATCGAGCAGGAATACCAGACGCTCGCCTCCATCACCTTCCAAAACTATTTCCGGATGTATAAAAAACTGGCCGGGATGACCGGAACCGCCGCCACGGAAGCCACGGAATTCCATCACATTTACAAACTGGACGTCGTCGAGATTCCGACCAACAAACCGCTGATCCGACACGAAGCCCCCGACGTGGTCTACAGAACCGCCAAGGAAAAATGGGAGGCGGTTCTCGAAGAAATCATCGCCTGCCACAAGGAAGGCCGTCCCATCCTGGTCGGGACGACATCGATCGAGAAGTCTGAGCATTTGAGCACGCTCCTCCGCCGCCGGGGGATCAAACATGTCGTTCTCAACGCCAAATACCATGAGATGGAAGCCAAGATCATTGCCCAGGCGGGCCGCGTCGGCGCCGTCACCATTGCCACGAACATGGCCGGCCGCGGAGTCGACATTCTTCTTGGCGGGAATCCGAGTTTCCTGGCCAGTGAAAACCTGCGCCAGGCCGGGATCGATCCTTCCAAGGCCACTCAGGAGCAGTGGGAAAGAGCGCTCGCCGAAGTGGCCAGGACCACCCAGGAAGAACACGAAAAAGTCGTTTCTCTCGGCGGCCTGCACATTTGCGGCACCGAGCGCCATGAGGCCCGGCGCATCGACAACCAGCTCCGCGGCCGCGCGGGCCGGCAAGGGGACCCGGGTTCTTCCCGATTTTTCCTCTCCCTCGAGGACGACCTGATGAGAATCTTCGGCAGCGAACGGATCTCCGGCCTGATGGCCCGTATCGGCATGGGCGAAGGCGTGCCCATCGAACACCGCATGGTCAGCCGGGCGATCGAGCGGGCCCAGAAGCAGGTCGAGGGACAGAACTTCACCATCCGCAAACATCTCCTCGAGTACGACGACGTCATGAACAAGCAGCGCGAGACGATCTACAAAATGCGGAAAGAAATCCTCGAGGGAAAGGATATGCGGTCCTATATCCTGGAGGTCGTCGAGGCTCTGGTGGACTGGCATCTGGACAGCTATGCCAATAAAGACAAACATCCGGAGGAATGGGATATCACGGCTCTGAGACAGGCCGTCGGCACCCAGTTCGGGTTCAACCTGGACGACCTGATGATCGACTGGCAGACGATCACCTATGACGAGCTCCGAGGAAAGCTCGTAGAGACACTGGAATCGCTCTATAACCAGAAGGAATCGATCCTGACTCCGCCGCGGATGCGGGAATTCGAGCGAATCATCATGCTCCAGGTGATCGATTCCCAGTGGAAAGATCATCTCCTCGGGATGGACTATCTTAAGGAGGGCATCGGACTCCGCGGCTATGGGCAGCGCGACCCCCTGGTGGAATACAAAAAAGAAAGCTACGAGATGTTCCAAGCGATGATGGACCGGATCGAGGAAGAGACGGTTCGCTACCTTTTCCTGATCCAGCCGGTCAGCGAAGAAAAAATCCCGGAGCGCCGCGAACAGCGTCTTTTTTATCAACGCTCCCCTGAGGGGCCGGCTCCGCGGGTCAAACAGGCGAGATCGATGATTCCAAAGGGGAAGAAAAAACATCGCAACCGCTGAGAAAGGAGGCGACAATGCTGGAGGAGAAAATCATGGTCGGCCTGACCTTTGATGACGTCCTGATCCTTCCGGCCAAATCGCAGGTCCTTCCCGCTGACGTCGACGTCAGATCCAAACTCAGCCAGCACATCGAGCTTCAGATCCCGATCGTCAGCGCCGCGATGGACACGGTCACCGAATCGAGAATGGCCATTGCCCTGGCCCAGCAGGGCGGAATCGGGATCATCCATCGGAATATGCCGATTGCCGTCCAGGCTGAAGAAGTGGACAAAGTCAAGCGCCACGAAAGCGGCATGGTCGTCGACCCGATCACGATGCGCCCCCAGGAGAAAATTCAACGGGCGCGCGAGCTGATGCAGAAATATAAAATCTCCGGGCTGCCGATCACCGACGAGAACAATCGGCTGCTGGGAATCGTCACCAACCGAGATATTCGGTTCGAGACCCGGCTTGATCTCGCCGTCGAGGAGGTGATGACCAAGGAGCTGGTCACGGTCCCGCTGGGGACGACGCTGGAAGAAGCGGAAAAGCTTTTTCACAAGCACAAGATCGAGAAAATTTTGATGGTCGATGAGAGGGGACATCTGAAAGGTCTGATCACTTATAAAGATATCCTGAAGAGGATCCAGTATCCGAACGCGGCCAAAGATAGCCTAGGTCGTCTCTTGGTCGGCGGAGCCATCGGCGTCGGCGCCGACACGATGGACAGGGCGGAAGCCCTGATTCGGGCCAAAGTCGATATTCTGGTGGTCGATACGGCTCACGGGCATTCCCAGCGGGTCCTGGATACGGTCAAAAAATTGAGAGCTGAATACCCCGATCAGGAGCTCATTGCCGGTAATATCGGAACCGCAGCCGCAGCCAGAGATCTGATCGATCTCGGCGTCAATGCCCTGAAAGTCGGCGTCGGTCCGGGTTCGATCTGCACCACCCGGGTCGTCACCGGCGCCGGTATCCCTCAGATCACCGCCATCTCCGAAGTCTATAAAATCGCTCGCGACGAAGGGATCCCCATCGTCGCCGACGGAGGAATCAAATTTTCCGGCGATATCACCAAAGCGATCGCCGCCGGAGCAAGCACGGTGATGCTCGGAAACCTGCTCGCCGCGACCGACGAATCCCCCGGAGAAACCGTGATTTTCCAGGGCCGTTCTTATAAAACTTACCGCGGCATGGGATCGCTCGAAGCCATGAGGGAAGGCAGCCGCGACCGGTATTTCCAGGATTCCCCCCTCAGCGAGAGCAAGCTCGTGCCGGAAGGAATCGAAGGCCGCGTCCCTTACAAGGGAAGCACGGCCCGAATCATCCAGATGATGGTCGGAGGCCTAAAAGCGGGGATGGGCTACGCCGGCTGCCGAAACATCGAAGAGCTGCAGAAGAAAGCGCGGTTCATCAAGATTACCTCGGCTGGGCTCAGAGAAAGTCACGTCCACGACGTCGTCATCACCAAAGAAGCGCCGAATTATCATCTCGATTAGAATACCGATTGGCCTTTGTTCATCGATCATCACCCGTTTGTTGCCGTCGGCTCATCCGAGCGACCAGGAGCAGGCGAAGCGTCCCGGCCGAAATAGACATATTCCGATAGAAATAGTATGATAGCAATTCGAAAGGAGCGCGGATGAAAGGGACGAATTCTCCGATTCAACTTAAAGGGGAAGGGGCATGAGATTCCGCCCTGCGACCAAGGGGGCGACTCCCCCCTGGGCCCCTCGACGAGGGGGGCTCCGGGCCAAAGCCCGGAGGATATCGCTTTTTTTCGAGAAGACGGCATGCCGGTTGGAGGACGACCGAAATGAGAAAAAAATTCTGGCGCTGTTTCATCTGCAACGATATCCATTACGGCCTCAAGCCGCCCGAAATCTGCCCCACCTGCCTGGCTAAAAATGCCTACGTGGAAATTTCTTCCAAAGAGGCCGAAACGATCAGCCGCCGGAGCGAAACGACGATGGACCGCGGGGCGTTCCGAAGGGCCATCGAAAAATTCTGCGAAAAGAACGAATTCCAGGTCTGCCCGGACGAAAGCAAAGTCCAGACGCTTTTCGACGGGATTTTTGCCAACGAGGAGAATCACGGGCTCAAATATTGCCCCTGCCGCCTGGTGACGAAAGATTTTGAAGAGGACCTGAAACTTGTCTGCCCCTGCAATTTCATCGCCCATGAAACCTATCAAGGCAAGCCGGACGGTGAATGCTGGTGCGGTCTTTTTATAAGGAGGAGAAAATGAGTCGACTGATCATGTTTCACGCCCGGGAATGTCCCCACTGCAAAGCGATGATGCCCCTTGTCGACCGACTGGAGAAGGAAGAGAAGCTCGTCTTCGAGAGGCTCGAGGTCTGGCACGATGAAAAGAACGCCGACCTGATGAGGTCCTATCGGCCGGATATTGCTCCCAAGTGCGGCGGACAATTGCGAACCCCCACCTTCTTTAACCCGGGGACCAAGGATGTTCTTTGCGGCGAAGTTCCCTACGAGAAGCTCAGGGAGTGGGCCCTCCAGCAGCGCTCGTCATAGCGATTCCCGACAGCCGGTTCAGCGTCGGTCGGCGGGAATTAATTATCTCTTAGATTCCAAGGAGGAATTCCGGTGCTTGAGAACTTCAATCCCCTCAAAGGAGAGATGCTTCAAATCCTCTCTGAAACGGGAGAGGTCAGGCGCGATCTCGAACCTCAGCTCAGCCCCGCTCATCTGAGAAAAATCTACGGTCTGATGGTGACCACAAGGATCGCCGACCTTAAAGCCCTGAAACTTCAGCGCCAGGGGCGGCTGGGAACATTTGCTCCAAGCCTGGGCCACGAAGCCTGCCAGGTCGGATCGGCCTTCTGCCTGAGCAAAGAGGATTGGGTCTTCCCTTATTTCCGGGACCTCGGCACTTATCTGACGCTTGGCTTTCCCCTGAAAAACTTTTTCCTTTACTGGATGGGAAATGAAGAGGCGCTCCGCATCCCCGAAGGTCTGAACATTTTTACGATTTCCATTCCTGTGGGCTCCCATCTTCCCCACGCGGTCGGCTGCGCCCTGGCTTTGAAATACCAGCACCGCCCATCGGCCGTCGTTGCTTATTTCGGCGACGGCGCGACCTCGGAAGGAGATTTCCATGAGGCGCTGAATTTCGCCGGCGTCTTCCGCACGCCGAATGTCTTCATCTGCTTCAATAATCAATATGCGATTTCCACGCCCGTCCGCAGCCAAACAGCCTCCCTCAACATCGCCATGAAAGCCGCGGCTTATGGGTTACAAGGCCTCCTGGTGGACGGCAATGACGTTTTGGCCATGGCTGTCGCCACCCGCGAAGCCCTGAACAAAGCTCGTTCCGGAGGCGGCTCGACGCTCATCGAAGCCCTGACCTATCGGCTGGGAAATCACACCACCTCGGACGACGCTTCCCGCTACCGGACTGAAACCGAGGTCGAAGAATGGCGAAAGAAAGATCCGATCGATCGGTTTAAAGCCTATCTAAAATCGAAAGATCTATGGGACGAGGCTTTTGAGAGTCGCATTCAGCAAGAGGCTGAAGAAGAGACGAACCAGGCGGTGGCCGAGGCAGAAGGGGCACCCCCGCCCGAGCCCGAAGATTTGTTCATCCACACGTTTGCCGGATTGACTCCGGAACTCGAGGACCAACTATCGGCATTGAAGAACCGCGTTCGGGAGGACGAAAGATGATGATCAATATGGTCCAGGCCCTGAACCAGGCCATGCGTCAAGAGATGGAAAGAGACGACCGGGTCATCATCCTCGGGGAAGACGTCGGAGTCGACGGCGGCGTTTTTCGTTTGACGGAGGGGCTGCTCGAACAATTCGGTCGGGAACGAGTGATCGATACGCCCCTGGCAGAATCGGCCATCATTGGAACGTCCATCGGCCTGGCGGTGGCGGGACTCCGGCCGGTGGCCGAGATTCAGTTCATGGGATTCATCTACCTCGCCATGAACCAGATCATCTCTCACGCGGCCCGATTGCGCAACCGCTCCCGGGGACGCTACACCGTGCCCCTCGTCGTGCGAACCCCATACGGAGCCGGCATTCGAGCCCTGGAACACCATTCCGAGAGCACCGAAGCTTTATTCTGCCACATCCCCGGCCTGAAAGTCGTCGTTCCCTCAACTCCCGCCGACGCCAAAGGACTCTTGATCGCTTCCATCCGCGACGAAGACCCGGTGATTTTTCTCGAGCCGACGAAGCTCTATCGCGCCGGGCGGCAGGAAGTTCCCGAAGATCCGTATGAAATTCCCCTGGGAAAAGCAAAAATCACCCGGGAGGGCGAAGACCTGACGATCGTCGCCTGGGGAGCGATGATGCCGATCGTCGAGAGAGCCGCCGAGCAGGTTGAAAAAGAGGGCGTCTTCCCCGAAGTGATCGACCTCAGGACTCTGGCGCCGATGGACCGGGAAACGATTCTTTCCTCGGTCGCCCGGACCGGCCGCCTGCTTATCGTCCATGAGGCGCCGAAGACATGCGGGCTGGGAGCCGAAATCGCGGCCCACGTCTCCGAAAAGGCGATCTTTAGCCTCGAGGCCCCGATCCTTCGAGTGACGGCTCCGGACATCACCGTTCCCCTGGCCAAAGGCGAAGACTATTATTATCCCAACCCCGGGCTTGTCGTTCGGGCGATCAAAAAAATTATGGAGCAATGACCATGGCAAAACAATTCATGTTTCCGGATGTCGGCGAAGGCATCACCGAGGGTGAAATTGTCCGTTGGCTTGTAAAGGAAGGAGACGAAATCAAAGAAGATCAGGTCGTGGTCGAAATCGAGACGGATAAAGCCGTTGTCGAAATGCCCTCGCCCTATAAAGGGACCGTCCTAAAAATCCATTTTCAAGAAAAAGATGTCGTCAAAGTCGGCCAAGTCCTGATCACAATCGGGGAAAAGGGAGAAAGAGCCGAACCTGTTCCGGTCGGGATCGAAACGGCAAAGCCCGGAAAAGAAGCGGGCGAAGCGATCGGGCCGTCGGTCGTGGGCGTTGTCAGAGAAAGCAGAGAAGAAATCCGGGAAATCTTAGCGACGCCGAAAGTCAGGAAGCTCGCCCTGGAGCTCGGCATCGATATCAAGTCCGTGAAAGGGACAGGCGCAGAAGGGCGGATCACGGAAGCCGATGTCCGGGCCGCCAAACAGGCCATGGCGACGCCCGAAGAAGAAAAAAGGCCGGCCATAAAAATCAAGGAGAAATTCGACTTTTACGGCGAGCTGGAGCGAATTCCATTGCGCGGCGTCAGACGGGCCACGGCGAAAAGGATGAGCCAATCGGTATCGACGGCCGCCCAAGTGACCCATGTGGACCAGGCGGAGGCCACCGAACTCGACCGCGTCCGAAAAATCACCAAAGAGCGGGCGACAGAAAAAGGCATCAAAATGACCTATCTTCCTTTCATCATCAAGGCCGTTCTCGCTGCCCTTCAGGCGCATCCCCTTCTCAACGCCGCTCTTTCGACCGAGGAGGAAGAGATCATCGTCAAGAAATACTACAATTTCGGAATTGCGGTGGACGTCCCTGACGGACTCATCGTCCCGGTGGTGAAAGGCGTCGATCAGAAATCGATCTATGAGATCGCCGAGGACATCCAGCATTTAGCCGAGGCCGCCCGGAAGAGGACCGTGGATTTAGCCGACCTCAAGGGGGGAACATTTTCCATCACCAATATCGGGATGATCGGCGGCGAGGCGGCAACGCCGATTCTCAATTATCCCGAGGTGGCTATTCTGGCGACCATGAAGATCAAGGATCGGGCAATCGTCAAAAACGGCGAGATCAGGTCAGTGAAGACGCTTCCCTTGTGTCTCACCTTCGACCACCGCGTGATCGATGGAGCTGAGGCGGCAAGATTTATGAACGACCTCATCGCCAAGCTCGAGGACGCGGCGTTCTTAAACAGCTTGATCTGATCTCCTTTTGGGGATGGAAGTTTTCGCCGATTCAAGAGCGCGTTTGAATTTTCGCCCTATGCCTCAAAACGACTTCACCTCGGCGATCTTATTGTCCGGTCCTAAAATCAGGATCATGGGCATGAAGAAATCGGTCTCCTCCTCGTCTAGGATTCCGTAGGCGACAATAATCAGCTTATCTCCGAGACGCGCCCGGTGGGCGGCGGCTCCATAGACTCCGACCTTCCCGGATCCTCTCTCCCCCTTGATCAGATAGGTTGAAAACCGCTCGCCGTTCGTCACATTATAAATATGGACTTTCTCAAAAGGCAGCATTCCGGCCGCTTCGATCAGCTCTTCATCAAGCAAAAGGCTGCCTTCGTAATCGATGTTCGTCTCGGTCACCCGAGCATGATGGATTTTGGCCTTAAGAAGGATTCTTTTCATCTTCAGCTCCTCTAAGATTCAACTTGGAAGGGGAACCGCTCTCCGTTCCCCCTTTCATATAGGACGATGGATTTTTACCGCTTGTCAAGATTGTGTTATCGATGAGTCTGGTTCGGCCGATAAAAACGGCCAGGGCGACCAGAACATCCCGGTCGATGAGATCGAGCGAGCTGAGGTCACGACAATCGACGATCTCCACATAGTCCTCTCTGGCCAGGGGCTCGCCGGCAATCATTTCCTTGAGCCGCGCGACGATGACCCCGGTCCGCCGCTCACCTTGCCGGTACATCCGCTGCGCCTCGGCCAGCGAGTGGAAAAGGATGAGGGCCGCCCGGCGTTCGTCCTTGCCGAGATAGACATTGCGCGAGCTCATGGCCAAACCGTCCGACTCGCGGACGATCGGCAGTACCCGAAGTTCGAGGTCAAGATTCAGATCTTCGACCATTTTTCGGAGGATGACCGCCTGCTGAGCGTCTTTTTGGCCGAAGAAGGCCACATTCGGCTCGACGATATGGAACAGCTTAAGCACGACGGTCGCCACTCCTTTAAAATGTCCGGGTCGAGAACGGCCGCAAAGAACGTCCTGAAGGCCCTCGACCTCGACCGTGGTCCGGTATCCCGCAGGGTATATTTCGGACGCCTCCGGTTGAAAAACAAAATCGACCCCCTCCCTCTCCAGAAGCCGCCGATCCCTTTCCAGATCCCTCGGATACTCCTTAAAATCCTCCTTCGGGCCGAATTGGAGCGGGTTGACGAAGATGCTGACCACCGAGACGTCGGCGCTCTCCCGGCAGGCCCGGACAAGGCTGAGGTGGCCTTCGTGGAGAAATCCCATTGTCGGGACAAACCCGATCGTGCGGCCTTCCTTCTTCGCCAGACGGACTGCCGCCTTCATCCCACCAATGGTTCGCACAATTTTCATGGCTTCTTCTTCCTGATGATGCGGTAGGAATGACTTTCGTCCGGAAAGATTCCTCTCCTCACCTCGTCGGCATAGCCGGCCACCGCCGCGGCGATCGTTCCCTGGAGGTCGGCATATCTTTTGACGAACTTGGGCTGGTATCCCGCCCCGAGGCCGACAAGATCATGAAAGACGAGGATCTGGCCGTCGCAATAGGGACCGGCGCCGATGCCGATGGTCGGGATCCTGAGTCTTGCTGTAATCCTTTTCCCCAAATCCACCGGGATACACTCCAGAATGACGGCAAAGACCCCAGCCTTTTCCAAGTTCAGCGCGTCGGCCATGATCTGGTCCGCCTCCGTTTTTTCTTTTCCCCTGAGCCGATACCGACCCAGGTGATGAATCGATTGCGGCGTCAGGCCGACGTGTCCCATGACCGGAATTTCCGCCTCGACCATGGCCGCGATGAGTTTCAATCTTTTTTTGGACGCGCCCTCGACCTTGACGCCCTTCGCTCCGGCCTCCTTGAGAAAGCGGGAGGCGTTGGCGATGGTCATTTCCTCGGTCTGATGAAAGGAAAAATAGGGCATGTCGCCGACGACCAATGCCCGCCTCACGCCCCGGACGACCGCCTTGGTGTGATGGATCATTTCGTCCATCGTGACGGGGATCGTGTTTTCATGACCGAGGACGACCATGCCGAGAGAGTCTCCGACGAGGATCAGATCCACCCCCGCTTCATCGAGAATCCTGGCCGTGGGGAAATCATAGGCCGTGAGTGCGACGATTTTATCCCGGCCTTCTTTCTTAGCCAGAAGAGAGGGAATAGTGACGGGTGAAATCGGTTTCGCTTCCATTGGTGTTCCTTTCTCCCCATCTCGCCTGAGCCGCGAGATTGGGGTAAAGTCTCGTTTTTCGTCTCATCTGTTTTTGCGTCCGTCCCTCTGGGAAAAGCTTTGCGGGACATAATAAAGCCGGCCCTTCTTCAACTGTCCGAGCTGGTCGATGACATCCACAATTTCTTCTTCCTTTGTCAGATCGAGATCATCGGCCTTGACGACGAGAAGGGGCGTGGCTTGGTAATTGAAAAAGAAATAATCAAAGGCCTCGACCAGATCGGCCAAATATCTCTCCGAGATATTCCGTTCGGCGGGGTTTCCTTCCCGGGCAATTCTCTTCGCCAGGGTGGGAAAAGAAATCTGAAGGTAGACGGCAACATCTGGACGAGGCACTCTTTCCGCCAGAATGCCGTAAATCCGCTCATAGACGACGAGCTCGTCATCGCCGAGCGTCTGGTAGGCATAAATTTTGTCTTTTTCAAAAAGATAATCGCAGATGACCCGCTCCTCGAAGAGATCCCTCTGAGAAAGCTGGACTTGCTGATGATAGCGGCTGACCAGAAAAACAAGCTGGGCCAGCAGGGCCGCCCCCTCTTTTTCATCGTAGAAATCCTTGAGGTAAGGATTCTCGGTCCGGTCAAGGACGATTCTTCCGCCGATGAACTGTCCGAGGAGCTGGACCAGCTTTCCTTTCTGGCTCTTCGGAACCCCTTCGATGGCGATATGACGAAAAGGGACATCCGTTGCCTTCATCGCGATCGTCCGATCCTCTTGGCCGTCCCTTTCTCCGTCGATGTTGCCGGAATAAGCCCTCCGGCTACTCCTTCTTGGCCTCTTCCGCCGGGATGATGATCCAGGCGATCACGTAGAAAATCAGCATCGGGACGAGGGCTGTGATCAGAGCAATGCCGACAAAGATCAGGCGGACGAGAGAGACGTCAATGTCAAAATAGGCCGCCAGCCCCCCACACACGCCGCCCAACATCTTTCGGGATTGAGAGCGATAAAGCTTTTTCTCCATAGTGTCTCTCCTTTTCCGTCTGAGACTTTATCGGGAAATCGTTTTCTTCCAAAAGAAAAAGCATTCGTTTCGTTTAACTTTTATAGCACACAATCAAGGCGGAGTTCAAGAACGAATCTATGGAAAATCCGTTAGGTTTGGGAACAGACGGGACAGTTTGGATCCTTTTCTACGGAAATAATCTCGAAGGAAAGGCCGGAGCCGTCGTAAATCAGGAGCCGTCCCAAAAGAGAAGGCGGCAAGTCGAGGACCCATTTGACGACTTCTGCCGCCTGAATGACCCCGATCATTCCGGGCGTCCCTCCCCAGATGGGAACCGCCGCAGGCCTAAGGATCTCGGGACGTATCAAGCATGACAGACAGCCGGTTCTGGGGGGATGAAAAAAGGCCGCATACCCCTGCCAGCCGTGAACGGCACCATAAACAAAGGGGATCTGCCGGCGGACGGCTACCCTGTTCAACAAGAAGCGCGCCTCCATGTTGTCCAGCCCGTCGACAAGAACCTGACATTCGGCCGTGATGTCTTCGGCATTCCGAGAATCCAAGAAGACATTGTGCCCGATGACGGAAACGGCCGGGTTGAGAGAAACGATTCGGCGTCCTGCTTCCTCGACCTTAAAGCTCCCGAGAGAAGATTCCGAATAGAGAACTTGCCGGTTGAGGTCGGAGCGTTCCACTCTGTCCCCATCACAGAGGTGAAGTCGACCGATGCCGGCTGCAGCCAGATAGAGAGCGGAAGCGGAACCGAGACCTCCCAGGCCGGCAATGAAAACGGATGTCCGCTTGAGTTTCTCCTGGTCCCAGCCGGAAATAAGCGCTTGACGGCCGTACCGCTCCTTTTCTTCCTCAGAAAGCATCCCTTCCCTTTATCCCCCGGAAACGGGAGGCTGGAGTGTGATGATATCTCCTTCCGAGGGAATGTAGTCGAGCCTCTTCAGCCGGCCGTCCTTGAAGGCGAAGGCGACAAAGGCGGGGTTGAGTCCGATGTCGTCGAGGATTTCCCTCAGGCTCTTGCCCGCTTCCGTTTCCACTCGTCGGGTGTATTCATCGACATCCGGCTGGAGTTTGACCCTCAACTCACCACCGGCCTTGAGATAAATGACCATCTGGCAATCTCTTTTTGAACCCCCGGCTAGAATGCTTTGGGCTTATATTTTTCTCCCCGAACTTTCGGGATTCCGCCGGGAATCGGTTCTCCGAGCAAGCCAAGTTTCTCCAGGTTATCGGCAGCATACTCGATGCCGAGATCCCGGAGAAGTTCCCGGGTGGGGTTTCCATTCTTATCCCAGCCCCGGGCGGCGTAATACTCATCGAGCATCCGGTCGATCTGGGCCAAACTGAGACCCTTCCCCTTCCCCGGTCCGCTCGGGATTTTGTCCTCCCAGGCGCGGGCGGGCGGATAATCATACGTTCGGCCGTGATTTCGCTGCCTCTCGAGATAATGGCACCGATTGAGATTCCAGATCTTCTCGGACGTCCGCAAAACATCTTCGACACCGACTCCCCAGCCGGTGATATGATTGAGCGATTCGACGAGCTCTTCGGGCGTCACGTCGAGCTCGCCCCAGAACAGACGGCAGATACACCAAGTATCGAAGAGAGGTCGGATGTGCTGAAGATAGACAACGATTTTAGCCCGGCCTTCGATGTTTTCTCTCCCCTCAGCCATGTCTACGGTAATCGTCCAGGAGCGGTTGTGATGGGCACCGATGTCGGCCGTCATGTAGGAGAGAAGCATCCCCGGAGCCCAACGGCCGTCGTAGCCGGACATCTCCTGGCCCTTGACCTGCATGGCGAACTTTTCCGAGCCCCGGCCGATCCGGGCCGCCGCCCTTTTCGTGCCCTCGGCAAACCAGGCTCCGATCCCGCGCCTGTAGGCGACGAGATCAAGAAAATGCTCGATGTCATCGAGCGAGCCCCATTTCAGGCTGTGGCCTTCCAGATCCTTTTCCGTGATCAGGCCCCGCTCGAAACACTCCATGGCAAAGGCGATGACGCCGCCTCCGGACATCGAGTCCAAGCCCAGGTTGTCGAGAAGCCAATTGATATAGGCGAGATGATGGATGTCTTTAATCCCGAGGTTGGGACCGCAAAGAGAGCCGGTCTCATACTCGGGTCCTTCCAGATGAACCTCCGGCTTCCCTGGGACGACCGCTTTGGTGAACTTGCCGCAGTTCATCCAGCAGCCGAAGCAGGCCTTGTGGGTGATCAGGCATTTTTCCACCAGCTGATCCCCGTCGATTTTGTCGATATCCTCATAATAAGTCGTTTGAAAATTAAAGGTCGGCATGACGGCGTTCATGTTCGACCACTGCATAAAAAAGGCCGTACCATATTTTTGCCAAGGCTCCATATTGGGATGTTTCTGGGTCCGGAAAATGATCTCCGTCACCTGCTTGCGCAATGAATCGAGGTCCTTGACGTGAAGGGACTTGTTGCCGCGCACGGCGATGGCCTTTAACTTTTTGGACCCCATAACGGCCCCCTGTCCGGTGCGGCCCGCCTGGCGGCCGAAGTCGTGAGTAATGCAGGCGAAGAGAACCCCGTTTTCGCCCGCGGGGCCGATGGTGGCAATCTCAAAATCCTCGCCCAGATCCTCCTTGAGCCGCTTCTCGCAGTCGAGGGACTTCATCCCCCAATATGGCGACGCGTCGCGCAGCTCGACGGTCTCGTTGTCGACAAATAAATACACCGGCCGGGGAGAGATGTCTTCAAAAATGATCATGTCGTAGCCGGCAAACTTCAGCGTCGGGCCGAGATGTCCTCCCATGTTGGAGTCGCCCGGACCGTTAGTCAAGGGCGAAACAGCCCCGAATTCCACCTTGGAGCCTGCGGGAACAAAGCAGCCGCTCATGATCCCGGCATTGAGGAGGAAAAGGTTTTTCGGACCGAGAGGGTCGGCGTCTCGGGGGACCTCATCGTACAGAATCTTGGCCGTAATCCCCCTTCCTCCATGCCAGTCCCGGTAGAGATCCTCATCCGTAGGGAAGCGCCGAATTTCGCCCGTCGCCAGGTTGATCCGCAGCGTCGTTCCAGCCAGGCCGTTCGACATCTCACACCTCCCCAGCTTCTGCCGGAGTTTCTTTCTCCCACTTCACCAACGCTCCGGTGTTGCAAAGCTCCGTGCAGAGCAGGCAGAAGTCGCAGATAATGACAAAATCATAATCAGGATGCTGGAAAACGACACCGACGGGACAGGCGCCGACGCATTCGCCGCAATTCGTGCACTTAGCCTTGTCCACCACATAAGCGCCAGAAGCGAGACGCGAGATCGCTCCTTCCGGACAGACGGCTTCGCACTTCCCGCATTGGGTGCAGACAAACGGCCGGAATTTTCCCGGATCCGGGAACTTAGCTTCGATCCGAAGAGCCGCCTTCTTAGGATTGATCTCGCCGAAATGCTCGATGGCGCAAATTTGGAGACAAAGGCGGCAGCCGGTGCATTTGTCCCTGTTCACTTTGATTCGCATAGGAAATTCCTCATCCGATCAAGCGACCGAGCGTCCATAGAACCACCACTCCAGCTGAAGCTCCGAAGGGCGACCAAAGCGAGGCTGTGCTCAGGATTGGCCGAAACAAAGAGCCGAGCCTGAAACCCAGAGGGACAAGCACCGCCGACGCGGCGGCAGCCAGGCTGCCGTCCACAAAAATGTGATGGAGGACTTTCCTGGTCCCGCCTTCAGTCCAGAATTGGTAACGGACGATATAAGTGATAATCAAGGCAAACAAGGCATATCCTGCATAGGCGCCCAGGAAGCCAGCGGCGGTCTGACGGAGGGTCGAATTTTTCTTCTCTTTTTTCATTATCCAACTCGCTGCCATATCGAATCCGACCCCCAAAAGAAAAATGGCCAAGAGATGGCAAAAAAACGGCGGGGCGTTGACCAGCCGGAAAATCGCCGCTACCCCGGCAATCAGAGTGGATGTCCCGGGCTTGTGGATGACTGACCTGGCCGCAGCCAGGATGAAAAACCCCCAGGCCGCGAGCCAGACAGAGGCAAAGAGCATATCGTTTCGGAAGAGGATCTCGCCGCTTGCCAGTTCGTTGATTCCCCAGAGAGAGCCGAAAAATAGCATCCAAAGCAGGGTCGAACATCGCTTCATCGTCTTTTCCTCCTCCAGTTTTGATCAAGCCTCCGGCCGGGCATCTCAGCTCGGCTTTCCTCGACCGGCTTCAACGCCTATTTCTCCGCCAGAAAAGGATACCTGTAGTCCCGGGGCGGATTCAGATTTTCTTTGATTGACCTGGCTGATGTCCAGCGCAGGAGATTGAGGTATGAGCCGGCTTTGTCGTTTGTCCCCGAGGCTCTTCCGCCGCCGAAGGGTTGTTGACCGACCACAGCCCCGGTCGGCTTGTCGTTAATGTAAAAATTTCCCGCCGCATGACGAAGGACCGCCGAAGCTTCGATGACGGCCTTCCTGTCGGCGGCGATGATGCTTCCGGTCAGGCCGTAAACCGATGTTTCGTCGCAGAGCTCCAGGGTCCGTCGGAACTCCGTCTCCGGATAGACAAAAACGGTCAGCACCGGGCCGAAAATTTCTTCCTCCATCAGCTTGAACTTGGGATCGGTCGTTTGAATCACGGTCGGCTCGATAAAATAGCCTTTTGAATCATCGTGGCCGCCCCCGCAGATAAACTTGGCTTGGGTCGATTTTTTCGCGTACTCCAGATAAGAAACGATGTTGGCGAAGGCCGGAGCATCGATCACCGCACCCATGAAGTTTGAGAAATCGGTGACATCCCCCATTTTGATCGTCTTCACCTCGTCCGCCAGCTTCTCTTTGACTGCGGGCCAGAGATTGTCGGGAATGTAAGCCCGACTCGCGGCCGAGCACTTCTGCCCTTGGTATTCGAAAGCGCCGCGGATCAGGGCGGTGACGACGATATCCGGGTCGGCAGAGGCATGGACGAAGACAAAATCCTTGCCGCCCGTCTCGCCGACGATGCGGGGATACGTCCGATATTTACCGATGTTGGCACCGATGGTCTTCCACATCCCATGGAAAACGCTCGTACTGCCGGTGAAATGGACGCCCGCCAGGCCCGGCTGTTCAAGGACAGGATCACCGACATAGCGGCCCGAGCCGGGGATAAAATTAATGACACCGTCGGGAAGTCCAGCTTCTTTCCATAGTTTCGTTAAAAAGTAGGCCGAAAACACGGCCGAAGAAGCCGGCTTCCAGAGGACGGTGTTCCCCATCATCGCCGGCGAAGTGGGCAGATTTCCGGCAATAGCGGTAAAGTTAAAAGGCGTTACGGCAAAGACAAAACCCTCGAGCGCTCTGTATTCGATATAATTCCAGGTCGCGGGCAAGGACTCGGGCTGTTCGCCGTAAATCCGGGTCATATAGTAGGGATTAAAACGGTAGAAATCGATGAGCTCGCAGGCCGAGTCGATTTCCGCCTGGTGAACCGTCTTGGATTGGCCGAGCATCGTCGCAGCATTGAGAAGGAACCGGTATTTCGTGGCCAAGAGCTCGGCTGCTCGAAGAAAAATCGCCGCTCGAGACATCCAGTCCATCTCTGACCAGTCCTTCCAGGCCGCTTCGGCGGCGGCCACGGCCATCTGGACCTCTCCGGCCCGGGCTTTATGATAGCGGGCCAGCAGGTGCCGGTGGTCATGGGGTGGACGGCAGTCTCCCAGGTCGCCCGTCCGGACTTCTTTTCCCCCGATAACAAGAGGGATTTCAATTTCTTGGCCGAGCATCGCGGCGAGTTCTTCTTTGATGGCTTTGCGCTCCGGCGTTCCTGGAGCATAGCTCAAGACAGGCTCATTTTTCGGCTCCGGAATCCTGGTCAGGGCATTGATCATGAAGACCTCCTGCTCAAAGCGAAAAGTGAACTTCGCCGGCTCCTCTTCATCCAGGACGGACCGGCGAGAAGACATTATACCTGCTTCGGCAGGCCTTCTCAAGAAAGAAAATGGTGCCGAGAAGGCGCGGCAGATTTCAATGATTAAGGATCAAAATACTCGGAACTATCGGGTCCAAAGAGAGGACAAACGGCCGAGAGACGGCGGGAAGATTTTCGGCTAAAGACCCAGATCGGAATCGATCCCCTGCATCGCCCGAAGGCAAATCGAAATAAATTCGTCCAGGCTCAGCCCGAGGTTCCGGCACTCCTCGATCTCCTCCCTTTTGGCGCCCCGGGCAAAACTCTTTTCCCGATAGCGCCGTTTGACGAACTCCTGGTCGATCGCCTTTAGCTTCTTTTCCGGGTGCATCAGTGTGGCGGCGATAATCAACCCGGTCAAAGGGTCGACAGAAAAAATTGCCCAGTCCATCGGACTCTCGCAGGGGACTTTGGCGGCGTGAGCGCGGATCGCATGGAGTATTTCCGACGAGATCCCTTTCTCTTCCAGGATTCTGACCGTTTCCGTCGTATGGAGCTCGGGGCTTTTCTCCGTTACTTCATAGTCGAGGTCATGGAGAATTCCCGCCAGACCCCAAGTCTCTGGTTCGTGTCCCAGCTTATCGGCCAGGGCTTTCATGCAAGCCTCGACGGCCAGACAGTGTTTGACCAGGTTCTTGTTCCGCAGGTGGGTCTTCAGAAGCTCCAGGGCTTCATCTCTTTTCATTCGTTCATCTCCTTTCCTGAGATCGATCGCGATTCATGAATTCCTTTCGACGATTTCAAAGGGGATCTCGGCATTCCGGGTCTGACGTCCGTCGCTCACCCGGACTTCAATCCGAAAGATTCCCGGTTTCTCCGGATACCAGAGCCAAGAATTCTTCTCTGATTCCTTTTGGACGACCTTGCCGTTTTCGTCCGGGCTGTGAAGGACAAATTCAAAGCGGGGGCTCTTGAAACCAATGGCGGCAACCATGAAGCTGATCTCGGTTCCGACTGGCTGGGGAGAGACCAAAGACGCGGTCAATTCCGCTCGGACTTCTTTCTCCAGAAAAACAAGAGAACCCCTTCCCTGGGCAAAGTCGTGGAGATTGATCAACAGGTAGGGATCGAGCCAGAGAGGATTGGATTGGATTTCTTCGCCTGCATCATAGCGCCCGATTTCAGCCCCGGTCTCGCCGTCATAGCAAGCGAGCAGAGAAGACCGGCTGGCGACAACAATCTTCTTGTCGTCGAATTCGAGTTCGTAGGCGCTTCGCCCTGGGATGATCCTCCACCAATCGATATTGCCGCTTTTTTTGGCCAAGGCATAAAGGACATTGTTCGAGGCAATGAAAATGACTCGCTTTCCGACAGGCCGCGGAGGGACCACGACTTTTCCGCCGATCCGGACGCGCCATTCCCTCTCTAAATCCGTCACACGCAAGCTATAGAAATATTTTTCTTCGCTGCCGAAATAGATCAGGCCTTCGTCGACAAGCGGCGGGACGCGAATTCGTCCCAGAACATCGGATTTCCTCAGGACTCGGCCTTCCAAATTGAGAGCGTAAAGCCTGCCCTCACTGCCGGCGACAAGAATCACCCGTCCGGTAAAGACCGGCGGCGTCTCCAGCGGCCCCGCTGTTTTGAACAGCCTGACAAGGCTCTGAGCTTCTCTGTCGAAGGCCAGAAGATTTCCGTCTTCCGTCCCGAAATAAACACGGCCTTGATGCCAGACGAGCGGGCTGGCGATCGGCTCGTCCACGTCGGCTTTGATAAGAAGGCGACCCTCGAGGTCGAGTCCATAGAGAGTGTTCGACTGGTCCCGAATCCAGATTTGATCCGGGCTGAGGACCGGCGCGCAGCCGAAGGGCACGGGCGCGGCAAACTGCCAGAGGACGGATTTCCCTTCTTTATCCAGACAATAAAGAACGCCCTTGTCGGTAGCCAGGTAGATTTTTCCCTCTCCGGATCGTACAGAAGGGATAATTCTCCCTTCATAGGAAACCCGGAGAGCCTCGGTCAGCGGGAACTCCACACCTGAAGGAGTCCCGGGAATTTTGGCGGTAAAAAGAGAGCAGGAAAACAGAAGAAAACTCAACACCGGCCAGAGCGCCGCCTTCAAACCATGTCGCATTGCTGCGCCCCATGATATCATTTTGTCCCCGGCGCCTCAATGGAAATCGACGGCCTTTACAGAGAAAAAATAAGTTGTTATCATCCCCTTGAAAACGAGCTATGGTCAACTATATTCTGCTCTATAAAATCCGCAAGCGGGTAAAAAAAATCCTCAAGGACAAAATCGCCGCCGACGAGCTGGCGACGACGAAGACTTCCTGCCTCGGATGTCTGGCCGATGACATCAGCTGGGAAATTTATTATTTGCTCAAGGAAAAAGAAGAAGAAAGCTGATTGATGGGCGGAGAGATTATTTTTTCTTTTCTTCCTTGAAGAAAGGGCTTTCCATGGGAGCTTCTTTTTCTTTAACAACCGTCTTTTCCGAGCGGATCTTTTCTTTGATTCTCTGCCACCACTCGATCCGTTTTTTGATCTCCTTCTCTAAACCCATCTCTCCGGGGAAATAGTATCTCTTCCCCCTCAATCTCTCCGGGAAGGTTTCCATGTCCGTGGTCGAAAAGGCGAAGTCGTGGGCATAGGCGTAGTCTTTGCCATAGCCGATCTCCTTCATCAACCCGGTGACGGGATTCCGGATTTGCATAGGAACGGGCTCCTGCGGGCTGACCTCGACATCTTTCATGGCCTTATTGAAAGCCGCGTAAGCCCGGTTGCTCTTGGGCGCAGAAGCAAGATAGATGACTGCCTCGGCCAGGGCAAGCTCCCCTTCCGGTGAGCCCAGAAAATCATAGGCTTCCTTGGCTTGAAGGGCGACCGAAAGAGCCTGCGGATCGGCCAGGCCGATATCCTCGGAGGCAAACCGAACCAGGCGGCGGGCGATATAAAGAGGATCCTCGCCCGAATAAACCATCCGCGCCAGCCAGTAGAGAGAGGCATCGACATCGCTGTTTCGGAGGCTTTTGTGAAGGGCGGAAATCAGGTTGAAGTGCTCTTCCCCGCTTTTGTCATAGAGAAGAATCCGCTTCTGCAGTGCTTCCTGGACCTCCTCGAGGCCGATGCGGCCGCTCT
>CAZNVB010000096.1:0-15572 GCA_964576265.1 uncultured Eubacteriales bacterium | reverse complement strand
GGCCTTATGAAATCGTGGGCCGGGTCATCCAGGGTTCGTCCCGAGGAAAAATGCTGGGCTTCCCGACCGCGAACATCTCTTCCCCGAACGAGATCACTCCAGCGGGCGTTTTTTTGACCCAATCTCTTATCGGACGGCGCCTTTATCCTTCTCTGACCAACATCGGCGTCCGGCCGACGTTCGGCCGAAGCGGACTCCAGATTGAATCTTATCTTCTCGGGTTTAAGGGCAACGCCTACGGGAAGAATTTCCGGCTACGCTTTTTCCGAAAACTCCGGCCGGAAAAAAAATTCCCCTCGCCGCCGGCGCTCGTCGCCCAAATCAAGGCCGACATCGCTTCGGCCGATGAATACTTCAGGCGGCGAAGTTGACAATTTTTGGAAGATCAGGCATGTTCGGAAAGAGAATTCGCTCCTCTGGAGAATAAAGATGGCCGAAAAGATCAAAGCCCGGGTCATGGATCAGGCCAAAATCAGACGCGCTCTGATCCGGATGACCTCGGAAATCCTCGAACGAAACCGCAACTTAAAGAATCTCGTCATCATCGGCATCCGTACTCGGGGCATCTATCTCGGAAAACGGATTGCCGGGCTGATCCAAAATCTCGAGCAGATCGAAGTCCCGGTGGGAGTCCTGGACATTACGCCTTACCGGGACGATTATGCCGAGGTCGAGACCCAGCCCGCCGTGGAGAAGACAGCCATCGATTTCCCGGTCGTGAAAAAGGACATTCTTCTTGTTGATGACGTCCTTTTTACCGGGCGAACAATCCGAGCGGCAATGGAAGGGCTTTTTAACCTCGGCCGGCCGCAAACGATTCAGCTTCTTGTCCTGATTGATCGGGGTCATCGCGAACTCCCGATTCGAGCCGATTATGTGGGCAAGGTTCTGCCCACGTCTCGACGGGAAATCGTTCAGGTCAAGCTCGGCGAAATCGACGGCGATGACGAAGTCCTGATCACCGAGCCGGCCGAACTTTCATAGGAGAGAAGGAAGAGATCTTGAACTTGCTCCTCCGAAACGGACGAGTCATCGATCCCTTATCGGGAACGGACGCCAAGCTTGATCTTCTGATCGAGAATGGCCGGATTGTCGCCCTCAAGGAGCGCCTCGAATCCAGAAAAGCTCCTGAATTCGATGCCTCGGGACTCATTGTTGCTCCGGGATTTATTGACCTGCATGTTCACATCCGGGAGCCGGGTCAAGAACATAAAGAGGACATCGCCTCGGCTTCAAGAGCCGCGGCCAAGGGCGGATTCACCTCCATTTGTGCCATGCCCAACACGAGGCCGGTCAACGACCGAAGGGAGATCACGGAGTATCTCTTGAACGAGGCAAAAAAACGATCCGCGGTGAACATCTATCCGATCGCCGCGATCACCCGTGATCAGGCCGGAGAAGAGCTCGTCGACATGGCTGAGCTCGTCGACGCCGGCGCCCTCGCTTTTTCCGATGACGGCCGCTGCGTCCGGAACAGCCGGCTTCTCCTTCGAGCCCTGGAACAGGCCAGGTCTCTCCGAACTCTGATCATTGAACACTGTGAAGACGCGGATCTCAGCCGCGACGGCCAGATCCAAGAGGGCGCCGTCTCCAAAGCCTTCGGTCTCAAGGGAATTCCCGCGGCAGCGGAAGACGTCATGGTGGCGCGGGACCTCATTCTTGCCGCGGCGGCCCGCTCTCGAATTCATATCGCCCACCTGAGCACGTCGGGAGCCGTCCGGCTTGTTCGGGAGGCCAAAAAGAACCAAATCTCGGTGACGGCCGAAGCTACCCCCCATCATCTTGTCCTCTGCGATACGGCGATCAAATCTCTCGATAGCAACTTCAAGGTCAATCCGCCGCTCCGCGGAGTGAAAGATCTTCGCGCTCTTCGCCAGGCCGTCCGAGAGGGCTGGGTGGATGTCCTGGCGACCGACCACGCTCCCCATTCCGAGGAAGAAAAAAGAGCCGGCTTTGAACATGCGCCCTTCGGCATCGCCGGCTTGGAGACCGCCGTGTCTTTGCTTCTTGATCGTCTGGTCAAAAGGAAGCTGATCTCTCTGTCACGATTCGTGGAGATGTGTTCGAGCGGTCCGGCAAAAATTTTGGGATTAAAAAGAAAAGGGCGAATCTCGGTCGGTTATGATGGAGACCTGACTCTTCTTGACCTCCATCAAACTATCACCGTCGATGTCGACTCCTTTGCCGGCAAGAGCCGAAACAATCCTTTCCACGGCTGGAGGCTGAAGGGAGCGCCAGTTATGACCGTGGTTGGCGGAAAAATCGTTTACCCCTTCGCCGAATAGATCCCGATGAAGAGCCGTCCAAACACGCTTGAGAAAAGAATCGGGATCGTCTTTCGCGATAAAAATCTTCTCGCTCAGGCTCTGACCCACAGCTCCTATGCGTACGAGAAGGATCCCCGGACGACGCAGGATAACGAGGTTCTGGAATTCCTCGGCGATGCCGTGGTCGGCCTGGTGACGGCCGATTTTTTCTATTCCCTCAATCCCCGCGCCTCTGAAGGCGTGCTGTCCAAATTCAAATCGACGGCCGCCAGCACCGACACCCTTTCTCGACTCGCCCGCAAAATCAAACTTCACGAGCACCTCCTGCTGGGCCGCGGGGAAGAACAGAGCGGCGGCCGGAAGAAAAGGACGATTCTGGCCGGGGCGTTCGAGGCGCTCTGCGGCGCAATTTACCTCGATCAGGGTTATGAAGCGGCCCGGACGTTCCTCAAGAGAATGCTTGATGAGTTCTGCCAAAAAACAAAGGATGGCGGCGTTTGGATCGAAAATTTCAAGTCCGCCCTGCAAGAATATCTCCAAAAACAGAGTCTTCCTCTCCCCGAATATCGAACGGTCGTCACCAGCGGACCCGACCATCGGAAAAGCTTCGTCGTCGAAGTCCAGGCCGGTACCGACGTTCTGGTTAGAGCCAAGGGCTCTTCCAAAAAGAACGCCGAGCAGCGAGCCGCCCATAAAGCTCTCCGGCTCCTCCAAAAAGAAACACTGAAGGGGCTCTCGCCCGGGACATTCTCGGTGAAAAAATGATCGACCGTTTCACGTTCGGCCGAATGATCGTTGATGGCCAGTCCTACGCTGCGGACCTCGTTATCTTTCCAGATCGGATTCACTCTTCCTGGCGGAGAAAAGAAGGTCATGTCCTCTGCCTTGAAGACCTCCAAGACATTTTTCGGGAGGAGATCGAGGCCTTGGTGATCGGAACCGGCTTTTTTGGCTTGCTCAAAGTCAAGGACGAGGTCAAAGAGGCGGCCGCAGCCAAAGGAATCCATTTGGTGATTGAAAAAACAGCCGAAGCTTTCCGGATCTATAACGACCTGTCAGGGCGGAAGAAGACGGTCGGGGCGTTCCATCTGACGTGTTGAGGTTCAAAGGGCGATGAGCTTATGTTCTCAGTGCGGAAAGCGAAAGGCGAAGCGCCACTGTCCCGCTCTGGGCTCCGATCTCTGTTCACTCTGTTGCGGCCGATTGCGGGAAAAATCGATCCACTGCCCGGTCAGCTGTCCCAGCCTGACCAGGCATAAACCCTACCAGGAAAAGAAGATCTTCCTCCGAAAGCCGAGTTTCGTTCCGGACATCCTTCAGGACGAAAAGCTCGGCTGGCTCGCTCTTCATATCGAAGCCGCACTCTATAAATCGTGGGTCAAGGACGCGAAACTCGCGGACAAAGACATTGTCCTGGCCCTTGAATACGCGAGAGAAAAAATCGAAAAAGGGCAAGGCATTCTCTATCTTCCGGAGGGGGATGGCCGGGTAAAGAACGCCCTTGGAGAAACCGTTCTTCAGGAAATCAACGAATGCCGTTATAACCGATCGATCATCCTTACGCAGTTCAGCGCGGCCTATACCAAAGAAGAAAAACTTCGCTGCCTGGAATATCTAATTCTGGCTGTCAAATTTCAGGCCGGCGAAGAGCTCGAAGGTCGGACTTACCTTGAGAGCCTGGCCGCCCGCTTCGAGAAACTCAAACCGTTTTCGGGCCGGAAGAAAATCATTTCTCCCACCTGAAAGACAACCTTCACTTGCTGATCAATTCGGCGATAAACCGCAGCGAGGGGATGTTGTCGAAAATGATCTTGACGATAGCCAGCAGGGGGACAGCCAAAATCATTCCGGGAATACCCCAGAGCCAGGCCCAGAACAAAAGGGAAAAAAGCACGGCCAGAGGGCTCAGGTTCAGGCCCTGTCCCATCAGCTTCGGCTCAATCAGGTTGGCCGTCAAAATATCGGCGATCACCAAGATGGCCAGGATCCAGAGCGCCGGAAAAAAACGGCCGAACTGGAAAACAGCCATCAAGGTCGAAAACGAGATGGCGATGATCGATCCGAGGCTGGGAATAAAATTTAGCAAAAACGTCAGGAACCCGAAAATTAAAGCATAGTTGACTCCGAATAAGGCCAAGACCGTACCGGTAATCAGTCCCGAAATCGCGCTGACTCCCGTCTTGATGACCAGGTATTTCTGGACTTGAGCGTCGATTTTATCGATGACGGCAATCAGGGTCCTCGAGCGGGCCGTAGAGAAGGATCTCTCGATCTTGACCGCCAGTTTTCCCCGCCCGGCCAGCATGAAAATCAGGAAGACAAAGATCAAGACCAGACGGGAAAAAAATGATAGAAATTGATTGAGCGAGGAAAGAAGCAAGGGCGCGACCCGGTTGAGATCGAAATTCTGCAACCAGAACCAAGGAGTTTCATTGATTTCCCGGCCGAGCTTTTTGGAGACCCACTCGAGGAGCTGGCCGATTTTTTCGCCGTATTGAGGGAAAGAAGCGACAAAACCTTTGGCCCGAGAAAAGATGAGAGCCCCGAGAAAATAAAGGCTGAGAAAAGCCAGGAGGACGAGAAGGCTGAGGGCGATGACTTTCGGAATTTTGAGCCGGGTCAAAAGATCGAGCGCCGGAGAAAGGATAAAATAGAAAAAAATCGCCAGAAAAAAAGGAAAGAACACAGGCTTGGCCAGCTTCAAAACAAGGCCGACCAAAAAGATAATGAGGGCACCGGAGGCCACGGCTAACGTTTTATGTTCGTTCGCCATTTTTTTTATTATACATGATCGGCGACGGAAGAAAAAATATTTTTTTCCTTCCCCTCCGCTTGGAAGAAAGATGAATCCGTCGGCCTTAAGCTCCTCTTGTTCGTCTGCCGTTTTCACCGCCGGCGACGACCTCGAGACGATCAAATTCACCCTGCTGATCACCCTGAGGGGCGATTGACCCGGACGGACAAGCCGCTAAAATCAACCGTGCACAGACCTTATAGACCGGAAAGCTTCGGCCAGAGTCGAACAATGGAGAATGATCGAGACGCGATGAGCGACAGCGCTTTTGATCTCCCGGATTTTCAAGCGACGGGGAAAAATCCGGCCGTTCAGGACCATCTTTTCAGGCGGCTGTTCGAGGAAGCCCTGGAGGGAATGATCATTGCGGACCCGGAGGGTCGGGTTCTCAGAGCCAACCGGGAATTCAAAAAAATGTTCGGCTTTGAAAATGAAGATCTCACCGGTCGGGCGATCGATGAGCTGATCGTCCCTCCCGATGACCTGGGATCGGCCGTCTCCATCACCAAAAGAGTCGCCGCCGGCGACAAGTTCGTTTTCGAGTCCGTTCGCCGGGCAAAAGACGGCCGCTCAATCCCCGTATCCGTGAGCGCTTCGCCGATTTTCGAGGCTGAGCGTCTGGTGGCTGTGGCGGTTATTTACCGGGACATCTCCAAACAAAGAGAAACTATGGAAGAGCTTCGGAACTCCGAAAAGAGGTTCGAAGACATCGCCCTGAGCTCGGCCGACTGGATCTGGGAAATCGATCGAGACGGACGCTACACCTTCGCTTCCGGTCAGGTCAAGCGAATCCTCGGATATGAGACGAGCGAAATCCTCGGCCGGACGCCCTTCGATCTCATGCCGCAAGAGGAAGCTTCCCGGATTCGTCAAACGTTCATCCATCTTCTCCAAGAAAAAGAGCCGATAGTCGACCTGGAGAACTGGAACCTGACCAAAGATGGGCGACGGGTGTGCCTGTTGACGAACGGCCTCCCTATCCTGAACGAGAGGGGCGACCTTATCGGCTATCGGGGAATGGATAAGGACATCACGGAAAAAAAAGAAGCCGAAGCCCACTTGGCGCGACAGGCGAAGCTTCTCGCTGCCATGAATCGACTTCTGCAAAAGGCGTTCAGCAACGATACCGACGATGACTTGGCAGGACTCTGTTTAGATCTGGCCGCAGAGCTGACCGGCAGCCCGCTCGGCTTTATCGGTAAAATCGGCGCCGACGGTTTCATGAATCTCATCGCCCTGACTCCGGAAAGCCGTAATGCCTGCCCCATTCTTAGAGAGAGTCCCACGAAAACCTCTGACGGGATCAAGAAAGTCACGGCTCTTTTGGCTGAAATCGTCGCTCAGGCCGAGCCCTGCGTCCTTAACAATTTCGCCGCGAGCCCGGGCAAAGAAAAATTTCCGACCGACCATCCTGAGATCCGGACTCTTCTCTGCATTCCGATGAAATTTGAGAATCGCGTGACTGGCCTCCTCGCCCTGGCCAACCGCCAGCCCGGATACACTCGGAACGATGAAATCGCGGCCTCCTCATTGATGGCCGTTTTCAACGAGGCCCTGAGCCGAAAAAGGATGGAAGAAGCCATTCGTCGGGAAACAGCGAAACTCTCGGCAATCATTTCGGGAATCGAAGAAGGCGTAATTTTTGCCGATCAAGAAGCCCGCATCGTCGAAGTCAACGACTATTTTCTCCGCTTCATCGGCCAAGAGAAGGCCTCTCTTCTCAACCGACCTCTTTGGGAAATCCAAGCCGAGTTGCCATGGGAGGACTTGCGGAGTTCCGTCGCCGAGTTCATGAAAACGCCCTGTTCACAAGCAAGGGAATTTCAAGCAACCTCCAAAGGACGCGAGATCATCCTTCGCTTGAAGCCTCTCTATGACGGCGGATATAAAGGTTTGATCATCAATCTGAGCGACGCAACGGAGCTGATCCGCGCTCGGAAGGAGGCTCTGGCGGCGAGCCAGGCCAAAAGCGATTTCCTGGCCAATATCAGTCATGAGATCCGCACTCCGATGAACGGGATTCTAGGGATGACCGAGCTCGCTCTGGATACGAATCTGACGCCGGAACAAAGAGAATATCTCAAGGGAATCAAGACTTCGGCCGAATCCTTGATGACCCTGATCAACGACCTCCTGGATTTCTCTAAAATCGAGGCCCGGAAAGTCGAGCTTGAAGAAAAAACCTTCAACTTGGAAGAGTTGCTTTTTGAGACTCTCGGCCCTCTGGCCATTCAAGCCCATAAAAACCGACTCGACCTTGTCTGTGATCTTTCGCCCCGTTTGAAACACGATCTTATCGGCGATCCAGGCCGACTGAAACAAATTCTCATCAATCTTGTCGGAAATGCGATCAAGTTCACCCGTCAAGGAGAAGTTGTCGTCCGGGTGGAAGAGGCAGAAGAGAAGGAAAAGAGCGTCGTCCTCCATTTTGTCATCGCCGATACGGGAATCGGTATTCCGCCCGAAAAGCAGAAGACGATTTTCGAAGCTTTTGCCCAAGCCGATAGCTCGATGACGCGCAAATACGGCGGCACAGGACTCGGTCTGGCGATATCGTCTCAACTTGTGGACTTGCTCGGCGGCCGCATCTGGGTGGAAAGCGAAGTCGGAAAAGGCAGTCGCTTTCATTTCACGGCTCGATTCGGCACTCCGGACGGACCACCGAGAGGAGACCTCGCTTCACGAATCGCCGCGGGCTCCGGGCAGACTGTCCTCATCATCGAGGATAATCGAAGCGCCAGGCAGGTTCTAAAAGACGCGGCGGCAGGGTGGGGCTTTACGGTAAAAGAGGCCGAGAGAGCCGATGAGGCCTTGGTTGTCTTGGAAAGCCTGGCCGAGCGCGGCAAACCGCTGCCGTTTATTCTCCTCGACGCCAACCTGCCCGGGAACGACAGCTTCACTCTCCTCGATTTCATTAAGAAAAACCCGGAAACGGCGAAATTAACGGCGCTTATGATCAGCACGACAAGCACTCAAACGGATGCGGCGCCGTGGTTCAAAGTCGGAATTTCGCACCACTTGACCAAACCTATCCGGCTTTCCGAGCTCAGAAAGACCTTCCTTCAACTCACCGGACAGGACGAGACGACGACCGAGACTCTTGATCGGATCACCGACCAACCGCCTGCCGTCAGTTTCCGGCAGTCCTATCGAATTCTGATCGCCGAGGATAACCTGGTGAACCAGCGGGTCGCGCTCTACATGCTTGAAAAACAGGGTCATCAGGTAACCGGCGTGATGAACGGCGAAGAGGCGATTGAAGCGCTGGGGAAAGGAAACTATGAACTCATTTTAATGGACGTGCAGATGCCGAAAATGGACGGCCTCAAAACCACTCAGCTGATCAGGGAAAGGGAAAAAGAAACCGGCGGTCATACTCCGATTATTGCCATGACCGCCCATGCCATGAAAGGCGATAAAGAGCGCTGCCTTCAAGCGGGAATGGACGACTACATCTCCAAGCCGCTGAATGCTAAGCAGCTCGAGGAGACGATCGGCCGAGTCATGAGCCGGCGGATCTCGTCCAGAGAATCGGACGTCTCGCCGTCGTCCTGAGGAGAAATCGGGATAATCCGATCTCAGAACGGAAGCCTATGCAGGAAGGACCGATGAAAGTATTGATCGCCGAGGACGATCTCATCAGCTTAAGAATTCTGGATAAAAATCTGAACGATTGGGGCTATGAGGTGATGATCGCCCGAAGCGGCGGGGAGGCCTGGGAGCACCTCAGGGATGCGGATGTTCGCTTGGCGATTCTCGACTGGATGATGCCCGGAATGAACGGCATTGAGCTCTGCCAAAAAATTCGCCGCCGGAGAAAAAGTCGGTACACGTACATCATTCTCCTCAGCGCCAAGGATCGAAAACAAGATATCATCCTCGGTCTCTCCTCGGGAGCTGATGATTATATGACCAAGCCGGTCAATTTTCTCGAGCTCAAAGCCCGTCTTCAGACCGGACGCCGGATCGTCGACCTCGAGGACAAGCTGCTCGTCATCCAGAATCAGCTGAAGGACATGGCCAGCCGGGACAGCCTGACGAAAATCTGGAACCGAACGGAAACCCTCCGTTTTCTTCGAGAAGAAATCGAAAGGGGAGCAAGAGAAGGGAAAAGCACCGGCCTGATCATGCTGGACATCGATTACTTCAAAAAAATCAACGATCTCTATGGCCACGACGCCGGAGACAAGGCCATTCTCTTTGTCGTTTCCCGGCTGAAAAAAAAGATCCGCAAATCGGATAAAATCGGCCGCTACGGAGGCGACGAGTTCATCGTCATCCTTCCCCGTTGCGGGCCGGACGAAATCATCAAGATCGGCGAACGACTGCGGTCGGCGGTCGGAAATCGAGGGATCACAACCAACGTCGATCGGATTCCATTGTCGATCTCTGTCGGCTGCGCCGTCACCGACAGTTCGAATCCGATGACCGCTGAAAATCTGATCAAACAATCGGATGAGGCCCTGCGCGAGGCCAAAAACCGCGGTCGGAACTGCGTTTATCTCAAAGAGACGTCCCATCCGGACATCAAAAGGAGAGCCAATGGCTGATTCAATTTCCCTCTCTTCAAACTCACCGATTGATTATGCGGAGGTCCTGGAACGCATCGGAGGAGACATCTCGTTTTTGGAGGACCTTCTGAAAATCTATTTCTCCGAATATGAAGAAAAGCGAATTCAGCTGGAGAAGGCACTGGCCGGCAATGATTTCCTGACGATTCAGGAACTCGGCCACAGCCTCAAAGGTTCTTCCGCCAATCTCAGCCTCATATTTTTGCAAAAAACCGCCTTAGCCCTGGAAACGGCGGGAAAGGAGCTGAAGGAGGAAGCGGTTCGTCTGGCTTTGACGACAATGGATGCCGAAATCATCAGGCTGAAAAAATTCCTGGAGGATCATCCTCTCTCCTGAAATCCACCTGGTTTTGACTCTTGCCGCCCCTCCGATCCCTTGATGTTTTTGATCAGCGCTTGAAGATACTCCTGGCCGAGCTCTTCCCAGCCGTCATTGATTTGCCTCACACCCAGAATCAAATGCCCGGCCTGGGTAATAAAGACGTTTTTCGCGTACCGATCCCTAAAGTGGAACCCCTGCGAGCCAGCTTTAGGAATTTGCCCGTTTTTTTCTTGAGCGTCGAGATACCGCCTCATCATCTCTCCGGCTTTCGTCTCATCATCGGCCTCGATCAAGAAAAGCTCAAAATCCTGCCCGTTCACCTGATAGCTGGCCAGAAAACCGTCATGGAGGAAAGAGTAGCCGAAGACGTTCTGGCGGATAAATTTTTCGCTGCGAGCGATCAGGCCGTCGCGGGGAAAAACGCTCAGTAAAACAGGCAGTGCTTGATTCGGTATTTTCGCCTCCACGCTCCGGGCAAACTGCCGCAAAATGCGCTCATCCTCCTCCCCGCAATCAGGACAAAAGAGTTTGATGTATTTCGACCCGGCGATGAAATTGAGCGTTCCGGCCTCGTAATATCCTTCGCTTCCGATGGATAGAAATTGGCTTTCGGGGGATCTCTCCACGCTGTAGATTCCGAAGGCATTCCGGCCTGTTCCCATCTCGTATATCTCCAAGGTGAGATTCGCCCGCGGATTCGGTCTCTCATAATGGGCAACGACCAATTCCTCAAAGGCATAGGCGATATAGCCTTCTGCCGCACCGTTGATATATTCGAAAAGCGTCGCCGGATGGAACGTTTGAAGCGCTTCAAGCACCTTCCAGCCGGGGATCTCTGGAAGCAATGCGGTCAGCGGGATCTCTTTTTTGGCCTGCTCATCCGGAAAGCCAGCGAAAAAAAGGCTCGGCAGGCAAAAGATGATCAGCCATCGATGTCGCTTTTTCATTGGCGTTCTCCTCTGACTTCATTCCCAGGCGACAATTTACACCAGACAGGCCCCAGGATTCAAATCTCATACCTTGGTCGGTGGAACAAGATTGTCAAAAACCAAGAGGATCGGAGCGTCCGAGCGACAGGCGATTGACAGGCTTTTCATCTCAATGATATCTTAATTGAGGAAATGAAGATAGCCAAGGTCGTTGTGGTCAGGGCAAATAATGTTTTTTCCCCTGATGGAAACCTGAGTCGCTCGAAGATCGAGGCGATGTTGGTGGAAGGATTTCGGCAGCTCTCCGGTTCCCGGAACATGCCGGAAGTTGTGTCTCGTTTTTTCCTTCCCAGCGATCGGGTCGGAATTAAAATCAATACCATAGCCGGACGAAAGCTTGCCACTCGTCCTGAGCTCCCCTTGGTTTTGACAGCTCTTCTTGCTCAGGCCGGCCTGCAGGAAAAAAACATCCTCATCTGGGACCGGACCAACCGGGAACTGCGCGAGGCCGGTTATTCCTTTTCCACCTCATCCAACGGCCCGATGATCTATGCAACAGATACGAGCGGCATCGGCTATGAAGAGGAGCTTATCTCCCACCGCAGCATCGCCGGATTGTTTTCGACCATTCAGACGCGCCGCATCAATGCCTCGATCAGTCTCGCGATCCTCAAAGATCATGGCCTGGCCGGAGTCACGGCCGGGATGAAGAACTATTTTGGGGCCATCCATAACCCCAATAAATACCATGACCACCGCTGCGATCCTTTCGTCGCTGATCTTTTTGATGCCGAAGAGATCCGGAGGAAGCACCGCCTGTCGATTATCGATGCTCTCCTGGTTCAATATCACCGAGGCCCCTCCTATCACCCCCAGTGGGCCGCACAATGCAACGCCCTGATTTTCAGCCGCGATCCTGTCGCCGCCGATTCCGTCGCCTGGCGGATGATCGAGGATCTGCGGTTCAAGAACGGTCTCCCCTCTCTCGGTGAAGAGAGCCGTGAGCCGGTCTATCTGGCGACGGCCGAAAAACTTGGGCTCGGATGGGCGACGGCGGAGAAAATTCAAGTCGTTGAGGTCGGAATCTAAGAAAAAGAGAAAATCTCCCGATGAGAAGGCGGCATTTCCTCGGTTGCCTGGCCGGCACGGGACTCGTGGCCCGGACCGCAAGGCTGAATTCCCTGACCGACTTCTTTGCCTTCGACCATTCTTCCAACCTTTCTCGGGTTGAAGCCCGGTATTATAAAAAACTCCCCGACCGGGAAATCGAATGCCTGTTGTGCCCTCGCTTGTGCCGCTTGGGCGACAAGGAACGCGGCTATTGCGGCGTTCGCCAGAACGACGGCGGTATATATTACACTCTTGTCTACGGAAAGGCCTGTGCGGCCAATGTCGACCCGATCGAAAAAAAGCCGTTCTTCCATTTTCTGCCCGGGACAAACGCCTTCTCCATCGCCACAGCCGGCTGCAATGTGAATTGCAAATTCTGCCAAAATTGGCGGATTTCTCAAGTTCGCGCCGAACAGGTCGAAAGCTTCGATCTCCCTCCGGCTGAGGTCGTCAATACGGCAAGAAAATATTCGTGCCTTTCCATTGCTTATACATACACCGAGCCGGTCGTGTTTATCGAATACATGATCGATGCCGCCATCGAAGCCCGCAAGAAGGGAATCAAGAACTGTGTTGTCACCGGAGGGCACATCAATAAGGAGCCGTTCCTGGAACTTCTCCAAGTCGTGGATGCCGTCAAGATCGACCTCAAAGCGTTCAATCAGGAGTTTTATTCGAATTATGTCCGGGGCGAACTCGAGCCTGTTCTCGAGGCGATCAAGACAGCCCGGCAAAGCAAAGTCTGGCTGGAAATCGTTTACCTTGTCATCCCGACGCTCAATGACCACCCGGATGAAATTAGAAAAATGTGTCGCTGGATCGCCCGGGAAGTGGATCGCGATGTCCCCCTCCACTTCTCCCGCTTCATGCCCATGTATCTCGTCAAAAATCTTCCGCCGACGCCGGTTTCGAGCCTGGAAAAAGCCCACGAGATCGCTCTTGAGGAGGGCTTGAGATACGTTTATGTCGGCAATGTCCCCGGGCATCAAGCCGAAAACACTTACTGTCCGCGTTGCCATCATCTTGTCATCGAAAGGACGGGATTCCAGGTCATTCAGATCAATTTATCCGCCGGCGCCTGCAAGTTCTGTCAGAACCCGATCCCCGGACATTGGGCGTGATCGACGCGCTCCCGCCTTTTCTTCTCGGCTTTTTGGCCAGCTCATTCCAGATTCTTTTGCTCCGCGAATTCTCGGCCTATTTCTATGGCAATGAGATCACTCTGGGCATCCTGCTTGCTTCCTGGCTTCTTTTCGGAGGAATCGGCAGCGCTACTTCATCAAGAATAAATCTCCGGCGAGAATATTTTCCCTACCTCTATCTGATTGTTTTGGTTCTCTTGGCTGTTTCTCTCTTCGGAATCCGTTTCTCCCGCTTTCTGTTCTCCCTCCAACCGGGCGAGACGACCGGGCTGACTCCGGTTCTGATCACGGCTTTCGGAACCTGCCTGGCCGTCAGTTTTCCCTTGGGTATTCTGTTCGCCTTCAATGTCGAGCTTGCCTCGGGCCGCGTTGATAAGATTTACATGATCGAATCGCTTGGAGCTGCAGCAGGCGGGCTCGTCGTCTACGGTCTTCTTCTCCCTTTCCTCACCCAATGGCAGATCGCTTCTCTTCTTGGATGTCTTTCTTTCCTAGTCATCAGCATCTCTTTCGGCAGGCCGCAATTCCGAGGATGGTGGCTGCTTATCGGCCTGGCTCTTGTCATGCCGGCTCTTCTTGACCTTCCCAGTCAGAGAATTCACTGGAAACCCTTCAGGCTGATGGCCAGCCGCGACTCCAAGTACGGAAAAATCCAGATCCTTAAAACAGCCGAACAAATTTCCGTCTACAGCAACGGCTCTCTGATCTATGCTTATCCCGATCAGGCCGCCGCTGAAGAAGCCGTCCATTTCGCCATGCTCCAAAATCCCGAAGCCGAAAGAGTCCTGCTCATCGGGGGCGGAGCCGGGGGGAGTCTCCGTGAAATCCTTAAATATCCAAAAGCGAAACTGGATTATGTCGAGCTCGACCCGGCAATCATTTCCCTATCCAAGGGTTATCTCGAACCCAAAGCCGGAAAAATTTTCGACCGGGAGAATGTTCATCTTCATCTCGGTGATGGGAGAGTTTTCGTCGATCGATCTCCACGGGCTTTTTATGACATCATCATTCTCAACTTGCCAGATCCCTCCACGGCGCAGCTCAATCGCTTTTTTACCCGAGAATTCTTCTTTCTGGTCGAAAAAAAACTTGTTCCCGGCGGCGTCTTTTCATTCAGCGTTTCTTCGGCTGAAAACTACATCGGACCGGAGCTCCGACAGTTCCTGGCATCGCTTTACCATACCCTAACCGATATTTTCCCGGTTGTTGAGATCGTCCCCGGGGAGCGAAATATCTTTCTGGCCTCGAGTCACAACCTCATCCTCGAGGCCGAGGCTCTAGCCAGCCGAGTCGAAACCGTCGGTCTTGCCAACGTCTATGTCAGCCGCGGCTACCTTGTCTCCCGTCTTCATCCTCTGCGCCGCGAGAAGCTGAGGAGCGAAATCCTGTCCGAACCGCGAAAAATCAATCGCGACCTCGTCCCGGTCAGCTTTTTTTTCCACGCCGTGCTCTGGAGCAGCCAGTTCAAAGGCATGGAGAAAACCATCCTTCTTCGGATCGCCAAGGTCCATCCTTTTGGACTGATCGCCGCGCCGCTTTTTCTTTTCTGCCTGATCGGATTTCATTTCCGAAGGCAAAAAACCCGAGAAGCCTTTTTCCTGATTCCTCTTGTCGTCATGGGACTGACGACCATCGTCATCGAAATCCTCCTCCTCCTTTGGTATCAGGTCCGGTACGGCTATCTCTACGGCCGCATCGCGCTTCTCATAGCGTCATTTATGTTCGGGCTGTTCTTCGGCGCACTGATCGGCTCGCGCCGAAAAACCTATACAATCGGCCGCTTGGCTGTGGCCCAAGGCTTGTTCGTTTTTTTCTCTTTGGCCGTGCTTCTCATCCTTCCTTTGACCCCGCCGGAATTTCTTCCTTTTGCCCTGCTTTTTGTCATGGGCGGACTGTCCGGTGAGCTGTTCATTGTCTCGAATGCTCTTTATCTCAAGGAAAAGATCAACTACGGCCTGGGCTATGGGCTTGACCTTGCCGGATCGTTTCTCGGCGCTCTGGTGACGTCTTCGCTCCTTATTCCTCTGGCCGGCCTCGTCTCGGTCCTTCTTTTTGTTCTGTTGCTGAATATCCTCTGCTTTCTCTTCCTGATGGCAAGACCCCGGACGATCTGATGATCATTTGAGTCTGACTAAACAAGGTCATAGAGCTGGACATCGACCACTATCCCCTCGAACTCTCGGAAGACTATTTCCGGGAGCGTATTCCGGAGAAAAAAATCCAGGAGATCCTGTCCTTTTTTGAATCGATCGGGACGTCGACGACCGGGTGATAAAAGTCATCTTAATCAGGGCGATTTTCTTGACAGGGATAGGGAATTATGATTTACTGATAGGTCATTTTTGGCCCGGAAGAGAATAAGGATGCGCATGAATCGGGCGAGAAAAGAAAGGGAAAAATGAGAGCCCGTATTTCAAAAAATAAAGTCGGCGACGAT
>CAZNVB010000095.1:0-3421 GCA_964576265.1 uncultured Eubacteriales bacterium | reverse complement strand
GGGCAAGCTCGTCGCTCCGGTGGAGATCCCGGAAGAAATCGCCGAAGAACAGATCTCGGATTTCGGAGTTGAAGGTGGAGTTGAAGGCGGAGTCGAAGGCGGCGTGGTGGGCGGCGTCCTCGGCGGTGTCGTCGGCGGCGTCCTCGGCGGCGTCGTCGGAGAAATCGAAGCTCCGGTTCGAGCGGTCGGAGAGATCAAGCCGCCCAAGCTGATCCGGAAAGTCGATCCGATCTACCCCGAAATCGCCCGCCAGGCCCGGGTGGAAGGGATCGTCATCGTTGAGGCGACGACGGATATCTACGGACGCGTTCAGAACGTCAAAGTCCTGCGCTCCATCCCTCTTCTCGACCAGGCGGCGATCGACGCCGTGCGGCAGTGGCAGTATGAACCGATGGTCATCAACGGCCGTCCCCGCGGAGTCATTTTCACCGTCACGGTCAAATTCCAACTGAAGTAAAAAATTGATCATGGCTTTCGATATTTGAAAGGAGGTATCGAACATGCAATTTGGTCTCATCGAAATGTGGCAGGCCATGGGTCCCGTCGCCAAAGCGGTCGCCATCATCCTGATCGCGCTCTCCATCGTCTCGCTTTATCTGTTCATCGAACGACAGCTCGTTTTCCGCCGCGCCCGGAACAAATCGAAACAGGTCGCGCCTAAGCTGGCGGACATGCTGAAGAAGGGACAGATCCAAGAAGCGCTGACGCTTTCCTCGAAGAAAGAGAACAAGGGAAGCCATCTGGCCCGAGTGACTGCCGCCGGAATCAAGGAGTTTCTGGAAGGCAAAGAGGCCAACCTCTCTCTCGAGGAGCAGATCGAAACGGCCCAGAGAGGCTGCGAGCGGGCTTCAACGATCTTCACTCAGGAACTGAAGAGAGGGTTGAACACTCTGGCGACCATCGCCACCTCGGCGCCCTTCATCGGTTTGTTCGGAACCATTGCCGGAATCATCAACGCGTTTCGCGGCATGGCCCTCACCGGTTCGGGCGGAATCGGCGCCGTCGCCAGCGGCATCGCCGAAGCCCTCGTCACCACGGCCTTTGGAATCGGCGTGGCCGTCATTGCCCTCTGGTGCTACAACTTCTTGAACACGAAGATCGACGTCTATGAAGCCGAGATGTCCAATACGGCCTCCCAGATCGTCGATTTCTTCATAAGAAAACAGTAAGGACGGACAAGGAGTTGTGACCACCGGGTCCGGTCTCCTCTCCGGCCTGGGAAAAGAGGCAAATCATGGGTATCTCAATCGACACGGGCGCAAAAGTTAAATCCGAGCCCAACGTCGTCCCGCTGTGCGATGTCCTGCTTGTCCTGCTCATCATCTTCATGGTCGTCACCCCCCTCGTCCAGAAGGGAGTGGATGTCCGGCTGCCCACCGCGCTGAACACGATCAGCATGCCCGACCAGCCCGAGGTCGTCCTGGCCATCCGGAAGGATGGGACGATGTACGTCAATCAGGATGTGGCCACGATGGAAAACCTGCAGACTTTGCTCGAAGATGCGTTTCTGACAGCCAGCGAGAAGAAGCTCTTCCTGAAAGCCGACCAGGAGCTGGAGTACGGGAAGATCGTCGATGTCGTTCAGATCGTCAAGGACGCCGGCATTGAAATCGTCGGCATTATCACCGAAGTCAAGACCGAGAAGACAAGCTAATCGGACCGCCGAGCCTTCGAGACGGCCGCTAAAGAGCCATCCCCTTGGGGCGAAAGGCTGATTTCAACCTCCGCCTTTCGCCCCGGTTTTATTCCCAGCGTTTTCTCCCAGACCTCGGGATCCTCCATACAAAAGTAGATCGGAATCTCCTTCCCGCCGAATTTCCGGATCCAGGAGACCATTTGCCGGTAGAGTTCAAGACGAAGAGGCTTGAAGTAGCGGAGCTTACCGTCCCGGCCGGCGATGAGCTCGCCGGAAAGAATGGAGGATTCGGCGAAGCGGCCTTCGATGATCGCCTTAAGACCGCGGGGGAAGCGAAGGCTTCCCAGGCTGATCCAGCGGATGCGCCCGGAAGGGACGAGGCGAAGCATATCTTCAACGACCGGAGCATAATCTTCTTCAAAGTCGGGAGAATCGACCAGGGGATCAAAATGAAAACCGACCGGGAAACCTCGGCGGGCGACTTGGCGTGCCGCTTCCAGCCTCTCTGCCACGGGGGGAGCTCCGATTTCCTCCGCCGCCGCAATCCGTTCCGAGTTCAATGTCCAGGAAACGACGATGTTCTCCGCGGGCCGGTGCCGGAGGAACGCTTCAACCCGAGTTGTTTTTGTCTTGAATTCGAAAAAAGCATAGGGTTTCCTCCTGAAGTAGGCCAAAAAACGGCCGGCCGTTTGAAGGAGGGGCTCGAGAGCCAGCGAGTCGGAGAGCTCTCCCGTCCCAAGGCGAAGAAAACGGGCTTTTTTCCGGCCGAGAAAGACATCCAGCTCTTTCCAGAGGTCGTCAAAATTGACGTGGACCGTGAGCGGCAACGGACCGAGATAAAGCTGCAGGATGCAGTAAGAACAGTCCAGAGGGCAGTTCAATACAGAATTGACGATGAAATAGTTGCAGCCCAGATAATATGGAGTGCAAGGGCAGGGCTTGACGAACGGCCCTTTCCGGCGGGTCAGAAAAAGAAGCCTTTTCCCGGCCCCGATGGGATCGGCGGAAGAATGAAGCCGCTCGCTGATCGCCCGTCGGTCGGTGATGATTTCGCAGGGAATGTCGTCGAGGCGGCGGCGGATTTCTTGGGTTAGGGGAAAGTGGAGAACATCCTTGTCAATAAAGACGGTCTCCAAAAAGCCGCTCTCTCGAAACGGTCGGTTCATCGATTCTTGCGCCGCTTCCTCCCCTATTCCTTGAACAGGCCGTCCATCTCCTTCGAACCGGCGATCCGGCTGAGTTGACAAAGTCGGGCCTCGAGCTCGGCCTTGCTCCGGAAGCGCCAGGCGATAGTGAAATCCCGGCTCTCAAAAAAGGGCGCGGGCTGGAGGATCACTCCCTTGGGCAGGCGGAGGCGACGGCAAGCGGCGGCGAATTCCTCCTCTCTCGCCCGAAGATGGGGGTAGCGGAGCGTCCTGAGGAGAGAGCGGACTTTTTCCGCTTTCTGAAGCGGAGAAAGCCTGGTCGATTTGATGATCTGCCGGATCTCGGGGCGCTCGAGAATTCGCTTGGCCGGAAGAGAATCTCTTAATCCGATCTCCCGGAGTTCATCCAGGATTTCTTTTTGCTTGTTTCGTCCGAGCGGCCGGAGAAGCGGCAGAAGGCCCTTACGGTCGGGACGAGGAAAACGAAGAAGGGAAAGAACAACCGGAAAGGACAAATCCTTCTCCTCGACAAACTCTCGGACGTCCTTTTCCGCTTGGGCCAGAGCCAGAATGGAGGCGAGATGATCCGCCCGCGCGGGAAGCCCGAGGAGCGGAAGATAATTTTTTCGGATCGCTTGGT
>CAZNVB010000094.1:0-7468 GCA_964576265.1 uncultured Eubacteriales bacterium | reverse complement strand
GACCTGGATTCCACCAGATCCCTCCATATTCGCTGACGAAATAGGGCTGTCCCCGGTAAGGAGTGTGCTTTTCCTTTTCGCCGTTGACAAAAACGATCGGAGGCGATTCGAGCAGGCCGTCATAGGCGGCCTTGAATTTCGCGACGTCCTGCTCGTAATTGTGCGAATCATAGACATCGGGGGAAGCAAAGTGATAGCCGCCCGAGGCATCGATGGCCGGCCGGGTGGGGTCGAGACGCTTCGTCAAACGGAAAATTCCCTCGATGAGTCCGGGAAACGTCGTCTCCCAGCGTTCGTTGAGGGGACACCAGCCGATGAGCGAAGGATGATGGATATCCCGTTCCATTGCCTCAGCCCACTCCCGGGTAAAGATCAGATAGGATTCTGGGCGCGAGAGGTCGATGCCCCAATCCGCATACTCGCCCCAGACGATATAGCCCAGCTTGTCGGCCCAGTAGAGAAACCGGCGCTCGAACACGCGCTGGTGCAGGCGCGCCCCATCGAAGCCGAGGCCGAGGGAGATGAGGATGTCATTCTTGAGCGCTTCGTCCGAAGGCGCCGTGTAAATCCCGTCCGGATAGAAGCCCTGGTCGAGGACGGTGCGAAGAAACAGCGGCCGGTTGTTGAAATAAATTTTTCCGTCTCGCGTCTCGATCTTGCGCAGGCCGAAGTATCCGCGGATCCGGTCCTCGACTTTGTCTTTTCGGGAATAAAAAAGCTCGAGATCGTAAAGATGCGGCTGCCGGATCTCCCAGAGCTTCGGATTTTTCAGCTTGACCGCGAAGGAAAGAATCCGCGCTGCCGGTTTTTCGGCCGCAAATTCCATACGGCCGCCCGCGCTCACGCGAAGGCCGACCGTTCCGCCCTCCGGAGCCGAATGAAGATATACAGAGACAAGTGCTTCGCCGTTATCCACATCGGGGACGACGGTGTATTTCTCGATGAAGTTTTCGGCCACGGGTTCGATCCAGACGGTCTGCCAGATGCCGGTCGTCCGGCGGTAGAGACAACTGTAAGAGTGAAGTCTTTTGGATTGCTTCCCCGCAGGCTGAAGGCCGCTCCGGACATCGTCGAAAGCCCGGACGACAAGGAGATTTTCGCCCGGCCTCAGGTGATCGGTGATGTCGAAGGAAAACGGCGTGTAACCACCCTGATGGCAACCGATCCTTTTTCCGTTCAGCCAGACGGTCGTTTCGTAATCGCAGGCTTCAAAATGAAGCAGAATCCTTTTCCCCTTCCAGGCTTCGGGAACGACGAACGACCGTTTGTACCAGACCGCGTCCATGAAATCCAGGTTGCCGATCCCGGAGAGCGGACTCTCCGGAGCGAACGGCACCAGGATTTTTTTGTCGAACCCGCGGCCTTGGACGAACTCTTTCTCCTCGCCGCTCGCCGCAAGGTCGAGGGCGAAATCCCACCAGCCGTTGAGGTTCATCCACTCCGCGCGGACCATCTCCGGCCGGGGGTATTCCGGCCGCGGGGTTTCTCCCTCAAGACCGACGATCAAGAGGGGCAGGAAAAGGAACAAGACAGCAGCCAAAAACATCCTGTTTTTCAATCGATTGCCCATCGAGCCTCCTGAAAAGGTCATGTTCATCGAGTGGCGACTCCCGCTCATTCTATGAATCCTAGAGCAATAAGTGAAGCATCATCTGGAGGAACGGGTTGACGAAGGCGTCTCGCTCCCGGAGCGCAAGGATCGCTTCGCACCCGACGATCACTCGACGGCAGGCAAAATCGCGCTCCATGTGTGAATTCTTTATCTCAGCCCGCGGCGGATATGCTCGATCCGCGAACTCACTGAGACGAATTTGGCCAGGAAGCGGAGAGCCTCGTCGGAGCGCCGGAAGACCGGAACGCCCGCCTCTTCGAGCAACGTCGCCAGCGGGTCGTAGAGTGTTCCGGCGTCGATGTTGACGATCGTCGGCTTTGGGCTCGCCTTGACGATCTCGATCAGTCGCCAGCCGAGGCTTTGCGGCTCATAAATGTTTTCCCGGTGTCCTTCTCCTGGCGCCAGGGTCTGCAGAGCCGCGGTCATGGGCACGGGAGAGACAACCGCGCAATCGACATTCGGGTCGGCCAAAAGCGCCTCCACACAGCCGGCGAAAACGGCATCGTCGGCCACGGGAGTGAGATCGAGCGGGTTGCGCACATCCTGCAGCCGGTCGATCTCTCGAGGATGAAGGAGCGAAATGATCTTTTCTTTGGTCGAATCGGTGAGAGTGGCAAGTTCGAGTTCGTAGCCGTCCTTCAAATTGTCGGCCAGGATGACGCATTCGAACCCGGCGTTGCTCAAAAGCCCCACCCTGCGGCCGCAAACAATCTTCCCGGCGAGAGCTGGAAGGACGCGAACGGCGCTTTCGAACTCGGCCAGGGTCTCGGCGACGAACGCCCCGGCCTGCTCCAGGACGGCGCGGGAAACTTCGTAATCGCCGGCCACCGAGGCCGTGTGGCTCGATGTCGCCTGACGGCCTTCGGGCGAGCGCCCGCTTTTATAGACGAGGACCATCTTCCCTTTCCTCACGATTTCTTTGGCCGCCGCAGCCAGGGCCAGTCCGTCCCCCGACTTGAAGCCCTCGATATAGAGAGCATAGAGTTCGGCGCGGCCCTGGGACCGGAAAAAATTCAGATAATCCGAGGCGGCAAGGTCGATCTGGTTGCCGAGCGAGATGGCATAGAGCGGTTCCGCCAATGGAATCTTGCTCTGTCTCGCGGCCATGAAGGCGCCGCTCTGGCTGATGTAGACGACCCGGGGGTTTTTCTTCCCGGGCGGAGCAAGTTTGTATTCGGGAAGGAACGTCGTATCATATTTCCCCGGACCCGAATAAATCCCCATGCAGTTTCCGCCGTTGACGACAGGAGCCGGCCGGCCTTTTTTTCGGGCCTCCTCGAGGAGATCTTTGATTCTCTGCTCGATCCCCTCCGTCCCTTTTTTTTCGCCCATTCCGCCGGCGATGATGATCACCGAGCGCGCTTTTTCGCCGGCGACAAGGCGTTCCATGATCTCGACGCTCTGCCCGGCGGAAAGCGTGAGGACGAAAAGGTCGACTGCTTCGGGCAGATCCTCGACCGCGGCGACACACCGGCAGCCCTCGATTTCCTGAAGGCCCGGCTTGACGACATAGACCTTTTCCCTCGGAAAACCCTCCCTCAGGATGTTGTTCAGGATGATGTGCCCGAGGTTCATCCGTTCCGAGACGCCGATGATCCCGATCGAGCGGGGGTGGAGGAGGAAATCGATATTCTCGAAAACCGCCGCCTTTTTATCGGCTTTCCGGCGCGAAAACCGACACAGGCCGTCGAGCGGAACGAGCTTTTGGTCGCGGACGACAAAGGGATTGACCTCGGCCTCCTCGATGACATAGGCCGATTCCCGAGTTCCAGGGGAAAAATATTTCGCCAGCCGGAGAAAGCGTTCCCAGGCCGAAATCAGCGCCGCCTCGCGGATGACAGCCGGCTTTCCTCTGAATTCCCGCGCCAGCTTCCCGAAGACGGCAAGCGGCTCGAGCAGTTCTCTGAGACCGCTTTTCCCGACAAGATGGGCTGAGGCAATCGCCACATCCGTCCCTCGCTTCAACCGCTCCTTGACATATTCGACATCCAGGCCGCCGAGACCCATCGTCACCACCGGCCCGAATTCGCGCGAATTCCGGATTCCGAGGAGAAGCTCGGAGCCGAACCCGACGTTTTCAGAGCGGACTTTCTCGAGGACCAGGACCCCGCGGAGATCGACGGAGCCAGCGCTTTTTCTCCCGCCTTTGACCGATCGCCCGCGGCCGGGAAACCTTTTCCCGACCTCTTCGATCATGCGCTCGACAGCTCTGTTGACGGCGTTCGCGGCGTTCTCGACAAACGCCACTCCCCCGACATCCGTTTTATGGGCGATCTGAGGCGAGACCACTTTGATCACCGCTTCCCGGCTCATCAAGCGTTCAAGCTGACCGCGGCTGGCTTTTTCACCCATTCCGAGAAAGACAAACCGCGGCGTCTCAAAACCGAGATTCCCGAGAAGGCGGTAGACCTCAGGTTCGAGGAGAAAATCCCGGCCGTCTTTTTCCGCCCGGCTGAAGATCTTCTCTATCCGTTCGAACGCTTCCGGCTTCATGGCGGCTCTCCCTCTTGATTCAAGGCACACTCGCATCCGATCGGCCCCCGCTCGCCGCGGAGCTCCGGAACGCAAAATCATCCGAATTCCCGAGCTGCCGGATCTATGGTTGACCTCCCTCCGAAATCGAGCCCGGAACGGCCGCTTCGAGGGCCGCCAAGCGGCCGAGCTCGAAGGCCCTGAGATTGGCCTCGACAAGGCTCTGTCCCCGGCCTCGGAACAGGACCTCGACAAACTTGAGGAGAAGCTGCTCTTTGACGAACAGAAACTTCGCCGCCGCTCCGAGCATGACCATATTCTGAGTCCGCGTCGACCCGGCTTCCCGGGCCAATTTCTCGGAATCGACGATCACATGGCGCGGCGCCCGGCGAATGACTTCGAGGACCTTCTCCAGCTCGGGATAGTCGGGGATGTTGACATAAGGCGTCCGGCTCGAGACGATCATCCCGTCCGGCCGGAGATAATCGGCATAGCGAAGGACTTCGAGCGGCTCGACGCTCAAAATCATATCGGCCTCTCCTCTAGGGATGAGGTCGCTGAAGATCCGCTCATCGGAAAGGCGGAGATGGGACTGAACCGCGCCACCCCGCTGGGACATGCCGTGAACCTCGGCCTGCTTGACTTCCAAACCGTCCTCAAGGGCGGCGCTGGCGATGACGAAGGCGATCGAGAGAATGCCCTGTCCCCCGACTCCCGCCAGAATGATGTCCTGCTTCATCTACCCGCTCCTTTTCCTCTTTTTCGCTTCTTCCAGGCACTCGCGGGCGGCCACGATGACCGAAAGCCCGCGGTGGGCGAATTCCTCCTTCATGATCTGGACATTTTTCTCCAGGTTTTTCGGCAGCGGTTCGATCACCCTAATATGCTCTTTGGGAACGCCGAGGCCTTCGATGACCCGGAGAAGCCTTCCGCCCGAGGTGTAGCTTGGCTGACCGCCGGTCATGGCCACGGTGCCGTTGTCCAGGATGATGACCGTCATGTCGGTATCGGCGGCGGCCGCTTCGAGAAGAGGCGTCATGCCGGAATGACCGAAAGTCGAATCGCCGATCACGGCGACGGAGGGACGGATACCCGCTTCGGCTCCGCCTTTGGCCATGCTGACCGAGGCTCCCATGCAGACGCAGGTCTGAACGGCTTGATAAGGGGGATAGGCCCCCAGGGTATAGCAGCCGATATCGCTGAAGACGTTCGCCCGGGGGGCATCCCCGAGCGCCTGTTTCAAGGCGATGAAGGTATCGGCATGCGGACAACCCTGGCAGAGCTGCGGCGGACGGGCGGGGGGCTTGAACTCACCGGGATCGAACTTCGGCCGGGCGGGAAGGCCAAGAGCCTGCCGGACGATCTCCGGCGCCAGCTCGCCGCTCGAGGGCAGGTCGCCGGTCAATTTTCCGCGCAGGGTTTTTCCATGAAGGCCGAGAACCCCACGCAGAGCCTTTTCGATGAACGGATAGCCTTCCTCGACCACGAGAATATGATCGACGTTTTCGACCAGCCTGTCGATGAGCTTTTCCGGGAGAGGATAAGTGCAGATCTTGAGCAGCGAGAGCTCGACGGGGTCGCGGCGGAGGTTTTCCTTGACATAGTTATAGGCGATGCCCGAGGCGATGACCCCAAGACGGCGGTCGCTCGGGGAGAGTTCAAGCGAGTTCCACTCCGACTCCTCGGACAGCCGGGACAATTCGGCCCGGGTCTCGAGGAGGCGGCCGAACCGGCGGCGCGCATTGCTGGGGAGAAGGGTCCAGTCGCATCCGGCGCCGCAGCGAAGCTCGTTCTCGCCTCTCAGATCGCCTGTCCGGACGCTCGACCGGCTGTGAGAGAGGCGCGTCACGAGCCGGATCATCACCGGAATCCCCATCTTTTCCGAGAGGTCGAAGGCCTGGCGGGTCATCTCATAAGCTTCCTGGTGATTGGAAGGTTCGAAACAGAAAATCCGGGCGAAATCGGCGTAGTAGCGGCTGTCCTGCTCGTTCTGCGAGCTGTGCATGCCCGGATCGTCGGCCACGACCACGACCAGACCGCCGTTCGCTCCGGTTAAGGCGGAATTCATGAACGGGTCGGCAGCGACGTTGAGGCCGACGTGCTTCATCGAGACCAAGGCGCGCTTGCCGGCAAAGGAAACGCCCAGGGCCTCTTCATAGGCGACCTTTTCATTGACCGACCAGGAGACCTTTAAGTGAGGGTAGCGGGAAGAGATCCGGATCAGGTATTCCATGATCTCGGAGGCCGGCGTTCCGGGGTAGGAGTAAGCGCCGGTCAAACCGGCATGAACAGCAGCCAGGGCCACGGCTTCATCGCCGAGCAGGATTTCCGTTTTCATGGCCACCACCTTTATGAAACCGCCGAGCCGAGGCGCGGCCGGGCGGCCGCGATATCTCCGGGTCAAGCAGGCTCGGACGGCTGATCGTGATCTTTCCTCGAAGGCAAACGATGACCGAGGCTTAAGGATACAATCGGGTCCGGGGAGTGTCAAGCGGGCCGCCGAAGCAAATCTTAGCAATTTGATAAAACTTATAATTCCGATAGAATTATGTTGAAATGGCCGGAGGATTGGCTTAGAATAGTGACGGAGAAAGATCGCTGGCCGGAGATCGCGTTCCGGAAACAAGGAGGACGGTATGATTAAGGTTTCGACGAAAGGGCGCTACGGCACCCGCCTGATGCTCAACCTGGCCCGCCATTACAACAGCGGCAACCGGGCGGTGATTCTCAAGAATGTGGCCGAAGAGGAAGAGATTTCCATCCGCTATCTGGAGCAAATCATTATCCCCCTGAAAATTTACAAACTCGTCAAAAGCATCCGCGGCGCCGGCGGCGGTTACACCCTCGCCCGCAAACCCTCGGAGATCACGATCTGCGAAATCCTCGAAGCGCTGGAAGGGACCTGCGCCCTCGTCGATTGCGTCGAGGACAAGGATTTCTGCGACCGCCTGCCGATCTGCGCAGCTTACGAGATCTGGCATGAGGCCAGCCAGATCCTGAAAAATTATTTCGAGAAGGTCACCCTTCAGTACGTCCTCGATCTCTGCGAGAAAAAACAGAAAGGCAAAGCCAAGCTGCGGCGCTGAGCGGCCGCGTTCTGACTGGCGAACCGGCTTCGACCGCCGGCAGACCGAAAGAGCAAATTTTTCCGGCCCTCTTCGTCCGACGGATTCGATATCCGTCTCCGGCCCTGTTTCCAGAGCGATTATCCTCCCCCATTTCTTCTGAAACGAAAGACCTCCTTCCTGTGAAGATTGACGGAACAAGGACGGAGGCCGGCCGAGACAGCGGAGTTAGGAAGAGCCGAGGAGACGGTCGGAGCGAAAAACGACGCAAGCCTTGACAAAGCCTCCCCGCCTTTGATACAAATACTATATATTTTAT
>CAZNVB010000093.1:0-2984 GCA_964576265.1 uncultured Eubacteriales bacterium | reverse complement strand
TCTTTATGCTGCTGACCACCATCGCTTCCCTTCTGATTCTGATGAGAAATTATCTTCGCAGCCGGAACTTTATCCTCATCACCGCCGATCTGCTTCTCCTGATTCTCGCGGCGGGCGTGGTCTGGCTGGTTCTGAGGACCTTTTTCCGGCGGCGGCTCGATCCGCAATCTCAAGCCTTAAAATCTAGGCTTTAATGAGGGGAGAAAATGCCAGAAGATGAACGAGAAGCCCGGATTCCGGTTCTTGAGGTAATCATCGAGGCGCTTAAGGGCATTCAGAGCGAAATCCTCCTCTATGCGATCGCCATGGCGGCTCTTCTCGTCAGCTCGGCCTATCTGGGGATCGATTTCTTGAAAGAACTTAAGCGGCCACTGATGGCCCTCTTTTCTGCTGGTTTGGTTGCTTATTTCTTCGCCCGGGCCGTTCCTCAGGCCAGAGCCCGGCTGAGAAGGAAAAAGGGACGCGGTTGAAAAAAGGAGGGGATTTGGGTATATTGAAGCCCCGTCTGGCATGCGCCCGTAGCTCAGCTGGATAGAGCGACTGACTACGAATCAGTAGGTCGGGAGTTCGAGTCTCTCCGGGCGCAATTTTCTCATTTGATCTCGTTTTTCCGATAGAATTCCTGGATTTTGGCATCAAGTTTCGAAGCTCGGGTCCTTGCCGCTTCCTCGGTCAGATTCGGTTTGAGTTCGGCCAGCTTTTTCTCCACTTCTTTGACCTGATCGAGGGCCGCTTCAGGATCGGCGATGGCGGCTGTTCCCGCTCCTCCGAGCTGACTCGAAGCCCCGACAAAGGCCTGGCTCGCCTTGTGGAACGCTTTCTCGAGCTCCGCCACCTGTTTTTCTTCAGGGCCAAGCCGCGGAAAAAACTGAGTATAAGCCAGGTAAGCGAGGGCGACGAAAACAATGAGCCAAATCAATTTTTTCATCCGTCCTCCCATTTGATGCTCAGATGGATCTCCATCTGTCCATGAAACTTCTCTTAGATCGTCGTCCCGTCAGGGATGATCGCTTGCTTGGGAACGACGATGATTCCGTCCCGGATCACATAGTTGTCCGTTTCCGCGCGATCGACCTGTCTTTCATTCGTCAGGCGGACCCCGTTTCCGATTCGAGCATTCTTGTCGACAATCGCCCGCCGGATGTGGCACTCCTTCCCGATTCCGATGGCCGGGATGCTATGACGAGCCTGATCTTCGATCTCTTCCGGCGACTCGAAATAATCGGCCCCCATAACGACGGTTTCCTCGATGACCGAGTTTCGTCCGATCCGGGACCGGATGCCGATGATCGACCGGCGGATCTTGGCATGATCGATGATGCTTCCCTCACAGAGAATCGAGTTTTCGACTTCCGAAAACAGAATTTTCGATCCTGGAAGATAACGAGCGTGGGTGAAAATGGGCCGTTTTTCATCATAGAAATTGAATTCCGGCAGCGGATTCGTCAGGTCGAGGTTCGCTTCATAGAAGCTGCGGATCGTCCCGATGTCCCGCCAGTAGCCGGTGAACAGAAACCCGAAGACTTTATGCTTGCGGATGGCCGAAGGAATAACCTCCCGGCCGAAATCTTTGGCTTCGGTTTCGCTGAGCAGGCGATGAAGAATGTCCCAGTTGAAAAGGTAAACGCCCATCGAGGCCAAATGCGTCTTTCCGGCGGCTTCCGGGGCAACCCGGTGGAGGACTTCGGCCGGAATCCTCGTTTTCCTGAGATCTTCGGGTCGGCTCGGCTTTTCGATAAATTCGCTGATTCGGCTGTTTCGTTTGAGACTCATGACTCCGAATTCCGACGCCTCGGGCTCAGACACCGGAGTCACAGCGATCGTGATTTCGGCCTTCTTTCGGAGATGAAAATCAATGAACTCGCGATAATCCATCCGGTAGAGGTGATCGCCCGAAAGAACAAGGACGAGGTCTCCTTTATCGCGGAGAAAAGAAAGGTTTTGCCGGACGGCGTCTGCCGTGCCTTGATACCAGTTTCGGTTTTCAAGAGTTTGTTGGGCGGAGAGAATGGTCAGAAAACCGCGGCAAAATTCATCGAACCGGTAGGTATGAAAAATGTGACGGTGCAGCGATTCGGAGCTAAACTGGGTCAGGACGAAAATTTTGCGCAGGCCAGAGTGGATGCAGTTGCTGAGGGAGATATCGATGAGGCGAAAACGGCCGGCGATGGGCACCGCCGGCTTGCTCCGAATTTTGGTCAGAGGATAAAGCCGGGTCCCCTGGCCCCCGGCCATGATAATGGCCACGACGTCGCACGCCTCATCTTCACAGTGACGAATCACGGCGAATCCTCTCAAAACCGGAGACGCAGACGAATTCGAGCCTTTCCTCTTTTTCGACGGCGTCGAGGAGGAGGTTCAAGCCCAGGGCATCGCTGGCGATGTGTCCGGCGACGATGACATTCAGGTTGGCCTTTTTGGCGTTTTCTAAATGGTCTTCGCTGATGTGCATGCCGACCAGGGTGCTGACGCCGCTCGCAGCAAACCGTTCAAAAATCTCCTTAGCTCCTTCCGTTCCTCCGGTCATGTCGACGAAAATTTTTCCGCAGCGGCTGTCTTCCGAGCCGCTGACGATCTTGGGGGGCGTTTGCAGGGAGGCGGCCTTTTTGTATTCAGGAATGCCTTTCAAGAGCTTAAGAACATGACGCAATCGGTCCGGCCTTTCCCGCTCGAAAAGCCTGGTCAGGTAATTCGTCACGCAGTTGTCCGCGGCCGTGTGGATGCACATCAGAGGCAGACCCAAGAGTTTTGCCGCGTCGACGGTACGGTTGGCGTTGACCGGCAGAAGCCGGCGTTCGATCTCGCCGATCCGTTTTTCCATGAGTTTTTCCGCCACGCTGACCGTGATGCCGAGTTCGCTCAGCAGGTCGGCCTGGAGCTTCATGACATCGGAAAGACGGGAAAGGGCATGTCCCAAGGGATGGTGCGAAACGACAAGGTCGATCCGCCGCTCGAGCGTCAGATTGAGGTGATGGGCGAGGAGG
>CAZNVB010000092.1:0-1589 GCA_964576265.1 uncultured Eubacteriales bacterium | reverse complement strand
CTTTTACAGCTTGCAGCAGGAAGAATTTTCTCCCGTCGTCCCTCCGACGGACGAGTTCGTCCTCTGGATCAGCTCGGCGATCGGAAACGACATCAACCTCTATCGCGAAGGCCGGCTGGTGACGTCGAGCCGGCGCGAATTCTTCGACTGGGGTTTGCTGCCGGAAATCGTCGACGGAGAGATTTTTTACCGCATTTCTCACGACAACAAGCCTTTTTACACCCAGCGCCAGAAGATCGGAAGCTATTCCTTCCAGAGCCTGACCATTCCCTATACGATCGGAAATTCCCCTTATCTCATTTCCCTCCCTTTTCCATTCGAAGCCCAGGAAATCTCCCGGGCCACGGAGGAACTCGTCGAATTCTTAATTTTCGTCTCCCTCTTTTTTATCGGCATCGCCTTCGTCTTCGCCCGGGGGATGGGACAGATGATCATATCGCCGGTCCAGAAGCTCCTCGCCGCGACGAAGGAAGTCAGCCAGGGAAATTTAAACATCACGATCGCTCATCGCTCCCCCGATGAGATGAAGACTCTCGTCGATGGCTTTAACGCCATGATCAAAGACCTGAAGAGACACGAGCGGGAGATCGCCGAGCTGAGCAAAAAAGCAGCTTGGGCCCAAATGGCCCAAAAAGTCGCCCACGAGATCAAGAATCCCCTGACTCCGATTCGACTTTCGGCCGAGCACATCCTCCGGGTTTATGAGGATCAGAGGACGGACTTCGGCCTAGCACTCAAGGAATCGGCGTCCTACATCATCAGCGAAGTCGAGAACCTCCGCCGCATCGCTCAGGAGTTTCTGGAGCTTTCCAGGGAGACAGCGCTTAAAAAAGAACTCTTCGACCTGAGGAGCTTGATTCATGAAGTTACCGCCCCCTATCAGAAGATGCTTTCGGACCGGATTAGGCTGCGCGAAATCTCGGAAGGCCAGGACTTTCGGGTCGAAGCGGACCGTTCGAAAATCAAAATCGCCGTCCGGAATCTCATCATCAATGCCGTCGAGGCCATCCGCGGTTGTGGAGAGATCGAAATCCGATTGGTCCGAAACAGAGATGCGGTTCGTCTTTCCATTCGCGATACGGGAACCGGGATGAGCCCGGACATCCTGGAAAAAATCTTCGATCCATATTTTTCGACCAAAGAGGTCGGAAGCGGCCTCGGCCTGCCCATCGCCAGGAAAATCATCGAAGATCATGCCGGGACGATCAAGGCGGAAAGCGAAGTCGGCAGGGGAACGACGATTTTGATCACTCTTCCCGCCCCGGCCCCGGATGTCGCTTCTGAATGACGAGGGGCGAACAGGCTTCATGATTCGTCTCACCAAAAGCCGCCCGTGGGGGGTTGCTGTGGAGGTATGCCCCTCGGCCGCAAGGCGGATGTTTGTGCCACGCCCGCTTATTTTAGGGAATACCCGGGACAAGTTTTTCGGCGACAAGATCCTCATGCCTCACTGAAAGTTATCATTCTCCGGGTTTAGCCGCCAAAATGCCCGAAAGAGCCGTTTGTCGGCCCGATTGAACTTGATCATCCCCTTGGTCAACAAGGGGCGTCTGACGGCCGACCCGCAAACATCGGGGGGAGGAAGGCAA
>CAZNVB010000091.1:0-4005 GCA_964576265.1 uncultured Eubacteriales bacterium | reverse complement strand
GTGATGGAATCTTCGGTTCGATAAATTCCGCCGATCACGGTCGTCCCCCCGTCAGGAACCATGACCGTTGTCTTGGCGCTCTGGGTTGTGATCGGGGGGATTCCGTTGACCAGATTGGCGAAATCGGCGGCGTTGTTCTGGATTTCTATGGTCATGATGATCGTTCCTTCGGCTGTAATCTGGGGGGTAGCTCTGAGCTCAAGAGCCGCGTTGACGTACCTTGTCGTGACCGTAAAATTGGCCACCGTTTGGACCGGGATCTGGCGGCCCTGGACGATCTCCGCTTCCTGGTTGTTCTGAGTCGTGACCTTGGGGCTGGAAATAATTCGGCCCTGACCGGAGGTCTCCAGGGCGCTGATCGCCATGTCGAGCCGGAAGGTATCGAGGACATTGGCGAATGAGAATCCCAGGGCAGTGGTGAACGCCGGCGCCGGGAGGTTGATGGCATAGCCTCCGAGCGGGCCGCCGATTCCCTTGGTGACGATTCCCTGCGGAATCATCGCCCCGTCAGCGAGAATTTTGCTGGGGAACTGGAGGCTGGTCTGGTTACCGTAGAACGGGTCGGCGATGCCTTTGAAGCCCCACTGAATGCCGAGGTTGCGGATGAAGGTCGAAGTGGCCTCGATGATCCGCGCCTCAATCGAGACTTGTGGCGTTGGCGTATCGAGCACCGAAATCAACTTTTCAAGGAGATCCAGGTTTTCTTTGACATCAGAGATGATGAGCGTGTTCGTCCGCTCATCGATCGTGATCTCGCCCCGGGATGTTTTCTTGGTGCTCAAAAGGCTCATCACGTCTCTCGCTTTGGAATAGGAGAGGGTGATCGTCTTGACGATCAACGGGCCTGCCAATTCCTTGCTTTCCCGCAGCCTCCGCTGCTCTTCATCTTCTCTCGTCAGGACGCTGACCGGGGCGATGCGGAGGACATTCCCCTCCAGGACCTTGCCCAGCTTGTTGTTCCGGAGAAGGATGTCGAGAGCTTGATCCCAGGGGACGTCTTCAAGGTTACAGGTGACAACCCCCCGAACCTCGGGGTCGAAGACGACATTCAGTTTGGCGAAATCCCCCAGGTAAAGGATGACATCCCTGAGGTCGGCATCCTTGAATTTCAGGGTGATGATCTCACCCGTATATTTTGTTTCTTTCTCGCTTACCGTCTTGGGCTGATAGCGCTGTTCCGGCCGCTCCTGGGCGCCGGTCAGTTCCAGAGGAGATTCCTGGGTTTTTTCCTTCCCGTTCTTGCCGTTCTTTTCGAGATCGACCCGCACAGAGGCAACCGGAGCCGCCGGCGGCGTGTTCGGTTCCTGAGCTTGAGCCTGAATCTCGGGCTTGGGCGGGTTGGAAATCTGAGTCTGAGAGGGGCTTGACTGGGCCGTGGGCCGAGCAGCGGCTGTCAGGACAGGGCTGCCTTCATAGGGAAAAGAGATGACGAGTTCATCCCCCTCGGAGCGAAGACAGTAGGACCTGGGTTCGGCCAGATCAAAGACAACTCTGGTGATGGCCCGCGGATCGCCGAGTTGAAATTGGGCGACCCGCATTTTCTTTAATCCCGCTTTCTCGAGAGAAACGATCGAGGAGGACTCTTCATAGACGGCGTTAAAAACATCGACGACGAGGCGGAGCGGATTGGCGAGAGAAAAAACCTGAGCAGCGGTCGCCCGGCTGAGTTTTGCCCGGAAACTGAGTTCACCATCGCGATCCTCCACTCGGACTCGATTCATGAATACAGCGCCGTTTCCGATCTCGACGAGCTTTTCCGCGATCGGCGGCTCGATGAAGTACTCGGATTGCCCACCCTGGATCTTATTGATTTCGATGATCATCCGATGGCTGTCAAGGGCGACGCGGTAAGGGGCAGGTTCGCTCAGTCGGATGAGCAGGCGGAAGCTTGTCGGCCCGAGTCGTTCCGTGCTGAGGCTGGTGACGAAATTTTGGTCGGCCAACCCGACCGTCGGCGTTGGCGTGATATTCACATGGTCAAGATCGACGACGATCGTCCGACGGTCGTTCGGGGCATAGGAAGTTTTTGGAGGAGTCAGGGCGGCACTCGAGTCGAGGATGATTCTCGTGTTCAGTTTCCCGGGTTGAACCTGGATTTGGTTTATCGTGACATTCGGGGAAGTCGTCTGGGCCGGACCGGACAGGTTGAACGCCAAACAAACACTGATGAGAAGCAGCCAAAAGATTTCTCTTTTCATGATTAACGCTCCTCCGGAGTGATTTCTTTGATGATATCCTTGGGTTTGGTCAATGGAATGCCCCTCTCGTTGGTTTTCCGAAAAATGACCTGAGTTTCGTTAATGGACAGAATAAAGCCGTCGGAAAGTTTTTCCCCGACGCCGAAATAATAGGGGAAGCCTTGGGGTCCGCTGAGGATCGCCGTATATCTGTTCTTGTACTTGACGATCCCGATGAGAGCGATATCGTCGATATAGAGCTGGGGCACGGAGCCAGGAGCTGTTTTCTCTTTGATCTCTTTCCCCCCAAGCAAGTTTTTGAATGGATCCCGCCTTCCCGCAGGATCATAGCTCGGCGAGCTGGATCGAAGCCCGACGAGCGGTTGCCTCTCTGGAGGCGCTTTTTCTTCCTGCTGGGCCCGGAGAAAACCGCTGCCGGCGATAATGATGCCGCACAGGATCAAAACGAAGACCTTTTTCATTGGGCCCTCCTTTTCACTTCCTGGCCGGCGGGGGGCTCGATCGTTTCTTCAAGGAAGACGTATGTCTTGGTCGTAAAGGTGGAGGAAATGGTCTGCTCCTCCGTCTGGTTGGCCAGGGACTTGATGGCGAAATTTTCGACGTTGAAGATTCTCGGGAACTTGCTCAGGCGGTCGAAGAACGAGGCCAGATTATGATAGTTTCCGCGGATTTCGATCGGGATCGGCCACTCCGAGTAAAACTCCAAATTGACCAGCCCCTTGGGCGTGAACTTGACGATGTCGAGCCGCGAGTCAAAGGCCATCTGCTGGATCCGCCGCAGGATGTCCGCCGTCTCCTTTCTTAAGGGGATGATTTGCTCGAGCTCTTTCAGGGTCGTGTTGAGACCGGCCAGCTCCGCCTCGATCTGATCGAGCTGCTTTTTCTTTTCCAGCAGGCCGGCCACCTCTTTTTCGACTTTCAGCCTTTCTTCTTTGATCGTCTGGAGCTCGGCGTTCCGGGGCTTGAAATAGAAGAAAAAGGCAAGCGCAAAGACAACCAAGGCAAAAATGATATAACCATACCAGGGCCAGTTTTTCATGGGATCACCTTTTCTTTGTCTGGGGAGTTGTCTTCGTTTTTACCGTCGGCTTTTTTGGCGGTGCCTGGGCGGCTTCCGGAAGATGATAGCTGAGCGTCATGGAGAATTCGAGATACTGCGCATTGCGCCCGGTTTTCTGAGCGGAGGAGATCAAGTTGATGTTGTCGAAGTGGGGGCTGTTTTCGAGGCTGTAGATATAATCGGCAATCAGGTTGTTGGAGAGCGCGTTCCCTTTGAGCTGGATATTCTGTCCGTCGCAGGTGAGCTCCGTCAGCCAGACCCAGTCGGGGAGCATCCGGCTGAGCTCGTCCATGATGTTGACGGCTTTGTCCTGCTGGGCGCGCAATTGGTTGATGAGGTTGATTTTCTTCTCGTAGACGGCTTTTTGCTGTTCCAGTTCGTCCAGTTTAGCGACGACATACTGGAGCCGGCTTTTTTCCTGCTGGGCGTTCGCCAGGCGGGTTTGTTCCTGGGTGATCATCTTTCTCTGCAGGAAGAAGGCCGCCGCCAGCGCGGCGATGATGAGCAGGATGACGATCGTGGTGACGGGGAAGCCCCGCTTGACTTTGATCTCCGGACCGGCGACGACGGGGGCCTCCCTGATTTCCTTGACTTCCGGCTTTAAGAGATTGATCCTGATCATGTTACTTTTCCATTTTCCGGGTGGCGAGGCCGACGGCCACTCCAAAAAGAGCCGCCATTTCCTGAGCATACATCGCGTCGAGCTTCTTGTCGTCGTATTGAACGCTGCGGAAGGGATTGAAGATC
>CAZNVB010000090.1:0-3947 GCA_964576265.1 uncultured Eubacteriales bacterium | reverse complement strand
GTTCCTGAAGGACCACCATCTAAAGGCAATCTTGGGACAAGGCTACTACGCTTTCATCAACGTCGGGGGATGGCTCAGAAGAAAGGCCTGGCCGCATTCCGAAGAACTCGGTCAATACCTTGCCGAGCGGCACGGGCTGGCAATCGTCCCAGGTGTCTTTTTCTCCGTCTATGGGGGCGACTGGATCCGCTTTTCCTATGCGACTCCAGTTGACCGGACCCTTGGCGCGGCCAAGCGACTTCTGGAGGGCTTGGATGAGCTTGTCTCTTCTTGAGGTCGGTCGGTTCGCCGAAAAATATGAACTGGCGCGACAGGAAGCCCTCAAGACTCTCCCTGAGCGGGGGACATGCGGGCTTGAGCTCGAATGGAACATGCTGGACACCGATTTTCGTCCGCTGCAGACCGTCGGCTCGGGGCCCGATCGGCGTTCGTTCGTCGACGCACTCAGGGCGGATTTCCTGCCCGAATGGCTGGCAGAAAGGAGTCAGCTTGAGGTTTTCCATTGGATGATCGAATGGGTGACACGGCCCTACTATTCTCCAGCCGGAGCGATCTATGAATCCAGGCTGCTCGAGGCCTGTCTTACCAACTCCCTGGCTCGAGCCGGCCGGTCATTCGGCGAGCGTCTCTATTTTTTGCACGGCAATTTGCTCGCTCCCGTTGAGGTCGGCCATGATTCCATTCCGGGCGGCTGGAATCTGGCCAAGAGGCGGTATCTCGAGCGTTGCGTCGACCTCTATGGTTCCCGGTTGGCGACAGCCGGAATTCACGTAAACCTCTCTCTCCCGGAGCCCCTCCTTGCCTGGGATTTCATGCATCTTTCGCCGACCGAGCGCGGAGACGAGCATCTGGACAGCTATAAGAACCGGGTTTATATCGAGGCAACACGCCTGATGAGGGCTTTCGCGGCTCTTTTTATTGCCACCTCGGCAAGCACTCCTTTCATGCCGAACGTGGTCAACGGAGAGCCGATCGTCGAGCTCACTGAATACGATTCTGTACGCAATCTCACCTTCCCGAGCCCCGAAACGCTCGACCTCCCCCATCTTTACCGGTCGCATGCATACTATCTTCGTATTTCCTACGACCTCGTCCGCCGGGGCGTCAGATTCGGAAACAATAACTGGACGGCGGTCCGGGCTCGGTCTTTTGCCGAACCTGTCGAGCGGTTGATCGCCGTGTCGAGCGAGCAGCTGCACTCCCTTTATCGCCGGGGATTATATGCTTCAGGTGAAAAAAAGTCGGTCGAGGATATGGCAGAAGAAATTGTCATCCAGAACCTCCTCGCCCGGATTGATCTCCCAATGGCCCGGGTCGAAGTCCGCACAGATGAAGGGGGACATCCCCTGGAGCTCGACATCGCCAACCTCGCTCTCAAAGAGTTGCTGCTCATTCAGTTCTATGCCGACCCGACCTACGGTCGGGCCTTCCGCTATGATGAGGAGGATCTGCCCCGGGCCCGGAGAAACGAGCACGCTGCGGCTAAGCAGGGCTTGGGGGCCAAGATTGAGGATCCCTTCACCGGAAAGCCCATTACCATTCGGGATTTTTTGCGTCGGACTCTGGACGAAATCGCGCCTCTCGCCGAAGCCCTGGAGAGAAAAGAGACCCTCCGCCCGCTCGAGGAGATGGCCGCTGGAGCCCCAAACACGGCCGGTCGAATCCGGGAGGAGATGCGTCGGAGATTGGGCCGAGAAACCCGAGTCTCCGTTGACCTCCTTCGCGAACTGGCCGAAAAGCGGGAAGTCGAGGTCGCCCGCGACGTTGAGCGGATCGCCGGGGAATTAGTCCGTCTGAGCGAGGACTGCGCCAAATGGCAGGAACTCTTGGGGCGGGCAAGAGACGAGGCCCGACGCGAACCCAGCGCCCCCATCCGTTTTCAGGCTCATCTCGGGGCATGGTTTGGCGTGATCTATCCAAACAAAACGGCCGAAATCGTTGACCTGGCCAGACAGCTTATCAGGATTCCTTCGGTGACCAACGCCCCGCCGGGTCAGCACCGCCTGGACGAAGTCCACCGGGCGGCGACGCTCATTTACGATTACCTCCGTCAGGCTGATCTCGAGGTGATGATTTTTGATAAGGGGAAATACCCGGCCGTTCTGGCGAGTTTCCCTGGTCAGCTGAAGTCCCCGGTCATGCTCTGCGGCCACTTTGATGTGGTGGCTCCTGACCCGGACGACTCGCAGTTCGATCCGCGGATCGAAGGAGACTATCTCTGGGGACGAGGCGCTGCCGACATGAAGACAGTCGTCGCCACTTACCTTGTTTGGATGAAAGACGCCAGGAAACGGTCGGGGGCTTTCCCGGGGATAAATCTTCTCCTTGTCGGAAACGAAGAGATCGGAGAGGGCGATCCGTCCGGGACCCCGCATATTCTTCGGGAGCTTCAGGAAGAGAAAGGCTACGCGCCGCGGCTGTTGATTGCAGGTGAACGAACAGGCGAGAAGGGAAACGAGCTGATCGGCGAGGTCTGCCTGGAAAACCGGGGCCTTGTTCGGCTCGAGGTTTCAGTCTGCGGAGAGCGCGGGCACACGGGATTGTCCGGCGCCCCGATGGACCTCAGTATGCGGCTGTTTCGAGCCCGCGACGAGTTGATGGATCTTTTTGAGAGGAGGCTCACCCTTAAGGGCCAAGGTGGCTGGCAATCCCAAGTTCGCTTCCCTTTCATCCGGGTCGGAGATGACGGTGTATTTAATGTCACACCCGGCCGTGGAATCATGGGCATTGAGATCCGCCCCATTCCCCAGGATCATATCTCGGACTTGGTATCTGAAATCAAGGAATACTGCCGCCGCGAACACCTCGAGCTCATTGTCGTTGCCGCCGAAAACGGGATTGTCTGCGATCGGCAGAATTTATTTCTTGAGCATTTGATCCAATCGCTAAGGGAAGTCACAGGAAATGACCCGGCCATGGGACGCAAGCTTCCTGCTACAAGCGCCCGCTTTGCTCCCCATGGCCAAGGTGTTGTCTGGGGCCAGTCCGGGATTGGGCCTCATTCCTCTGAAGAAAGACACTATCTCCCCAGCATCGAGCCCTATTATAAAGCTCTGTGTCTCTTGGGCGACAAATGCCGGAGCCAGATCTAAACGGCCAAGAGTATTTTTCTTGATTCTTTCTAAAGCTAAAGGAGGGCTCTGTCAGGTTTTCAAGCTTTTCTGGCGCCCCGCCGGCTTCAGGGACACTCCCGGGCGTTATTAATCCTTCCTCGAAATCTTCTTGAGTCGCGACTTATAATCTCTCCCCCTGAATAAATGGACAAATGGCTGCAAAACGACACCCCGTTAACCGGTGCAATAGAAAAACAAATCGCATATAATAAAAGACGACGGCTGCCGAGACCGATTTTTGCCACACCGGCAGGCCGTATGTTGATAGTTCGAAGGACGATGCTCGCGAGAACAAAGGAGAAAAATGGGTTATAAGCGCGCGGAAGGGGTTACGGCCTTCGCCGATTTCACATATGGAGAGGAGGAGTATCTGATATGTGGTGGAAAGTAATCGCCGTTGTGCTGGCTGTTCTGGTTTTTGCTGTAGCGATCGCAATCCTTTTCGCAACGAACCGCTGGCAGTCAAATACGAAAAAGCTTCAGGCGAGAATGGAAGCAGGGCGTGCGCCGATCACCCCGAAAGCGTATGATCCACGCGAATTGGACGGGCTGCCTGCGCCCGTTCAGCGTTATTTTCGAACTGTTTTGAAGGAGGGGCAGCCGCTGGTTCCAGCGGTCAGCGTAGAACACAGCGGCACCTTCAACATGAGCGAGACCGGAGAGCAGTGGAAGCCGTTTCGTTCAACCCAGCGCGTCATCACCCAGCGCCCAGGTTTTGTCTGGGACGCTCGCCTTCGTATGGCACCGGGGATGACCGTTTATGTCCATGATGCCTATGTTGCAGGTGAAGGGATTCTGACAGCAAAGCTGTTCGGACTTATGTCGCTGGTGAAC
>CAZNVB010000089.1:0-2015 GCA_964576265.1 uncultured Eubacteriales bacterium | reverse complement strand
TATAGAGCTGAAACTCGTCGATTGGAAGTCTATCTGCCAATGAGACCTTGACTGAATATGGGGAGGATAGTCTTCTTTTGCCGGCAAGGGAACAAGGGCCGTGAAATGCCCGATAGGCCAGTTTGATAATACGGATACCGCACGGTTTGTAGCAACTGTGTGACCCCGATCATGAGACTCCCGAACATACGTTTCATGCAGCATTTTCAGCCAATCGCTAAACCAGAGCTCCCCTACGCCGAGGAATTGCGGGGCGTGTTGGATCGTACGCACCAATCAACGAACGTGATGGGGGCCTGGGCTGCCATCATCTTCCCTGCCTATTGCCCATGGCTGGGGGTCGGTCCACAGCAAAGTCCGGGCTGAGATGACCCGCTTTATTTTGACATCTCATGAGCCGCCATTTATCCTCTCTGAGGATGACCTGATCATTCTTTGGCTGGCGGTGTGGACCTGGAAGCCTGAAGCAAATAATCTTTTTTTGCCCAAAGCTTTAGCTTGTGTGGTGCACGGGTTGGCAGCCAGGAAAAAAACTATGCTCATTTTTTTTAAGCCAAAACATATATATTTGGCTCTTCCGACATTTTGATGGGTAAGTGAGTGAGATAAAATGACTCCGAAAGGAACGGAGTCATGGAAGACAAGGAACTTTATCGTCATCTGGACAACGGAAGGAGAGCCTGGACAGCTATTTTTCTCTGTTGAAGCCCCGGCAGAGGGCGAAGATCGAGGCGATCGCGACGGATATCTGGGACCCGTATTTGGCATCGATCCGGGAGCCTGTGCCGCAGAGCGAAGAGAAGGTTGTTTTTGATCGGTATCATCTGATGACGCATATGGTGAAGGCGGTCGATTCGGTCCGGAAGGAAGAATGTCGGCAGCTGAGGGAAGAGGGCCTGAGGCTTTCGCAACCGGGAACACTTCAAAATCGCCATCTATTTTCATTGCGGAGGCCTAAACCTTCTCCCTGTTACCCACAAAAATGTCTGATGAGCCTTATGATGTATTCATCGCAAAACTGAGCGGGGAATTATTTCCCCATTGTGTCTTCAAACATGCCGCGGGCAACTTTGATGCCGACGGTTCGGACGAACTGGTTGTCGATTTCGGTTCTGCCGGAGCCTACATGTGGAACGGCGGGTCATGGACCCAGATTTCCGCGGCCAACTCGGAAAACCTGATTTCCGGCGATATCGACGGGGATGGTGCCCAAGAAATCTTCGGCGATTTTGGTTCGCTGGGCCTGTGGATGTGGGACTCCGGCACCTGGAGCCAGCTCAGCCCCAGCAACCCGGACTAACAGCCCGGCTTTGAACTCCGACCAGGCGTGATAGAGGATGAGAGATTGGTTTTTCTTTTCTGTCGGCCGAATGAGTTCTCAAGCACCGATTTTGCCTCACCCCCCTCGTCGGGAATGAAAAATCGGAGCGCCGGAGAAAGTCAAATCGAGCGGAAAGGGGCGGAGAAGAGCAGGAACGTCGAAGACAAGCCAAAAAGCGCCGGAAATCCGGCGGGCGTCTGCTCGCGGAGCGGGAGAAGATACGGTTAGATTTTGGATGAAGCGATGAGCGCGCTTGACATTGTCCGAAGTTATCGGATATAGTCCCCTCAATTTCTTATGGATTAAGATTGAAAGATATCACTTTCCCGGGGAGGCCGCCATGAAAAACAGATCTCTCTTCCTCGCTCTTTTCGGCTTTTGCCTTCTCTCCGCAGGGACCGCGTTTTCCCAACAAGATCCGCCGAGCGTCCAGTGCCCGGTCCATGAGTTCTGGTCCGGGGTCGAGCGACGTTTGGGTCGGCAGCTGGACGGGCAACCGGCCCCAGAGCACCTTCCGGCTCGCGGCCGGCTCCGTGACGATGGAGGCTTGAGATGCGAATTCGTCCGACGCTTATTCTGGCGCTCTTCCTTGGGTTATCTCTTATGTCGATGCTCCCCCGATGCCGGAAAACGGCCGGCCAGCCCCTCGAAGGATCGTACAGCACCGTTTCGGAATCCGAGTGGAACATCATCC
>CAZNVB010000088.1:0-6458 GCA_964576265.1 uncultured Eubacteriales bacterium | reverse complement strand
TCGCAGTGCGCTATTTTTTCAACGAGAAAAAGGGGATTTTTTTCTACACGGCCGAAGGACGGATCGACTTCCGGCAGCTCGTCAAAGACCTGGCCAAGGAATTGAGGATGAGAATCGAGATGCGCCAAATCGGCGTTCGCGACGAGGCGAAAATGATCGGCGGGCTGGGCGTCTGCGGCCGATCCCTCTGCTGTTCGAGTTTCATGAAGACCTTCGAGCCGGTGACGATTCAGAAAGCCAGGCGGCAACAGATCGTCATCAACCCGACCAAGATCTCCGGGCTGTGCGGCCGGTTGATGTGCTGTCTGGCGTTTGAGGAGGAAAGCCGGGGACGGATGTATATTGAGGACGAAAACCTGATCGAGGATTGATTATTCGGCCGGTTTGATCTGGAACTCGACCCGGCTGGAGACGGCGATGAGGGTTCCGCGCGAGGAATAGGCCCGGACCTGCCAGGCGAATTTCTGGCCGGCGGTCATATTGGCGCGGATTTCCTCTGGAATGGAGATTCTGTTTTCCCGGGTCGTCGCCGTCCAGATAAGGCCGGAATTGTAAAGGGAAAGCTTGTATTCGACATCCTCGCCGAGCGATTTCCATTCAAAATAGGCCGGCGCCACCGCGGTGTCGATGACCGGAGACATCAGGGTCAGGGACGCGCCCCGGACGACCTCGCTCTCGCTGAGGACAAACTGTGGAGGAGCGCCTTTAAATCTGGGCAAAACGCCGAAGACGGCGACCAGAAGAACGGCGGCGGCGACGGCGACGGTCGCCCATTGCCGGGGCGTAAAATAGGAGAAGACCTTTTCGAATGTGGGCAGAAGAACCTTCTTCTCGGCGTCGGGCTCGGGTTCGAAAATCCAGGCCCCGCGAGTTTTCACCGCTGAAATGAGCTCGTTCCGCTCTTCCATCAGGCGGAAGCAACGCTGACAGTTGAAGTAGTGCTCTTCGAAGGCCTCCTTGTCCCCCCCTTCCAATCTATTGAGGAGGTAATCGTCGATCTGGCTTTCAAACGGACATTTTTTCATGTCGGATCACCTTTCTCCCGGTTTCAACCAATTTAGTCGGCGGGAGGGGCCAAAAATGGAAAATCGTCATTTTTTTATCATTTTGCGGAGCAGTTTCTGGGCATAGTTGATCCGCTCGCTGACGCGGCGGGGCGAGATCCCCAACCTTTCCGCCACCTCATTCCTGCTAAGCTCTTGATAATAATAAAGTTCCAGAACCTCTTTGAACTTCGGCTTGAGTCGCTTGATCGCTTCGGCCAGGATTCGCGACCGCTCCCTGGCCTCGGCGTCCTCGCAGGGGTCGGGCCATGGTGCCGGCTCGGGCGCCTCTTTCAAAACCCGCGTTTTTTGCCTGATGAAATCGATGATCCGTCGGCTGGTGATCGTGTAGATGAAGGTCCCGATCGACGATTCCCCCCTGAATTCGCCGTTCTGAACCTTTTCGATGACCTGGGTGATGATTTCGTTGACCACGTCCTCCCAGTCGGGGGTCTGGCTGCCCAGGGATTTCTTGACTTTGAAGGAGACGACAGGCCGGTACCTGAGGACGATTTCGTCGAGGTCGACGGCGCTCGCTTTCTGTTCCACTAAAATAATTATAAGGTGGGGTCCCCGCCTTGACAAGGGTGGACTTCAACGCCTGAACTCCCCCTAAAAGGGGATGGCCGGGGTGAGGGAGAAATATTTTTCAATTCGGCCCGCCTTCGGCCGACTAAAGAATTGCGAGTCGAAAATGAGGTCGATCATGATTCCGCCCGATGAGCTAAAGAGACGCCAGGCCTCGTCCGGGTCCGAAAAAGAACGCCTGCTGGTGATCGAAGACCGGTCGGGACAGCGGACGTCCTTTCTGAACCTCATGAGCCGGGCCGAGTTCGATTATCTGTTTCCCCTTAACGGCGGCAATCGCTTCCCCGGATTGTCCCGGAGCGGCTGGAGCGAGGCTCTTCGCGCCGAAGGGGCGGCGAGAGCGCAGAAAATCGTCCTGGCCAGAGAAGCGATGAAGGATCTCCGCTTCTGGTATGAGCAGATTTTCCGCGGGCGAGATGAGCTCAGCGAAGAAGACGCGGCGGAAAGAGAGATTTTCTTCAACTCGAACCTGATCGATTTCATCGCCACGACCGACGACAACGAAGAAACGGTCGGTCATTCTCAATTCGTGGCCGCCTACACCCTTATTCTGAGCCGAGAGCTGGGGATCGAGGACAAAAAGACCCTGGCCGATATCGAGAGAGGGGCGCTGCTTCACGATATCGGCAAAATCGGGATTCCCGAATCCATCTTGCGGAAGAGAGGTCCCCTGACCCTGATCGAGCGGGAGATCATCAAGGATCATCCTCTGCTGGGATATAAGCTGATTGAGGATTTTTCCTTTCTTCGCAACGCCGGCCAGATCGTCCTTTATCATCATGAGCACTACGACGGCAACGGCTATCCCTACGGCTTAAACGGCGACCAGATTCCGCTCGAAGCGAGGCTCTTTTCCCTGGCCGATACGCTCGACGCGATCACCTCCGACCGCCCCTACAGGAAGGGGCGGGGCTTCGAGGATGCCCGGAGCGAAATCGAGAGAAATAGCGGCAGCCAGTTCGATCCCGGCCTGGTCGAGGTTTTCCTCTCCATCCCCGACGCGAAATGGATCCAGGCGAAGACGGAAACGCTTCTTAGGCTTCGACTTCCCTCGGTTCACTGATTGCCCCGCCCCGGCTCGGCTCAAGAACCGCAATCTGAAAGGCCGGCCTCCTCCGTCGTCCGTTTTTCCTGACTGATGAGCTCGTCGAGGAGCTCCGCGATATGGAGGGAGCGGACCGGGCTTTTGTCTTCGGCGAATTCCGAGCGGATTTGAAAAAGACAACCGGGGCAGTCCGTCGCCACCAGGGAGGCGCCGCTTTCGACGATCTCCGCCTTTTTTTCCTCCCACAGGCGGGCGGAAATATCGGGCTGACGAAAAGAAAACACGCCGCCGAAGCCGCAGCAGGAGGACCGTCCGGCCGTCTTGGCGATTCCGATTCCCAGACGCTCGAGGAGCTCTTTCGGCTTTTCGGCGAGCTCCGGCTGGCAGAGGGAATGGCACGGGGAATGGTAATAGATCGGGCCCGTCGGGGCAGAGCCCGCCCGGAGCGGGATTTTGCCGGAGGAAACGATGAGCGAGGTGAAGTCGACGACGCGTTCGCTCCAGCGAATCGCCCGGGCGTCCAGCCCGGGATAATGATGCTTCAGGAGGCGATAACCTGTCGGACAGACGGTGACGATGACATCCGGATTTTCTTCCTCAAAAGACCGGAGATTCCTGGCGGCCAGATCACGGACGGCCTCTTCGTCGCCGAGATGAAGGCTCGGAGCGCCGCAGCAGACCTGGCTTTCGGGCGCAGCGACCGTATAGCCGATCCGGCCGAGCACTCGGCAAGCGGCCCGTCGGACTTCAGGGAAGAAGAGTCTGGCCATGCACCCCTCGAAAAGGTAGGCCTTGCGGTCGCCTCCGCGGACGGCGATCCCGGCCTTCCTCGGTTTGAGAAGGGGAAGCCTTCTTCCTTTCCATCCGATGACCGGCAGGGCCCGGAAGTGGTCGTTCTTCCGCCACAGGCCCTGAATTCGGGCGACGAATCGGGCGCCGGCCTCGAGCGCCTTTTTTTTCCGGAAAAGAGAAGACAGGGCTTTTTCCGCCGCGGTCGGTCCTCGAGCGGCTTTGATCTTGACGAGAAGCTCGCCGGTCGGGATCCCGACCGGGCAAAACGTCTCGCACTTCTTGCAGTCGGCGCAGAAGGAAAGGATGGGCGCCGCTTCTTCGACCGAATCGGTCATCGCCGTGAGGAGCGTGCCGATCCCTCCCGGATAGACCGGTCCGCCGAAGACATGTCCTCCGACCGACCGGAAAACCGGGCAGACGAACATGCAGCCGCCGCATTTCAGGCAGTAGAGGATTTCGTGGAAATCCTCGCTCTCGCTCAGGGCCAGCCGGCCGTTGTCGAGAATGATGATGTGGAGCTCGCCCGGGCCGTGGACGCCGGTGATGAGCTCTTTCTCGATGTCCGTGGTCGAGCTCGGACCGGTGATGAAGGAGACGTAGGACGTCAGCTTCCGTCCCGCCGACGCCGCCGTCAGGACCTTGATGAGAGTCGTCGCTTCCTCCAGCGTCTCGACGAATTTCTCTGCCGTGACCAGAGCGATATGAACGGGCGGCAAAGTGCTGACCAGGCGGGCGTTTCCTTCGTTGCTGACGATGACCAGAGTGCCGGATTCGGCGACGGCGAAATTCGCGCCCGTGATGCCGATGTCGGCCCGGAGAAAATGCCGACGCATCTCTTCCCGGGCCGCGCGGACGATGTCTTTCGCCTCCGCGGCCACGGGCCGGCCGAGACGGCGGGTCAGGAGCTCCGCCACTTCCTTTTTCGTCTTGTGGAGAGCCGGAGCGGTGATATGGGAAGGACGTTCGCCGGCGAGCTGGATGATCCATTCGCCGAGGTCCGTCTCGATGACCTCGAAACCCTTCTCTTCGAGAAAACGGTTGAGCCCGATTTCCTCGCTGACCATGGATTTCGACTTGACGACGAGCTTGGCCTTTTTTTCGCGGGCGATTCGGACGACGAGTTCGAGGGCTTCGCGCGGCTCTACGACCCGGTGGACGAAGGCCCCGGATTTTTCCGCCTCCCGGCTGAATCGCTCAATCAGTCGGGGAAGTTGAGCGACGTTTTTTTCCCGGATCTCCCGGGCTTTCTTCTTCGCTTCCTCCCAGGGAATTTCCCCGGTCAGGCGGTCGAACTTTTCCGTCTGCAGGCGGGAGGCGCGGTCGAGGGCCCGGCGCAGGTTAAGGTCGGCGAGAGCCCGCCGGACGTTTTTCCTCCTCCGCCGCCGGGAAAGCAATCAGGGCTCCTTTGCTTTTTCTTTTTTGGCGAGATAGGACTGAGCGTCGACCAGGATCTCGCGCGGCTTGCTTCCCTCGGACGGTCCGAGGAGGCCGTCCTGTTCCATCTGGTCGATGATCCGGGCCGCCCGCGCATAGCCGAGCTTGAGCTTTCGCTGAAGCCACGAGGCCGAGGCCTGACCGGTGGCCAAGATGAGCTTGACGGCTTCGTCATAGAGCTCGTCTTTCTCTTCCGATCCTTCCCATTCCTGCTCGGCGGGAGCTTTGACGAATTTGACCAGCTTGGTGTCGAATTCCGGGGTTCGCTGCTCCTTGACGAAATTGACGAGGCGGGTCACTTCGGGGATCGAGATGTAGGCGCAGTGGAGGCGGATGAGTCGGGGGTAATTCGGCGGCATAAAGAGCATATCCCCGAGGCCGAGGAGCTTTTCCGCTCCCGAACTGTCGATAATGATCCGGGAATCGACTTTCGACGGAACGCGGAAGGCGATCCGGCTGGAGAAGTTGTTCTTGATCGTGCCGGTGATGACGTCGATCGAGGGCCGCTGGGTGGCCATGACCAGGTGGATGCCGACGGCCCGGGCGAGCTGAGCCAGCCGGGCGATGCAGTATTCGACTTCCTGAGCGCCGACCATCATCAGTTCGGCCAGCTCGTCGATGATGATGACGATATACGGCAGGGGCTTGAGTTTCTTGCGCTCTTCTTCGGTCAGCTGCCCCTTTTTTTCCTTGAGAATCTTGTGGATTTGATAATTGTACTGAGCGATGTCCCTGACCTTGAACTCACTGAGGCGGTGGTAGCGATCCTCCATTTTTTTGATGGCGTCGAGCAGGATGCCGCCCGCCTTCTTCGGATCGTTGATGACCGGGCTGAGAAGATGAGGGATTCCGTCGTAAAGGGTGAATTCGAGCCGCTTCGGATCGATGAGGATGATCTTGACTTCTTCCGGGCTGGCTTTATAGAGGATGCTGGCAATGAGAGCGTTGAGAGCGACGCTTTTTCCCGTTCCGGTCGCGCCGGCAATGAGCAGATGGGGCATGATCGAGAGGTCCGTCACATAGACTTCGCCGTGAATCGTTTTGCCGAGAGCGAAGGTGAGCTTGGAGGGAGACTTGATGAACTTTTCCGACTGGATAATGTCCCGGAGCTTGATGATCTCTCTCTTGTTGTTCGGGATCTCGACTCCGAGCGACGACTTTCCAGGAATTCTCTGGATCCTGACGGACTCGGCCCCGAGGGCGAGCGACAGGTCTTCGGAGAGATTCGCCACCTGGCTGACCTTGATCCCTGGGTTGGGGTAGAATTCATAGGTCGTAATGACCGGGCCGGGGTGGTATTCTTTAACCTCGCCTTCGACCCGGAATTCCTTGAGTTTTTCCTCGATCCGGGTCTTTTTTTCAAAGAGCTCTTCTTTGTCGATTTGTTCGGAAGGGGCTCCCGGGTCGAGAAGAGTGAAGGGCGGGAGATTGTAGTCACCTTTTTCCTGGAGCTCGGGAAAGAGGAGTTTTTCCGGCCGGGGCGGCGGCTGAATCAAAATGGGTTCCGGCCGCTCTCCCCTTTTGAAAGGCTTTTTCTCCTCCTTTCTTTTTTCTTT
>CAZNVB010000087.1:0-9109 GCA_964576265.1 uncultured Eubacteriales bacterium | reverse complement strand
CATCCGTTGTCGATCGCCCGGGCGCGGAGAAGAAGCTCGTTATGATAGCCGTCCGGTCCCCACATCTGGCTCGGGTCGAGGATGAGCTCGGCTCCCTGGAGCGCCAGGACGCGGTCGATCGGAAACTGGAAAAGATCGCCGCAGGTATGGGTGGCGATGCGGGCGAAATCGGTGTCCAGGACGCGGAGCGTCTCGGCTCCCGCCATCCAGTAAATCGGTTGGGAATAGACGAGCCGGCCGCTCCGGTCCCAGATACGCGCCGCGCCGTTGGGATATTCCTCGTCCCCGACGCCGCCGATGACGACATACGAACGCTCGGCCCCGGCCCAGCGGGAAATGTCCCGCAGGCCCCTCTGAACTTCGGGGTCGTCGGTCTTCCGGATGCTGTTCTCGGAAAAAAGGACGAGGTCGGGCTTAAACTCCCGGACTCGCCCGAGAAGTTCGATGATCGTCGCCGGGTATTCCCCGTCGCGCCACATCTCGCTCGCCGGCGCATAGGCAACGGCGATTCGGGCCCGCCTCTTTTTGAATTCGGGCTCCGCCGGCTTCTCCCACGGCTCGGCGATCGGGCGGAACGCCGCCCGGCCGCCGTTATTCGGCACGTAAAAAAGATTCTCGAAATTCGGGGTCATCGGATAGACGTCGATTTTCTTCTCCTCAAGATCGAGCTGGAGCGAAGCCACGCCGTGCCTGTAGCCCGTATCGGCCCGGATCGTCCCCGAGCGGTCGATGATCATGCTCCGGCCGAAAGCCGCCCCTTTCATCCCGTATTCGTAGTTGTTGGTGATATAGGTCCTCGGGTCGGCGTAATGGGCCGTCACCAGGAAGGCGTGGGAATCCATCGCCCTGGCATAGAGAAGGGGAAACCACTGAAAATGCTCGCGCAGTCTTTCCGGGAAGTGCTGCCAGACAAGCACTTCGGCGCCCTTCATCCTCAGGACTTCGTAGATTTCGGGAAAATAGAAATCCGAACCGATCGTCAGGCCGATCTTGCCGAACGCCGTCTCAAACACGGGGAGGTCATCGCCCAGGGCAAACTCGTCGTCCCAGGCGACGCGGTGGGTTTTTCGGTATTTGCCGAGGATCTCACCCTGCGGGCCGATGAGAAGGGCGGAATGATAGATCTTTCCATCCGCCGCGTTTTCGGTCAGGCCGATCACCAGATGGGCCGATTTCCATCGGGCCGCCTCAAAGAACTCGAGGAGATCTTCCGCTTCGTGCCCTTCCCGGAAGCTTAAAAACGGAATAAACGGCAGGACGGCGAGGTGGGGAGAAAGAGAGCGCTCGACCCCGTTCAGAATGTCAAGGACATGGCCTTTGTTCCGGTAGGCCGGCCCGTCAAGGAGACAGACTGCGGAGATCGTCCGCCATCGTCTCGCCTCCGTCCGCGCGGCTTTCTTACAGGCGAAACCGAAAAGGCCGAGAACAAAAACGGCAAGAAGGACGGCCAAAAAAAGCCCGGCTGGTTCGTTCTCTTTTTTGACCGTCGGCTTTAAAAATCGACACGACACCATAGCGGAATCGTTCCTTTCACGCGCGCGTTTTCGCGGCGGGTCAAGAATCCAAAAAACCGGATGGCCGGCCGCGCCGGCCGAGCAGATTCCGAAGGCTGATCAGGTTCTGCATCAAATGCCGGGGATGATGGAAGATTTCCACCCGGGTGTGATGGCGAACAAAAGTCACCAGCCGGTCGGGCCAATCGTCATAGAGGGCAAAACCGTGCCGCCGCAAAGAATATTTTTCCTGGACGAACTCGAATGTCCGGCTGAACCACTCCTGCGCCCACTCCGAACCCGTGTGCTCGATGAGAAAGAGCGTCCCGATCAGAACCTCCTCCTGAGTCCACAGCGGCTTGTCCAGGATCCAGAGGTTGGCGTAAACGTCCTTGAGTCCCCTGAAGAACCCGCCGAAGACGGGATCCCAGGCGACTTCGACGTGGCGCCGGAAAAGCCTTTCCGCCAGCCGGAAAAGTTCCTTATCGTTCCGGCGGTGAGCCTCATAGAGCAGCATCCACATCGTTTCGATGGCATGGCCGGTGTAAACGAGGTGGCGGTAGACGTTCTCCGGCCGCGACCAATCGTGGTTGAGGACTTCGTTGAGAAGATCGTATTCGGGGTTGTAATGCTTGGTCAGGACGGCGTCCACGGCGCGCTGGTTGACGGCGCGAAGCTCGGGATCGTCCCGCCGGGCGAGCATCTGCTGGGTGACGTTGAGGAGGAGCATGGAAACGCCCATGATCCGCGCTCCCGGCATGACCGGGGCCTCTTTGCCGAGATAAACCTGCGGCGCGGTCGGCGCATAATCGGGCCGGTCGAAAACCCGGACGCATTTGAGGACGATATCTTTGGCCAGATCCCAGTAGCTAGAATCGCCCGCCGCCCAGGAAAACTCGGCCAGGCCGTTGGCAATGAACAGGTCTCCCGAAACCTCAGCGCTCACCGGATAATATTTTCCGCCGATGAACTGACCCTCGAGAGCGATGGGCTCGCCCTCTTCGGTGAACTCCGGGGCCCACAGCCGGTCGTCCTCCGGGGCGTGGCGGAGAATGAAGCGGACCGATTTTTCGGCCACATCGAGATAGCTCTGCTTTTTCTCCAAGTTATTGTAAAGAAAAGAGTAGACCCAGATGCCCCGGCCGCAGTACCAGGTATTCTTAATCGTGTTGTGCCGCCTCCCGTCGCGGTCGACATTGGTCATGAAGCCGCCGCGCTCGTGATCGACAACGTATTGATCGAGGAAGGGAAGAAAATCAGCGAAGAGATCCGCCTCGTATTGCCTGGCCAGCTGCCGGAGAGTGAAGTTTCCGATGCGTCTCATTTCTTGGTCAGCGCCTCGAGAATGGATTTGGCCGTCGGCGCTTGTGGGGAATCGGGGGCGAGCTCGAGAAACTTTTTCAGGGCGGCAATCGCCTCCTCGGTGTTGTTCATCGCCACCGAGGACATCCCGAGCTGAAAATAGCCGTCGGCAAACTGCCCGTCGAGCTCGACCGCTTTCTTGAAATATGGAGCGGCCTCCGCCGGGTTGCCGGAGTTGAAGAAAATGACTCCGGCGTTATAGGCGGTATCGATATCCCGAATATCCTCGAAGCGGATTTTTTTATACCATTCCGCCGCTTCTTCCTTTTTCCCGGCATTGTTATAGGCGTTGGCGATGGCGATCAGAATATCCGGCTGCTCGGGCTGCTTCTCGTAAACTTTCATGTAGGATTCGATGGCCTGGTCGTATTTCTCGAGGGCGAAGTAGCAATTGCCGATATTCTTGTTCAAGACATAGACCTCGGGATTTTGGGTCAGGATTTCTTCAAAAACAGCCCGGGCTTCATCGTATTTTTTCTCGGCATAGAGCTTGTTTCCTCTGTTCACTCCGTCGACGACCTTGTTCTCGATGACCAGCCCTTTGATGATCCGAAGGCGGACGACAAGAGGTTCTTCACGATTCCCCGGTGCGGCGAAAGCGACATTGTAGCTGAGTTTCTGGGTGGCGTAGCCGACTTTCTCGAACTCGAGGTCCCACCGGCCGGTCCGGATATAAAACGCGCCCCATTTTCCTTCCTTATCCGTCACCGGATGAGGAAGATAATAAGCCGCGACGGAATCGTTATAAAGCTTGACCGTCACGCCGGCGAGCGGCTGGCCGGTTTCATCGTCGTAAACGATCCCCCTGAGCCGGGCTCTTCCCTGGACCTGGGCGAAGAAAAGCGCGGAAAAAACGAATAAGACGCCGAGAGCCCCGATAAAAATTCTTTTCATTATAAATCTCCCGTTCGAATCCATGCCGAATCCATGCTCTCGAATACTCATGAATGAAGCTTGATTATATGAGATTGCCAGCCTCTTTTCAAGGCGACTTCGGTCCTTATCGCCTCTCCTGCACTCCTTCGAAGAAGGGGGAAAAATCCGCCGTCTGGAAAGCGAACCGGACGATATCTTCAGGCGGCGGGCCTGAACAGCCCGGCCGTTTCTTCCTTGAGCAGAATGACCAACGAATAAATCGCCAGCGCCGTACCGAGAGGGAAGGAAAGCAGGTGGAAGAAGGAAACGATGAGGATGAGAATCCGCCCCCATTCCTGGTGCTTTATCAAGCCGATGCCTCCGATGATCTGAGGCAGAGAGATGGCCATGAAAAAGAGGCTCCCCACCCAGGCGACAATTCTTAGAATCCCGGGAGCGATAGTTCCCATGCCCGGGATGAGCGAAATCCCGAAAAGGACAAGAAAAACGAGAAAGGCGAAGGCAAGACCCAGAATTCCATAGATGATCCAGAGGATGGAAATAAGTTGAACATGGCGCTCCATCGTCTCTCTCCCTTCCTATTCTTCATAAACGACGGCCGTTCCGGAGGCGCTGACCATCAACATGTTCCCGGCCTGGCCGGGGTTGATCGTCTCGTAATCCAGGTCGACGCCGATGACCGCGTTGGCTCCCAGGCCCGCGGCGTTTTCGCGCATCTCGTCGAGAGCAATTTCTTTGGCCCGTCTGAGTTCTTTTTCATAGGCGGCCGAACGGCCGCCGACGATGTTCCGGATGCCGGCGAACAAGTCCTTGAAAATGTCGGCTCCCATGATGGCCTCGCCGCTCACCAGCCCGAGGTAGGACCTGATCTTTTTCCCTTCGATGGTCGGCGTTGTCAGAATGAGCATCGCTTTCCTCCTTAGGCGAACCTTTCAAGATCATCCATATATACGATCGGCAGACGAGAAAGATTCATCGCTTCGCCTTCCCCGTTTTGACCCTTGCCTCCTTGCCGGCCGCCGCTCCGGTTCGGAAGATTTCCCGAATTCGGGCTTCCATGTCCGCATAATGCGTTCCCGGCCAGAAAACCCGGCCGCAATGGGGACAGATGGCGAAAGAAGAGGCGCGTTCCGAGACGAACGGCGCGACCAGATTCCGGGCTCTCTCACGGGGAAGCCGTCGGAGGCGGGCATTGCAATTCAGGCAGCGCGAATACGGCCTCACGGCCGACCGGAGCCCGAACGCATCGAGGACCTGGGCAAGTTGCTCGGGCCACTTTTCGCTCGCCACGAGCAGGGCCCGGGATTTCCCGGCCGACGCGAAGAGCCGATGGTCTCTTGTCAGGAGAATCCTTTTTTCTCTCCGGGCGGAGCTCAGGAGATCGGCGTCCGAGGCCCGGTTCAGAAAGACGACGTCAAACCCGAGAATCTTCAGCCACTTGGCGAGTTTTCCCAGCATTCCGTCGACGACAAATTTCATAAGCCCAGGAATTGGACGCACAGCCCGGAGATCAGGATCATCGCCCCGGCGAGAGCGTGGGCGTAGCGTTCCAGTTTTCCCAGCCGCAGGAGGCTCAAGCCCCAAGAGGAAAGAGAGATGAGGACAAGCATCGTCCCGATGGTCGCCAGGCCGAACGTCACCGTCACCAGAATCACGCCGAGCGCGCTGTGCTTGGCCGCCGGGTACATGAGGAGCGGGATGAGCGGTTCGCAGGGACCGAAAACAAAAATGATAAAAAGAACCCAGGGCGTCAGAGCTTTTTTCCCCGATCGCTCATGGAGATGATAATGGCCGTCTTCGTGGGCGTGTTCGTGCTCGTGTTCCTCGTGTCCGAGATGGAGGTGGGGATGGGAATGCCGCTTTTTCTTGATCGCTATCCAGAGGCCCCAGACGAAATAGGCAAGACCGAAGCCGATGAGCAGCCAGGCGGCTAGGCCGCCACGCCAGGATTCAACCCGCTCGAGCCGGGAAACGGCCATTCCCAGGCCGATGCCGATGAAACCCAGCACGACGGAGCTCAGGACGTGACCTAACCCGCAGAACGCCGAAATCCACAGCGTCTTGGAAAGCCGCCAATGTCTGGCCCGGCTGATGACGATGAACGGCAGATAGTGATCGGGCCCCAACACCGTATGGACGAAACCGATCGTGGCCGCAGTTCCCGCCAAAAGAATGACTTCTCGATGGACCATTGAACTCTTGCGATGGTGGACGGTAGGGGACTCGAACCCCCGACCTCAGCGTTGCGAACGCCGCGCTCTCCCAGCTGAGCTAACCGCCCACCCGGATCACTCCTGTCGAAGGACTTCAAAATCTACCATGTTTCGACAATTTTTTCCACTTTCCGCCGTTTGGGGCAAGCCGTCTCTTCTGCAGGGCGGATCGATTCCCGGCCTCCCCTTCTTCAATCCTTCAACCGGGGAATCCGGCAAATTACAGAGGTTCGATTTTCAGGCTCTTTAAGACCTCCGCTCCTTGGGCGGCCACGAGGCGCCGGACATTTCCTGCGGTCACGGCCGAGGTTGTCCCGATGCCCGTGACGCAGGCCGCGCCGGCCGCCTCGGCCTCGAGCAACGCCTCCGCCAAGTCGCTGTCTCTCCAGTCCAGCCGGCGGGAGCCCGAACGAACGAACTTTTTGACCGCCTGGCGGATGAAACCGGCGCAAAAGGCGTCGCCCGCCCCTGTTGGGTCGAGCGTCTCAACCCGAAAAGCCGCAAGCGAGACCAGACGCCCGGAGACTGCGGCCGTGACCCCGTCTTTTCCCTGGCTGACGAGCACAATTTTGGGGCCGGATCTAAGGAGCGACCGGACGGCATCCTTCAGCTCGGCCTGCTCGGTCAGGCTCTTGGCTTCGAGGTCATTGCAGTGGAAGATATCCGTCCACTTCAGCGCTTGCCGCAGGAAATCCCAGCTCCCGTCATGAGGCCGGACCGGGTCGACAAAGGTCACCGGGCCGAGCTTTTTGACCTCTTTCAGGACACGAGCCAGATGGCGATCGAACCCGGACATCAACCCGGCTCCCCCGGCATAGAAAACGAGCGGCGGGTCCCGACGCACCGACCGGAGAACAAAATCCGGATCGAGGAGCGAATTCGCCCCCATATGACAGTGATAGCGGCGGTCTTCCCCCTTGACGACGAGGATAAGATCGACGGAGGTGAGAGCGCCGGACGTCCATTGGAGCCGCGTCGTGACCCGAGACCGGGCCAGAGCCTGCTCGAAAAAGGAGCCAAAAATATCTTTTCCCACCGCGCCGATGCAGTTCACTTCTCCCCTCTTCATCCCTAAGCCCATTAAGTCCGCGGAGACATTGGCGGCATGCCCGCCGATATGAATTCCGATGCCTCGCGGGGTGAAGGTGATATCGCCGGGGGGAGAGACACGCGGCAGGTCGGCGGCGATCAAATCGGCGACCAGAATGCCGGCGCAGGTGACTTTATTCATCGCGGCGGCCTCGTTCAATCAGGCGTGACATTCTCGAGCGTTCGGGCCGAATTTCCGGCATCTTTTCTCGCCAGATTGTATAACACAGCGCCCGGCCCCGTTTCAACCTCCACCTTGACATTTTCATCCGGCCGGCGGTATTTTCTGCCTGACGCAAGGTCAGAACATCGTCTTGCGTCAGCTCCGAATCGGCCGAAAGGAAAGAAAAATGAAACGAAAAGCCTTTTTCCTGCTGATTGCGGCTCTGGTCGTCGCCGGTCTCGCCCGGTGGATTCCGGGTCTCGAATCCAAGCCGCTTAAACAGGAGGCTGCCCGGGAATTCGATGTCCGCGAAGTCATGATCCCGATGCGGGACGGCATCAAGCTTCACACGGTGATTTTCATTCCCCGCCGGACTTCCGAACCGCTGCCGATCGTTTTCAGCCGAACGCCCTACGGCATTGCGGGCGCGGGGCAAAGACTCAAAGGAAGCTATAAAGAACTGGCCGATGACGGCTATATCTTCGCCTTTCAAGATATTCGGGGAAAATACGGATCGGAGGGCTCTTTCGTCATGCTCCGGCCCCGCAGAAATCCGCGAGATTCCGGTTCCACCGACGAAGCGACGGACGCTTTCGATACGATCGATTGGCTGGTGAAGAATGTTCCCGGAAACAGCGGCCGCGTGGGCATGCTCGGCGTCTCTTATGACGGCTGGCTCACGGCCATGGCGCTTCTCGAACCCCATCCGGCGCTCAAAGCGGCCTCGCCGCAGGCGCCGCCGGCCGACATGTGGCTCGGCGACGACTTTTTCCACAACGGCGCCTTCCGGCTCAGTTATGGATTCGAGTACTCCACCCGGATGGAAACATCAAAAGAGCAGGCGCCGTTTGAGTTCGACCGCTACGACACCTACGAATGGTATCTCGCCCTGGGGCCGCTCTCGAACGTCAACGCCAAATACTTGAAGGGGATGATTCCGACCTGGAACGACTTCGTCGCACATCCGACGTACGATGAGTTCTGGAAGCGGCAGACGATCGTCCCTGATCTCACGGCCGTCCGCGTGCCGACGCTGATCGTCGCCGGCTGGTGGGACCAGGAAGATTTCTACGGACCGCTGAAAATTTACGAGGTCCTGGAGAAACATGACGATCACGGTCGGAATTTCCTGGTCGTTGGCCCCTGGAACCACGGCGGCTGGAGCCGGGCCGAGGGCGATGCGCTCGGCCGCGTCAAATTCGGCAGCGCGACGAGCAGATATTTCCGGGAGAAGATTCAGGCGCCCTGGTTCGCCCACTTCCTCAAGGATAACGGAGGGCTTCCCGTGGCCGAAGCGACGACGTTCGAAGCCGGGACGAACACCTGGAGGACCTGGACCTCATGGCCCCCCAAGAGCGAAATCGACGAGCGGAACCTTTATTTTCAGCCCGGCGGCCGGCTCTCTTTCGATGCGCCGAAGGACACCGGAGAGGAGGCGTTCGACAGCTACATCTCCGACCCTGCCCGGCCCGTGCCCTATCGTCATCGCCCGGTCGAGCCCACGTATTTCGCCGCCGGCTCCGGCTGGCCGACCTGGCTGGTGGAAGACCAGCGCTTTGTCGACGACCGGCCGGACGTTCTGAGCTGGGAGAGCGCGGTCCTCGAGGAGGATCTCACAATCGCCGGGCGGATCGAAGCCCATCTTTTTGCCTCGACGACCGGAAGCGACAGCGACTGGATCGTCAAGCTGATCGACGTCTACCCCGAAAAAATTCCGGAGGATTGGAGGATGGCCGGGTATCAGCTGATGGTGGCGAACGAGGTCTTCCGCGGCCGCTACCGCAAGAGCTTCGAGCGGCCCGAGCCGATTCCGCCGAACGAAGTCGTCGCCGTCACGATCGACCTCCACTCCCAGAACTACAGCTTTAAGAAGGGACACCGGATCATGGTCCAGGTGCAGAGCACCTGGTTCC
>CAZNVB010000086.1:0-5680 GCA_964576265.1 uncultured Eubacteriales bacterium | reverse complement strand
TCCCAGCCAGGAATAGGCCGTGGCAAAAGTCGGGTCGAGTTCGACGGCTTTCTCAAAAGACTGTTTGGCCGCCGCCCAGTTAAAGTTCGTGAGCGCCTCATTTCCCTGGAGATAGCATTTATAGGCCTCGGGTGAGCCGGTGGTTAATTCTTGGACGGGCGATTGCAGAGTTTCTGTCGGCAAGCTGGGGGACACAATACCGGATTCCCGAGAATCCGGAACATGTCCCCGGATGAGCTGCGTCCCGCAATCCCCGCAGAACTGCTTCGTCTCCGGATTCTCAGCCTGACACTTTGGGCACTTCATGACCCGCTGTCCCCCTATCTAACTGGGGCAAGGATATCAAGTTAGACTGAAGGAGTCAAACCGGGTTTTTTGCCCAGTTTTTTTCTAAGCCCGACAACCTCGTTTATCGGAACAACGGCGATTTTGTCCTCAATCTCGTATTCCTGGTCCCCCGGGTAGATGATGAATAGTCGATCCAGGTTAAGGTCTTGAAGAGCGACCAGCATTGACCGGGTCCTGGCCGGGGCGTCACCATACTTGAACTCGAACCCAAACCGCCGGCCCCCGATCGTCAGAAGCAAATCAAGCTCAGCCCCGGCATGAGTTGCCCAGAAATACGGATCGCGGGCATCCAGGGTTGAGAGCACCTGTTCCAGGGCAAATCCCTCCCATGAGGCCCCCAACTTCGGGTGGCTCTGCATATCGGCCAGAGTGCGCAGTTGGAGAAGGGCATTGAAGATGCCGCTGTCCCGGATATAGATCTTGGGAGCCTTGACTTGTCGCTTGCCGATGTTTTCAAACCAAGGAGGAAGGACTCTCACCATATAAGCCCCGGCTAAAATGTCGAGATGACGGCGGGCCGTATTTTCCGAGGTCCCCAGTGACCTGGCGAAATCGGCGGCATTCCAGACCTGGCCGTGGTAATGCGCGATCATGGTCCAGAAACGTCTTAGAGTCATCGCCGGAATCGAGATCCCAAGTTGAGGGATATCTCGCTCGAGAAAAGTCCGTATGAAATTGTCGCGCCAGATAAGGCTGGCCGAATCATCCGCGGCCAGAAAAGACCTGGGGAGTCCCCCGCGAGTCCAAAGGCGGGCAAAATGCGGCGGCCCGACCTCTTGCAGGCTAAACCCGGAGAGATTCACGAATCCAATTCGTCCCGCCAGCGATTCAGACACGCCTTTGACCAGATGGAGAGAGGCAGATCCCAGAAGCAGGAATTTGGCCTGATTCTTTGGCCGGTCGACGAGAACTCTCAGGACCTCGAACAGCCCAGGCTGGCGCTGAACCTCATCAATAATGACCAAATCCGCGAGTCCCTCAAGGGCCCGGAGGGGTGCCGCGAGGCGCCGGAGGTCGACAGGATTCTCAAGGTCAAAATAGGTGGACTTCCTTTTTTTGGCCAGGATCCTGGAGAGTGTCGTTTTTCCGCATTGCCGTGGGCCGAGAAGAGCGACGACGGGGTGGACACGAAAGGCCTGAGATATGCGGCTGAGGGCATCGGGTCGTTTGATCATCTCTTCTATTATAACATTGAAAATCGTAATATTAATGGAGGATATTCAATAAATAACTTCCTCCAACTCGCCTCCTCAAGTGGACTTCAGCGCGGCCAGGCGCTTTCGGGCCTCCGCGGGCTCGGGCAGGCCGGGGTCGGCGTCCTTCCAGAGGTCGAGGAAGCGCCGGTAGCTCTCGCGGGCGCGCCCCTTATCTCCTTGCTGCTCGGCGATTTTCCCCAGCATGTAGAAACTCCGGGCATAGATATCACCGTAATGCTGCCTGCCCGTGGTCAACTGAGCGATCTTTTCGGACTGCTCGCGGGCTTTGTCCAAATTGCCCGACTTGAATAAAGCCAAAGCCAGAGGTTCGATAAAAAGCGCATGTTCTTCGGCAACGCCGGCGTACTGGAAATCCAGGAGCGAGATCGCCTTATCAAAATTGCTTATGGCGGCTGGGAAATTACCCTTTTTGAGCTCGATCATCCCCGTCAGATGATCAAAATAACGAATGAGTTTCGGGTTGAGCCAGTTATCGACGAGTTTCTTGATCTCGACCGCTGAAGCCTGAGCCTCAGGAATGGAGTCTTTCTCCAAAAGGGCCAACCCTTTCAGATGGAGGGCGATGATTTGACCGGTGATCCCGCCGTCCTTTTCGTCGATGCCCCTGGACTTTTCAGCCTCAGCGAGCGCGGCCGCAATTTCCCCGGTTTTAATATGAAGATATCCCAGACTCCTATGAAGCCTTGATTCCGAAGATTTATCATCAAGCTCCAGGCAAAGTTCAATCCCGCTTTTCGCCTCCTCTTTGGCCTTATTAAAACGCCCCTGAGATAGGCCCAGGTTGATCAGACCGATGTGGCCCTGCAATTGCGCCGGTTTTTCGGGTGAAGCGCAGAGCTCGAGATAAGCCTTTTCCGCTTCAATGAAATCACCGTGGGTTTGATGGATATTGCCTTTGAGCAGGAGGTTGGCCCGCCAGCCGGGAAAAATCCGGAAAGCCTTGTCCAGCTCCTTCAGCGCTAGATCATACTTCCCCTGGCAAAGATAATTATTGACCAGGCGCCGAAGGATGGCGGCATTGTCACCAATAGAGGTGAGATAGTCGTCAAGGACAGCCTGGGCTTTACCGTATAATCCTTTGGCCTCATAGGCCGTAGCTGCATTGTTGTATGCGAAATAAGCTTCTAGTTTGTTCCGAATGTTCGCTTCACACAATTCCAAGGTTTTATCCCACTCTTCCAAGTCAAGGTAGAGCACCGCGAAATTTCGGGCCGCGTTTAGATCATCCGGGTCGAGACGCAGGCGCCGACTGAAAGCCTCGATGGCTTTATCGTATGTTCTCTCGCTTTGCAAATAATACATCGATTCGACAAACAAGCGGTCTTTCTCCGGCAGCCGGTCGCTCAATTCCAAAGCTTTTTGAAAATTTTCATTCGACTGGGATGGATAGCCCAAGTGATCGTAGGCAGCCCCCAACAAAACATAGGCCGAGGCGTATTTCGGGTCGATCTTGACCGCCTGCTCTAAAGCTTCCACGGCTTTGGCGAATTCGCCCTGATAGTTCAGCCGATAGCCCTCGCTGCACAGTTTATAAGCCTCGGGCGATGAGGTCGTCATTTCTCCGACGCGCCGGTCGACATCGCCGGCGATCTGGCTGCCCGAGAGATTCAGGCCTGTTTTGATTTTTCTGGTGAGCTCATCGATCATTCCGAAGAAGCTTCCCTCTCCGATGCCGTCGGCCGAGTAGGTGCCGGCGATCTCGGCCAGGTTCGCTGTCTCCTGGAGCGTCGCCTGGATGCGGAAGGAATCCCCGGACCTGGTGACGATCCCCCTCAAAAGGTGGGAGGCGCCGCCGCGGTTGGCGATATCCTTCAAGTCTTCTGTGGTGAAATTGTCCTTCTCCAGGGCATCCATCTTGCTGAGAATGCTGTAAATCTGATCATCGGGCAGCACCCGGATGTATTGGGATTGCGAAAGGTCAGAGCTCAGCATCCGGGACAGGCCGTCGCGCCAGACATCCAGGTTTTTGTCTCCCGTGCTGTTCTTGAAATACAGGATGGCCAGGGTCGGCTTTCCGGCCGGAGGGGGAGCGGCGCGGTGTTTGGGCAGAAAAAGCCGAAGGCCGATCCCGATGACGGCAAGGCCGAATAATATAGAGAGAGGGACAATGAGCTTCTTCTGGCTGACGGTCAGAGTGATCGGCTTCGAGGTGAGGGTTTTTCTCTTGGGGACTGGGCGCTCAGCGGTGGGGACGCCTTTTTCAATCTTCTCCAGATCTGCCTTCAACTCATCGGCGCTCTGATAGCGTCTCTCTTTGTCCTTCTCCAGGCATTTGAGGATGAGACGGCTGAGGTCTTGCTGAATCTGGGCGTTCAAGGACCTGGGATCCTTCGGGATTTCGCTTTTCTGCTTCACCCCGATGGTGAACGGCGTATCGCCTTCAAACGGCACCTGCCCGGTCAGCATTTCGTATAGGATGATCCCGAGTGAATAGATATCCGAGCGTTGATCGACCTCTTTTCCTTCCACCTGCTCGGGGGACATGTATTCGGGCGTCCCGATCATCACCCCGGCCCCGGTGATCCCCTTGACCGAGATGGACCGGGCGATCCCAAAATCCATGATCTTGGCGTTTCCCTCTTTGTCGATCATGATGTTGCCCGGCTTCAGATCCCGGTGGACAACGCCAGCCCGGTGGGCTTCGGCCAGCCCGTCGCAGACCTGCTTGGCGATGAGAATAGCCGTTCCCACGACCAGTTGCCGCGACCGCCGGATGAAGCTCTTGAGGTCCTCTCCGGACACGTACTCCATGGTGATGAAATAGCTTCCGGCTTCCCGGCCCAGGTCATACATCCGGCAGATATTTTTATGCGATATATCCCGGGCGATCTTGAGCTCGTTCCGGAAGCGGTCGATGGTGCTCTTGTCGACCGAAACTTCGGGCCGGATGAGCTTGAGGGCCATCTTGGCCTGGACTTCTTGATCAAAGACCTTGTAAACCTTGCCCATCCCTCCTTTGCCCAGCTCTTCGATGATTTGGTAGCGGCCCGCAAAGGTCGAGCCGGTGGTCAGCTGTTGAACAGGCATTTGGAGGGTTTCCGTCTGGGAATATGAGGACACAATACTTAATTCCGGAGAATCCGGTTCGTGTCCCCGGATGAGTCGAGTTCCGCATTCTTTGCAGAATTTAGAGTCGGAAGGATTTTCAAAGCGACACTTTGGACAGTTCGTCATTTTGCCCTCCGAATCTTTATTTTGAGTCCCTCAAGGGCGGTCTGGACATAACGGGGAAACCGGGATGCGTAGGCATCGAGCTTCCTGGGAGATAAGTGAGATAAATCCAACTCATCCAAAGCCAGACTCAGCTTTCCCCTTTTCTGCAGATACAAGGCGTCCAGGAACGCTTTCTCGGGCTCGGCGATATCGAGGCCTTGTTCGATACGGTGCCCAAAAAAAAGGTCGCCCCGGAGCTGACGATACTCCACGGCCGTTCCGTCCAGAGTCATTTTTTTTGAGCGACGGGTTGTAGCCAGAGTAATGGTATAAGGGATCTGACTCAATATTCCGTATCGTGAGAGTGCCGATTCAAACGAAAGATAGGAAGGCGTATAGAGAAGATTCGCCAGGAGTGCCCCTTCTACAGAATTAATCGAAACCCGGTAGATCCCCCGTCGCACCCGCGTCAAGACACCCTGGCGCACGAGGCGGTGAAGGATGACCAGGAGCGTTTGCCTGTTCTTATATCCCAAGATTTTCTGGAGATCGGCCACGGACCAATAGGGCTTGCTGAACCGGACGAGGTTCTGAACCAGCTGGATGTCGCGGGGTTTTATCCGATCCATCTGTCGACTAGACTCCATTGGCTTCGGGGAAGATACTTTCTCAACTCGCGCCTGAGGAACCGCGGGTCAAAACCAGCCGTATCCAGTTCGAATTTCCTACCCAGCTTTTGGGAGATGAACCAGAGGTCATAAAGGTCGCGAGGCTGCCGTCGCGCCTTGAAAGCCCTTCGCTTGTCCTTGCCCAGGCGTTCGAGCGTCGCCACCTGGGCGAGAACCGTCAGGTTGGTCGCCTCGCTCGAGAGAAGCTTCAATTCATAGTCCCTGCCCTGTATCCAGGATTCCCGACGGACGGATATCTCAACCTTCATCGAAAACGGGCGGGCGATATAGGGA